>NZ_JBBIAA010000008.1:0-46471 GCF_037482545.1 Pseudokineococcus basanitobsidens | reverse complement strand
CCGTCCAGCAGGACGGCCGCCCCTGGTGCGTCACGACCTCGTCGCCTCCGTGCTCCCGCCCGTCGCGCGGCGCAGCACGTGCGCCGGGACCGGGACGCCGACGGGCAGGTCGCCGCTCGGCACCGGCGTCCCCCACCCGGTGACGAGGGGGAGGACGCCCGCCCACACGCGGTCCCCGGCCGCGGCGATGTCGTCGGGGTCGTCGACCGGCCCGCCGGTGCGCACCTTGACGGCCGCCTCGGCGAGGTCGAGCGCCAGGACCGCCGTCGCGGCGAGCTCCCGGCGGTCGGGGCGCCGGGTCGCGTCCCACGACCCGGGGGCCAGGTGCTCCGTGAGCGCGCGCAGCCCCGCCTCCTTCTCCTGCGGGTCCGTGACGGCGCGCGCGGCGCCGTGGACGACGGCGGACCGGTAGTTCATCGAGTGGTGGAAGGCCGAGCGGGCGTGGACGACGCCGTCGACGAGCGTGACGGTGAGGCACACCTGCGTGCCGTCGGCCTCCCGCAGCGAGCGCGCGCCGGTGGAGCCGTGCAGGTACAGCACGTCGCCGACCCGGCCGTAGCCGGTGGGCAGGACGCGCGGGGCGCCGTCGACGACCACGCCGAGGTGGCTCACCAGACCGGCGTCCAGGACGGCGTGCAGGTCGGCGCGCTCCGTCCGGGCGCGCCGGGCGCCCCGCCGGACGGTCGAGCGCTCGGTCGGCTGCAGCGGGGCGTCCGCGCCGGGGGCGGGCGGGGTCGAGGGGGCGTGGGCAGGCGGGCGCTCGGTCATGCCGCCAGCCTCGACGGGCGCAGTGGCATCCTGCGAGGGCCAGGACGGCCGCCTCCGAGCAGGCCACCCGACTCGCCACGGGGGAGTGCGCGTGGAGGTCCCGCCGATCGCCGTCGACCGCACCGCCGCCGCGCCGCTGCCCGTCCAGGTGGCCACCGGCCTGCGGGACGCCGCCGTGGCCGGGACGCTCGCGGCCGGTGAGCGCCTGCCCTCCACACGGGAGCTGGCCCGGGCGCTCGGCGTCAGCCGCACCGTGACGGCGGCGGCGTACGACCAGCTCCTGGCCGAGGGCTGGGTGCAGGGGCGTCGTGGGGTGGGGACCTTCGTCGTGCGGCACCCGGCGCCCGTGCGGGTCCCGCCGCAGGAGGTCCGGGTGCCACGGGCGCCGACCGGCGGCGTGGTCCCGCTCGTGGACCTGCGCGCCGGTGCGCCCTGCGCGGAGGTCCTCGACCGGGCGGCGTGGCGCCGCGCCTGGCGAGCCGCCGGTGACCGGCCGCCCGACGCCCGGCCGGACGCGCGCGGTGACCTCGCCTTCCGCGCGGCCGTCGCCGGGGACCTGCTGCGCCACCGCGGCCTCGTCGTCGGCGCGGACGACGTGCTGGCGACGACCGGGACGTCGGCGGCCGTCGCCGAGGTCGCGGCCCTCCTGCCGGCCGGCGCCCGCGTCGCCGTCGAGGACCCGGGGTACCGGCGCGCCGTCGCGGCGCTGCGTGCCGCGGGGCTCGTCCCGGTCCCCGTGCCCGTCGACGACGACGGTCTCGTGGTCGGGGCCGTCCCCGCGGGCGTCGCGGCGGTGTGCTGCACGCCCGCGCACCAGTTCCCGACGGGCGGACGGATGCCGGTGGTGCGCCGTGCGCTCCTGGTGGAGCGGGCCCGCGCCGAGGGCTTCGTCGTCCTCGAGGACGACTACGACGGCGAGCTCCGCTACGACGTCGCCCCGCTGCCGCTGCTCGCGTCCCTCGCCCCGGACGTGGTCGTGCACCTCGGGACGACGTCCAAGACCGTGAGCCCGACCCTCGGTGCGGGGTGGCTCGTGGCCCCGGCCCCGCTCCGGGACGCGCTGCTCGAGGTCCGCACGACGACCGGCACGAGGCCGCCGCGCGCGGGGCAGCGCGTGCTCGCGTCGATGGCGGCGAGCGGGGACCTCGCGCGCCACCTGCGGCGGCTGCGGCGAGAGCTGTCCGGCCGCCGAGAGCTGGTGCGTGCGGCCGTGGTGGCGGCGGGTCGGGAGCCGGTCGGCGACGCCGCCGGCGCACACCTCGTGGTGCCCCTGCCCTCCCGCTCCGAGGAGGAGGACGTCGTGTCGTCGGCCCGCAGGGCCGGCATCGCCCTCTCCGGGCTGGCCGAGAGCTGCCTGGTGTCGCCGCGGGCCGGCGTCGTCGTCGGCTGGGCGGCCCCGCGACGGGAGGAGCTGGTGGCCGCGCTGCCGCTGCTCACCGCGGTGCTCGACGGACGAGCGCGCTCGTCCCCGGCCGGGTGAGAGCCCGTCACCGCGGGGACGACGTCGGCCCCGGTCGGTGCCGCGACCCCGCCACGAGCTGCGGCCACGACGGACAGTGCGACGGCCGGCTACGGCTGCCCGCCGCCGCGTCGCTCCAGCTCGCCCCGTACGGCGGCCAGCTCGTCGCGGGCCCAGGCGGCCTCCTCGTAGCGGCCCTGCCCGGCGAGGTCGCGCATCTCGGCGTCGAGCTCGGCCTCGAGCGCGTGCAGCCGGTACGGGGTGGCCGCCGTCAGCTGGACCACGGAGGTGCGCGTGGTCCCCTGCGAGCCGTCGGGGCGCAGCACGGGCATGCGGTCGGGCACGTCGCCCATGTGGTGGCGACGGCCGCCCGGGTCCGGCCGTCGCGGTGCCCGGCGCCGTCCGCGGACGAGGTCGCGAGCGCGTCCGGTCGTCGGCGACGCCGCGTCACCGCCACCGGTCCGGGGGTCGTCGCCCCCGCCGGGCGGGGGTGTGGTGCCGGCGTCCTCGGGGGGAGGGGTCACGGCGCCGGCGTCGTCGGGGCGCCCGTCGTCGGGGCGGCCGAGGCGCACCCCGCCGGCAGCGACGCGGGGTCGGGCTCGACGGTCGCCGTGAGCGGCGTGTCCGCCGGCGCGAGCCCCGAGAAGGACGCGCCGAGGACGAGGTCGACGGCTGCGCCGGCGCGCTGGTCGTCCTGCACGAGCTCGGCGCCGGGCGTGATGCTCGCCAGGCCCAGCGCCGAGCGCCGTCCCTCGGGGCCGAAGCGGATCTGCGCGCTCCCGTCCACCGTGGTCCCCTCCGGGGCGTTGGCGACGGCGCCGACCGCGACGTCCCGGGCCCTCAGCTCGTCGGCGACGCCGCCCGCGAGGCCCTGCTGGTCGGTGGAGTTCAGGACCGAGACGTCGACGCCGGCGGCGTCGACCGGCACGGTGGTGGGGGTGGGGCAGGCCGCGGCGGAGGGGCCGGCCGAGGGCTCCTCGTCGACCGCGAACGGCCCGGCCCACCACCCCTGGTTCACGCCGGCGGCGCCGATCCCGATGCCGAGGACGACGAGGAACAGGGCCACGAAGACGAGGCTCTGCCGCGCGCGCTTGTGCCGTCGCCGCCGCTCGGCGGCAGCCAGGGCCGCCGCCTCGGCGTCCGCGTCCGGCGGGCGGGCCGGGTCCCGGGGCAGGTAGCCGTCGGCCATGTCAGGTCTCCCGGGGCGCGTCGGGGGTCACGTCGTCGCGGGGCGGCTCCTCGTCCGCGGCCCGGAAGATCATCCGGCCAGCCTAGGGCGCCGGACGGCCCGACCGGCGGGACGACCGGGTCCGGCGCGTCAGGCGGTCCGGCGCAGCGCCGGTGCCGACCCGACGACGAGGACGCTGCCGCAGTCGGTGCAGACCCGGTCGGGGCAGTCCTCGCCGTGGCCGTCGACGCACTCGACCAGCTCGTGCGGGACGGCGCGCCCGCAGACGGAGCAGTCGATGTCGTCCAGCACGGACGTCGGCGCGAGGCGGGCGGGCGGCGTGGCGAGCGCGGCTCGACGCGCGGTGGTGGTGGCCATGTCCCGACGGTGCCACGAGGGTCCGACAACGGTGCGCAGGCGCGGCGGTGCGGCCCCCGGCGGGCCCCCGGCACCCGGGCGGCACCCCGGGACGCCGCAGGCCCCGCCCGGGTCGGACGGGGCCTGCGGGGCCGAGCGCGTCGGCCGGCGGCGGAGGATGGGGGATTCGAACCCCCGAGGGTCTCCCCAACACGCTTTCCAAGCGTGCGCCATAGGCCACTAGGCGAATCCTCCGCGGACGAGGGTAGCGGAGACGGGTGCCGCCCCGTGCCGCCCCTCGACGGCCCTCTCGGCCGCCCGCCCCGCGCGCCGCGACGGCGGGGCCGCGCCCACCCGGCCGTCCCCTACAGTGGAGGTGGCCCCTCGCGCGGCGTCACCCTGCTGAACTCCCCCAGGGCCGGAAGGCAGCAAGGGCAGGCGGGCTCTGGCGGGTGCGCGGGGGGTCCTCACCTCGTCCCACCCCGGGAGACCGGCGGTCCCCGGCCGGACGCCGGGAAGGCCCCAGGCGTCAGCGGGCGACGAGCAGCTGCGCCGCAGCCAGCCCCCGGTAGAGCGGGGACGCGTCGAGCAGCTCCTCGTGGGTGCCCGTCCCGACCACGCGCCCCGCCTCCAGCACCACGATCTGGTCGGAGTCGACCACCGTCGAGAGCCGGTGCGCGACGACGAGCAGCGTGCTCTCGCGGGCGGCCGCGGCCAGCGCCGCGCGCAGCGACTCCTCGTTGCGGGCGTCCAGGCTCGCCGTCGGCTCGTCGAGCAGGAGCAGCTCGGGACGCGCCAGGAGCGAGCGGGCGATGGCGAGGCGCTGCCGCTCACCGCCGGAGAGCCGGACGCCGTCCTCGCCCACCTGGGCGTCGAGGCCCTCGGGCGAGCGGTCGACGAGCGCGGTGAGGTTCACGGCGGCCAGCACCCGGCGCAGGTCGTCCCCGGTCGCCGCGGGGGCGGCCAGGCGCAGGTTGTCGGCGAGGGTGCCCGCGAGGACGGGCGCGTCCTGCTCCACGTAGCCCAGGCGCGAGCGGACGGCGGCGCGCGGCAGCCCGCGCACGTCGACGCCGCCCAGGCGCAGCGCCCCGGCGGAGACGTCGTGGAACCGCTCGACCAGCGCGAGCAGCGTGGACTTCCCGGCCCCGGACGGGCCGACGAGCGCCGTCCGGCTGCCGCGCGGGACGACGAGGTCCACCTCGTGGAGCACGGGCGTGCCGTCGGGGTAGGAGAAGGACACGCCCTCGAGCTCCAGGAGGGGCGCGTCCGCGGGCCGCCGCGCCGCGACCTCCTCCCGGGGGGCGGTGCGGGCGGCGGGCACCGACGGGGCGGGCGCCGGGGTCGCCGGGCCGTCGTCGTCCTCGAGCGGCAGGCGGACGACCTCCTCGATCCGGGTGAGCGCCCCGAGGCCCTGCTGCAGCAGCGTGTAGGCCTGCAGCGTGGAGGCGAGCGGCAGCACGAGCAGGAAGAGGTAGAGCACGAACTGCACGAGGTCGGCGACGGTGAGCGCCCCGCTCGCCACGCGCGCGCCGCCGACGGCCAGCACGGCGACGAGGGCGCCCTGGACGGCCACGACCATGACGGGGGAGACGACCGCGCCGACCTTCGCGGCGCGCACGCCGGCGTCCCGTGCCGCGACGGCGCTCGCGACGACGGCCGCGGCCTCCCGGTCGGTGGCGCCGCTCGCCCGGATGGTCCGGACGGCGGACAGCGAACGCTCGACGGCCGCGCTCATCTCCCCGACGCGCGTCTGCGCGGCCAGCGACAGCGCCCGCACCCGTCGGGCCACGAGCACGCCCGCGGCGACCCCGGTGAGCACGCCGGCCAGCGTCACGGCCAGCAGCACGACGTCGACGAGCGCCATCGCCACGACCGCGCCGACGACGACGAGCGCGCTGCTCGCGACCTCGACGAGGCCGGACGTGACGACCGCCCGCAGCAGCGTCGTGTCGGCGCCCACGCGGGACATGAGGTCGCCCGTGCGTCGCCGGTCGTACTCCGCGACGGGCAGGCGCAGCAGACGGTCGACGAGGCGGCGACGGGTGCTGAGCACCACGCCCTCCGCCGTGCGCTGCAGCAGGTACCGCTGGGCCCCGCCGAGGAGGGCGCCCGCGACGAGCACCACGACGGCGACCGACGCCGGCGCCGCGACGGACGCCCCGGCCGAGACGGCGGCGATGATCGCCCCCACGAGGAGCGGCTGGGCCAGCGAGGCCGCCGCGCCGACGAGCGAGACGAGCGCCACGACGACGAGGGCGGTCCGGTGCTCGCGCAGGTACGGCCCGAGCGCCCGCAGCCCGAGCCTGGCACCTGAGCCGTCGGGTCCTGAGCCGTCGGGTCCTGCGCCGTCGGGTCCTGCGCCGTCGGCTCGTCGGCCGCCGGCCGGTCCGGGGGGGCCGCCGCGCTCGTCGCTCACACGCCTCATGGTGCGCCGCCGCGGGCGCTGCCCGTGCCGTGGCCCCGCAGGCCCGGAGGAGGTGGACGAGGAGGACCCGCTGTCGGCGGGCGCGGTTAGTGTCGGAGACGTGGCCGGACCGACGCTCGCGCTCTACCGCCGCTACCGGCCGGAGACCTTCGAGGACGTCATCGGGCAGGAGCACGTGACCGCCCCGCTGCGCCAGGCGCTGCGGACCGGGCGCGTCAACCACGCCTACCTCTTCTCGGGGCCGCGCGGCTGCGGGAAGACGACGTCGGCGCGCATCCTCGCCCGCTGCCTCAACTGCGCCGGGCCCGACGGGCAGGCCACCGGCCCGACGGACACCCCGTGCGGCGTGTGCCCCAGCTGCGTGGAGCTCGCCCGTGGCGGTCCGGGGAGCCTCGACGTCGTCGAGATCGACGCGGCCAGCCACGGCGGCGTCGACGACGCCCGCGAGCTGCGCGAGCGGGCGACCTTCGCGCCGGCGCGCGACCGCTACAAGGTCTTCGTCGTCGATGAGGCGCACATGGTCAGCCCCCAGGGCTTCAACGCGCTGCTCAAGCTCGTCGAGGAGCCGCCCGAGCACGTGATGTTCGTCTTCGCGACGACCGAGCCGGACAAGGTGCTCGGCACCATCCGCTCGCGCACCCACCACTACCCGTTCCACCTCGTCCCGCCCGAGCCGCTGCAGCGCTACCTCGAGGAGCTGTGCGCGGCGGAGGGCGTGGACGTCGGCAAGGGCGTGCTGCCGCTCGTCGTGCGCGCGGGCGGTGGCTCGGTGCGCGACTCGCTGTCGGTGCTCGACCAGCTCGTCGCCGGGGCGGACGAGAGCGGCGTGGACTACGAGCGCGCGATCTCGCTGCTCGGCTACACCCACGCGAGCCTGCTGGACGACGTCGTCGACGCGCTGGCCGCGGGGGACGGCGGTGCGGTCTTCCGCGTCGTGGACCGCGTCATCGGGTCCGGCCACGACCCGCGCCGCTTCGTCGAGGACCTGCTCGAGCGCCTGCGGGACCTCGTCGTCGTGCGGGCCGTGGGGGAGGGCGCGCGGTCGGTGCTGCGCACCGTCCCGGAGGACCAGCTGCAGCGGATGCGCGGCCAGGCCGACGCGCTCGGGGCGGCCGAGCTGAGCCGGGCCGCGGACGTCACGAACGCCGCGCTCACCGAGATGGTCGGGGCGACGTCGCCGCGCCTGCACCTGGAGCTGCTCTGCGCCCGGCTGCTGCTGCCGGTCGCCGACGTCGGCGACCGCGGCCTCGGCGCCCGCCTCGACCGGCTCGAACGGCGTCTCGGCGTGCCGGTCACGGGCCCGGCGGGAGGGCGGGCCGAGCCGGCACCGCCCGTGCGCGGCGAGGCCGCCGCGCCGCCCGCCGACGCGCCGCCCGCCGACGCGCCGCCCGCCGACGCGTCGGCGCGCGACCAGGCGCCGGGACCAGGGCGCGCCGACGCGACGGGGGCGTCGCCGTCGCGCGGGTCGCAGGAGCCGGCGGCGGCCGCAGCGGTCCCGACCGCCCGCCGGGACGGCGGTGGCGCCGGGACGGGCGCCGGTGCCGGCACCGACCCCGTCGGCGGCGTCGACCGGCAGCGGTCGTCGGACGGGGACGCCGGAGCCCCGGCGGCTCGCCGCGACGCGCCGGTCGCGCCGGAGGGCGGCGCCGGCGGCGACGTCGACACCGTGCGCCGGATGTGGCCCGACGTCCTCGAGCGGGTGGGGACCCTCCGGCGGGCCACGTGGTCGCTCCTGAGCCAGCACGCGCGCGTGCACGAGGTGAGCGGTGGCGCAGTCCGCCTCGCGTTCTCGTCCGCGGGGCTGGCCGAGACCTTCTCCCGCGGCCCCAGCGCGGACGTCGTGCGCCGGGCGCTCGTCGACGTGCTCGGGCTGGACCTGCCGGTGGTGGCCGTCGTCGCGGGGGGCGCCGACGGCGGGGACCCTGGGGGCGCCCGTGACGGCGGGCCCGCGCGAGGCCCCACGCGAGGTCCCACACGCGGCCCCCTAGGGGACGACCCGCCGGCCGCCCCGCCGTCTCGCCCGTCCTCGACCACCGACGACGACTGGCCGGAACCGGCCACCCCCGGCGGCGGCCGCACGGCCGCGGGTGCCGCGGAGCACCTGCGCGGCGCCTCGGGCGCGCGACCGGACGCCCCCGCCGGACGGGAGGCGGCCGCCCGCAGCGAGGACTCCCGCGGCGACGACGGTGCGACGGGGACGCCGGAGACCACGCGCTCGCGCGGCGCGGGGACCGGTCGGGACGAGGGAGGTCCCCGGGGCGCGGCGAGCAGGGCGGGAGGCGACGGCGGACCGCCCGTGCGGGGTCGGCGCGGCGCGGGGCAGCCCGGCCGCGCGCCGGCGGAGGACCCGGGCCCGGCGTCCCGGGCGCCCGCACCCCCGTCGGACTGGGACGACCTGCCACCGGCCGAGCCGCCCGACGAGGACGCGCCCCCGGAGCCGGACGACGCCCCCGCGCGCCGTCCGGCGCCGCGGACCGCCCCCGCCGAGGAGGAGGGCGGTCCCCCCGCGCCGGTCCCGCAGGCCTCGTCGCGGGAGCCCGACGCGGGGCCGCAGCCCGGTGGGGCGCGCGAGCCCGGAGAGGCGCCGCAGCGCGGGGCGGTCGGGGACGAGGACCGCCGCGACGGCCGGGACGACGAGGACTGGCCCGAGCCCGTGCGGGTGCCCGGGGTCGCGGAGGTGCCGCCCCCGGTCCCGGGCGTGACGTCGCCGACCGGTGAGCCGGCGAGCGCCGTCCCCGGGGCGTCGTCGGCGGCGCTGACGGGCGCCGCCGCCGCGCGCGCCGCGGCGGCGGCCTCGCGCCGGCGTCCCGGCGCGGCGCCCGCCCCCACGGACGTCCCGTCCGCGGGCGGTGCTCCGGCAGCCGGCGCCGCGCCGGACCCCGACGACCAGCCGAGCCGGGACGACGCCGACGCCGAGGACGAAGGCCTCGTCGGGGCACGCCTCGTCGAGCAGGTGCTCGGCGGGCGCGTCATCGACGGGGGGTGAGCGCCCCCGGTCGCGCGTCGGGGCGCAGCCGGCCGCGCGCGTAGGCTCGCGGGGTGTACGAGGGAGCGGTCCAGGACCTGGTCGAGGAGCTCGGGCGGCTGCCCGGCGTCGGTCCCAAGAGCGCCCAGCGCATCGCCTTCCACCTGCTCGCCTCGGACGCCGAGGACGTGCAGCGGCTGGCGACGGCCCTCACCGAGGTCAAGCGCCGCGTCCGGTTCTGCGAGGTGTGCGGCAACGTCGCCGAGGGGGAGCGCTGCCGGATCTGCCTCGACGACCGGCGCGACGGCACCGTCGTCTGCGTCGTCGAGGAGCCCAAGGACGTCGTCGCCATCGAGCGCACGCGGGAGTTCCGCGGCCGCTACCACGTGCTCGGCGGCGCCATCAGCCCGATCGAGGGCGTCGGGCCCGACGACCTGCGCGTCCGTGAGCTCATGACCCGCCTGGCGTCAGGGGAGGTCACCGAGCTGATCCTCGCGACCGACCCCAACCTCGAGGGCGAGGCGACGGCGACGTACCTGGCCCGCCTGTGCAAGCCGATGGGCCTGCGCATCACCCGCCTCGCCTCCGGGCTCCCCGTGGGCGGCGACCTCGAGTACGCCGACGAGGTCACCCTCGGCCGGGCGTTCGAGGGGCGTCGCCTGCTCGACGTCTGACCCGGCCCGCGCGGGCCCGTCGCCCGGGGCGGCGCCCGTCCGTCCGTCAGGCCACCCGGGTCCCGCGCGGCAGCTCGCCGTAGGGCACCTGCAGCCGCCGGGCGGCCAGCGCCGCGGCGCCCGCCCCGAGGAGGACCAGCCCGCCGAGCCCCCACGGCCAGACGGCACCGGCGGCGTCCGCCTCCTGCTGGTCGGCGAGGAGCTCCTCCGCCGTCGCGGCCGCGCAGTAGTCCTGCTCGAGCTCGGGCCCCCGGCGAGCTGTCCGGACGCCGGTGCGGATCGCGGCGAGCGGGTCGACGCGTTCGACGCCGGCCTCGGTGGTCGTGTCGGCGGGCCGCGGCGTGGCGTCCGCGAGGACGACGACGGGGCTCGCCGCGAGCAGCCACCACGTGCGGTCGGTGCGGTAGACGGGCTGGTCGTACGTCTGCTCCTCGCAGCCCTGGGGCTCGCCGGACTCCGAGTACGAGACGGGCTGGCGGACCTGCACCTGCGCCTGCTCCTCGGCGAGCACCGTCGTGAGCCCGAAGAGGACGGGTGCCATCACGGTGAGGGCGGCCACGGTGACGTAGGTCAGCACCGCCGAGGCGACCGGCCGGGCGACGAGGGCCGACCACCCGAGGCCGAGCGCGCAGACGGCCGCCAGCACGACGACGAGGACCACGAGGACGACGAGACCGCGCAGCAGGCTCTCCCCGCCGGCGAGCACGGCCCACAACAGCACCGGCGCGGCCGCCGCCAGCAGGACCAGGGCGCTGAGCCACGCCGTCACGAGCTTGCCGAGGACGACGTCGAGCGGGCTCAGCAGGGTCACCTGCAGCGGGGCGAGGACGCCGTCGGCCCGGTCCCCGTTGACGCTCGTGGCGGTGAGGGCCGGCACGACGAGCAGGCCCATGCCGAGCACGAGGAAGGCGACCGCCGAGAAGAGCAGGGAGCCGAGCTCGTCGAGGTCCCCGGTGGCGGCGGCCGCCGCCCGCACGAGCAGGCTCACGCCGACGAGGACGGCGACCCAGACGGCGAGCACGACGAACCAGCGCGTGGCCCGCAGCCGCTGGCGGAGCTCGAGGAGTGCCACCGTCCGCACGCCTCGCGCCGACACGCGCAGGTCCGGCCGCCGGCGGGGGCGGCCGGCGGTCGGCGCGTCGAGGTCCGTGCCGCTCGTGCCGCCGGGGGCGGTCATCGCCGGCTCCTCTCGTCGAGCTCCAGGTACGCCTGCTCCAGCAGGCCCGTGGCGGGGGCGAACGCGACGACCGGGACGCCGTCGGCGACGAGCTCCGCGAGCAGGCGGGCGGCGGCGAGCTCGCCGCCGAGCACGACGTCGAGCCCGCCCGGCCCCTCGCGCACGGGCAGACCACGGTCGGCGAGGGCGCGCCGCAGCAGGTCGGCGTCCAGGGCGCGCAGCCGCCAGGGCCGCGTCGGGCGTGCCGTCCCGTCGTCGGCGCCGCGCCCCCCGGCGCCGACGTCCTCGACGACGTCGACGGTGCGCCCGCCCGCGACGAGGACGGCCCGGTCGGCGAGCTCGTCGAGCTCGGAGAGGACGTGCGAGGAGACGAGGACGGCGACGCCCTCGCCCGCCAGACGCCGCAGCGTGTCGCGCAGCTCGACCCGCGAGCGCGGGTCCAGACCCGACGCGGGCTCGTCGAGCAGGAGGACGGCGGGGGAGTGCACGAGCGCCCGGGCCAGCCCCAGCCGCTGCTTCTGGCCGCGGGAGAGCACCTGCGCGCGGGCGTCGGCGAGGTCCTCGAGGTGGACCAGCGCGAGCAGCTCGTCGACGCGCCGGCGTGCCTGCGCGCGGGGGACGCCGTGGGCGTCGGCCATCGCCCGCAGCAGCTCGCGCCCGGTGAGGGACTCCCAGGAGCCCAGGGCGTCCGGCATCCACCCCGTCCGGGCGCGGGCGGCCACCGGGTCGGCCGCCAGGTCGACGCCGTCGAGCAGGACGGTGCCGCGGTCCGGGGCGAGCAGACCGGCCAGCACGAGGAGCAGGGTCGTCTTCCCCGCGCCGTTCGGACCCACGAGCGCGGTCACCGAGCCGGCCGGCACCTCCAGGTCCGCCTCCTCGACGGCGACGACACCGCGGAACGAGCGGCGGACGCCGCGCACGACGAGGCCGCTGCCGTGCGTCCTCCCGGTGACCGCGGCCGCGCGTCCGGCACCGTTCTCGCGCGCGGCCCGCTCGTCCTCGTCCCCCGACGTCATGACGCGACGGTAGGGGAGCCGGGCATAGCGGTGCGGCTCCTGCCCCGTGGGCGCGCCGCCGGCGCGCGGACGGGGGGCGCCGGGCGCCGTCCCCCTAGACTCCGGCCCCGTGGCGCTCGTGGTGCAGAAGTACGGCGGCAGCTCCGTCGCGGACGCCGAGGGCGTCAAGCGCGTGGCCCGCCGCATCGCCGAGACCCGCCGCCGCGGCGACGACGTCTGCGTCGTCGTGTCGGCGATGGGTGACTCCACCGACGAGCTGCTCGACCTCGCCCGCCAGGTCTCGCCGCTGCCCCCGGCGCGCGAGCTCGACATGCTGCTCACCTCGGGGGAGCGGATCTCGATGGCGCTGCTGGCCATGGCCATCGCCAGCGTCGGCCTCGAGGCCCGGTCCTTCACCGGCTCCCAGGCGGGCGTCATCACCGACGCCGTCCACGGGCGGGCGCGGATCATCGACGTGACCCCCGGCCGCATCCGCGACGCCCTCGACGACGGGCACGTCGCGATCGTCGCCGGCTTCCAGGGCGTCAGCCAGACGTCGAAGGACATCACCACGCTCGGCCGCGGCGGCTCGGACACGACCGCCGTCGCCCTCGCCGCGGCGCTCGACGCCGACGTCTGCGAGATCTACACCGACGTGGACGGCGTCTTCACCGCGGACCCCCGCATCGTGCCGACGGCGCGCAAGCTCGACACCGTCACCTACGAGGAGATGCTCGAGCTCGCCGCCTGCGGCGCCAAGGTGCTCATGCTCCGCTGCGTGGAGTACGGACGCCGCTCCGGCGTGCCCATCCACGTGAGGTCGAGCTTCTCGACCAAGCCCGGCACCACCGTCACCGGATCGATGGAGGACCTCCCCGTGGAGCAGGCGATCATCTCGGGCGTCGCGCACGACCGCAGCGAGGCGAAGATCACCGTCGTGGGCGTGCCGGACAGCCCCGGCAAGGCCGCGGAGATCTTCGAGGCCGTCGCCGCCGAGGGCGTCAACATCGACATGATCGTGCAGAACGTCGCGGCGACGACGGGGCGCACGGACGTCTCCTTCACGCTGCCCAAGGCGGACGGCGCGCGTGCCGTCGAGCGACTCACGGCCATCCAGGAGCACGTGGGCTTCGCCCAGCTCCAGTACGACGACCAGATCGGCAAGCTCTCCCTCGTCGGCGCCGGCATGCGCAGCAACCCGGGGGTGTCCGCGCAGTTCTTCCGCGCGATGAGCAGCGCGGGCGTCAACATGGAGATGATCTCGACGTCCGAGATCCGCATCTCGGTCGTGACGCGGGCCGACGACCTCGACCTGGCCGTCCGCACGCTGCACACGGCCTTCGACCTGGACAGCGCCGACGGCGAGGCCGTCGTGTACGGAGGGACCGGACGATGAGCGAGCCCACCACGCACGGGGCGGGGCAGGACGGCCGGCGGACCGGCCGGGAGGGGCGCCCCACCCTCGCCGTCGTCGGCGCGACGGGCGCCGTCGGCACCGTGATGCTCGGGATCCTGTCCCAGCGCGAGGACGTGTGGGGCGAGATCCGCCTCGTCGCCTCCGCGCGCTCGGCGGGCACCCGGCTGCGGGTGCGCGGCGAGGAGGTCGTGGTCCAGGAGCTGGCGGCCGAGGTCTTCGACGGCGTCGACGTCGCCATGTTCGACGTCCCCGACGAGGTCTCCGCGCAGTGGGCGCCCGTCGCGGCCGCGCGGGGTGCCGTCGTCGTCGACAACTCCGGGGCGTTCCGGATGGACCCCGACGTGCCGCTCGTCGTGCCCGAGGTGAACCCTGCCCAGGCGCGCAACCGCCCGCGCGGGATCATCAGCAACCCCAACTGCACGACGCTGACGATGATGGACGCGCTCGGTGCCCTGCACCACGGCTGGGGCCTGACCGCGCTCGTCGTCGCGTCCTACCAGGCCGCCTCGGGCGCGGGGCAGCCCGGCGTCGACCGGCTGTACGACGAGCTCGCCGTCGTCGGCGGCGACCGCTCGCTCGGGCAGCGGTCCGGGGACGTGCGCGGCGCGCTGGAGGACAAGCTCGGCTCCGCGCCGTCGCCCTTCCCGGCCCCGCTGGCGCTCAACGTCGTCCCCTGGGCCGGCTCGCTGCGCGACGGCGGGTGGTCCAGCGAGGAGCTCAAGGTCCGCGACGAGTCGCGCAAGATCCTCGGCATCCCCGACCTCAAGGTCTCGGCGACGTGCGTGCGGGTGCCCGTCGTCACGACCCACTCCCTCGCCGTGCACGCGACCTTCCAGCGGTCCATCACGGTCGCCGAGGCGCGTCAGGCGCTCGTGGAGGCGCCGAGCGTGGTCGTCCTCGACGACCCCGAGCAGGGCGACTTCCCGACGCCCGCCGACGTCGTCGGCGCCGACCCGACGTTCGTCGGCCGCCTGCGCCAGTCCAAGGACTTCCCCGACACGATCGAGCTCTTCGTCTGCGGCGACAACCTGCGCAAGGGGGCTGCGCTCAACACCGCGCAGATCGCCGAGCTCGTGGCCGCCGAGCTGACCGACGCCTGACCGGGGTCGGGCGCCGGCCGTCCGTGCGAGGCACTCCCGCGGCTCCGCTAGGCTTGCCGGGCTCCACCGGGGTGTGGCGCAGCTTGGTAGCGCGCCTCGTTCGGGACGAGGAGGTCGCAGGTTCAAATCCTGTCACCCCGACCACGTCCGACGGCCGGTCTCCTCCACGGGGACCGGCCGTCGTCGTCTGCGGGCCCGGGACGGGGTCGCCGGACGGGGTTGTCGGACGGCCGCAGGACGAAGCCCAGAGACCGGTGCTCGAGGCCGTCAGGCGCTGCGCGGGACCAGGCGCAGCAGGGTGGCCTCGGGCGGGCAGGCGACGCGGACCCGCGCGTACGGCGACGTGCCCAGCCCGGCCGACACGTGCAGCCACGTCTCGCCCCGCGTCGGTCCGGCGGAGCCGATCAGCGACGGCTCGACGGGCCCCAGCCCCGAGCGCCAGCGGTGCAGGCCCTTCGCGCACCGCCGCGGGACGTCGCAGTTCGTGACGAGCGCGCCGACGAGCGGGACGCAGACCTGCCCGCCGTGGGTGTGCCCGGCGAGCAGCAGGTCGAGGCCGTCGTCGGCCATGGGGTCGAGCACGCGGCGGTAGGGGGCGTGCAGCACGCCGAGGGACAGGTCGACGTCGGCCGCCCGCTCCCGGCGGACGTCGTCGTAGCGGTCCCGCCCGATGTGGGCGTCGTCGGTGCCCACGAGCTCGACGCGCCGGCCGTCGACCTCCAGGACCGTCCGGGCGTTGTCGAGGTCGGCCCACCCGCGCTCGACGAACCCCTCGACGAGGCGGTCCACCGGCAGGGGCTCCCGCGTCGGTGCCAGCCGCGAGGGGCCCGTGAAGTACTTCAGCGGGTTGACGGGCTTCGGCCCGTAGCGGTCGTTGCTGCCGAGCACGAAGGCCCCCGGGAGGTCCAGGAGGCGGTCGAGGGTCCGGAGCACCGAGGGGACGGCGTGCGGGCTCGCCAGGTTGTCGCCGGTGTCGACGACGAGGTCGGGCCGGAGGTCGGCCAGGCCCTCGACCCAGCGCTGGGTGCGCCGCTGGTCGGGGGTCAGGTGCAGGTCCGACAGGTGCAGCACGCGCAGCGGTCGCTGCCCCGGCGGGAGCACCGGCACCTCGACGCGCCGCAGACGGGGGGAGCGCACCTCGTAGCCGGCGCCCCAGGCGAGGGCGGCGGCGCCCGTGCCGGCGACGGCGGCGGCGGTCAGGCCGGTGGTGCGGAGCGCGGAGGACGACCGGGTCGTCGGGGGCGGGCGGAGTCGCGTGGGCACCGGTGCAGTCTGCTGGGAGGATCGCCGCCATGAGCGCTCCGACCCCCGACACCTCCTCCAGCGCCGCCCGGGACGGCGGCCTCGCCGGTCGCCTGCGGTCCGACCTCACGAGCGCCATGCGTGCCCGCGACGAGCTGCGGACCACGACGCTGCGCTCGCTGCTCACGGCGGTGCGCACCGCCGAGGTCGCCGGGACGAGCGCCCGCGAGCTCGCCGACGACGAGGTGCTCGGGGTGCTGCGCTCGGAGGCGAAGAAGCGCCGTGAGTCCTCGGCCGCCTTCGCCGACGCGGGACGCCCCGAGCGGGCCGATCGCGAGGCCGCCGAGGAGCAGGTGATCGCCGCCTACCTGCCCGCCCAGCTCGACGACGCCGCGCTCTCGGCGCTCGTCGCCGAGGAGGTCGCGTCCGCGGCGGCCGCCGGACGGACCGGCATGGGCGCCATGGGCCAGGTCATGGGGGCCGTCCGGCCCCGCGTGGGCCAGCTCGCCGAGGGCGGGCGCGTCGCCGCGGAGGTGCGCCGGCAGCTGTCCGCCGGCTCGTAGGGGCACCGGAGCGGGGACGAGCCGAGCCGCGGTACGCCGAGGGCGCCGCACCCGGTCGGGTGCGGCGCCCTCGGGGCGTCGGACGGGCGCTCAGTCCTGGCCCTGGGACGAGGAGTCCGAGCTGTCCTCGTCGTCGTCCGAGCCGCTGGTGGACGTCGACTGGCCGACGAGGCTCCAGTCCGGCGGGCCGAAGTCCTCCTCGGGCAGGCCGTCGAGGGCCTCCTCCATGTAGTCACGCCACATCGGTGCGGCGTACGTCGACCCGTACACGTCTCGCTTGACGCCGTCGATCGTCTCGTCGCTGAGCGACGTCCCGGACTCGTCCGGGTGCCCGACCCACGCCGTGGTGGCGAGCTGCGGGGTGTACCCGGAGAACCACGTCTGCACCATCTTGTTCGTCGTCCCGGTCTTCCCCGCCGCCGGGCGCCCGTCAGGGGTTCCCACCCGCTCGGCCGTCCCTCGGGTGAAGACGTTCTCGAGGGCGTACGTCACCGTGTTCGCGATCTCCTCGCTCGTGTAGTCGTCGTTGCCGAGCGGCTGGGTGCACGAACCGACCGTCGGCTGGATCGGCTGGCCGTCGCGGTCGACGGCGTTCTCGAGCGGGCGCGGCGGGCAGTACGTCCCGCCGCTCGCGTACGTCGCGAAGGCGGCGGCCATGGTCAACGGCGCGACGGGGTCGGAGCCGAGGACGTTGGCGGGGTTCACCCCGAGGCGCCCGTCCTGGTACGCGGGAACGGACTCCGGAGACGCGGGGTGCGCCCCCAGGCTCTCCGCGGTCGCGCGGATGTCGCAGAGGTCGAGCTCGGTGGCCATCGAGGCGTACGCGGTGTTGACGGAGTCGTAGGTGGCCTGGAGCACCGACATGCGTCCCGTGCCGCTGCCTTCGCTGTTGCGCACGTCCCAGCTGTCGACGAGGCGGTTGCCGCAGGCCCGGAAGTCCGAGGCCGGGAAGGTCTTCTCGACCGGCGCGGCCGCGACCGTCTCCCGCAGCGTCTTGCCCTCCTTGAGCCATGTGGCCAGCGTGAACGGCTTCCAGTTCGAGCCGGGTTGGAAGCCGCGTCCGCCACCGAGCGACTGGTCGACGTTGTAGTTGATGTTCGTGTACCCGCGCTCGTCGGTCGGGGCGGTCGTGTAGATGCGGTTCTGCGCCATCGCCCGCACCTTCCCCGTCCCCGGCTCGACCGAGACGATCGTCGCGCCGACCTGGGAGCGGTCGTCGACCGGGACCGTGTCCCGGACGGCGTCCCAGGCCTCCTTCTGCCGAGGTGGTTGCAGGGTCGTCGTCACGTCGATCCCGCCGCGGTACAGGGCGCGGACCCGGGCGTCGCGGTCCTCGCCGAAGGCGGGGTCCTGCAGGATGGTGTGGACCGCGTAGTCGCAGAAGTACGCCGAGGCGCCGGCCGGGCTGCAGCCGTTGTCCGGCGGGTTGATGCGGAGCTGGTCCCCGACGGGCACGGCCTCGGCCGCGTCGTGCTGCGCCTGGTCGATCTTCCCGAGCTCGAGCATCCGGGCGAGCACGACGTCGCGGCGCTCCTGCGCGCCCTCCGGGTTCTGCGTCGGCTCGTAGAGCGAGGGGTTCTGGATCATGCCCGCCAGGAGGGCCGCGTCCACGAGCTCGAGCTCGGAGGCGGGCTTGCTGAAGTAGTACTCCGACGCCGCCTCGACCCCGTAGGTGTTGGCGCCGAAGAGCGCGATGTTGAGGTAGTTGCCGAGGATCTCGTCCTTCGAGTAGTCCTCCTCGGCCGCGATGGCGAGGCGGATCTCCCGGACCTTGCGCGCCTCGTTGGGCGACGTGAGGGCGTCGATGGCCTCCTGGTCGTCCGCCTCCCGCGCCTGCTGGAGCAGGACGTTCTTGATCCACTGCTGCGTCAGCGTGGAGGCCCCCTGGGTGGCCCTGCCCGCCAGGTTGTTGAAGAACGCCCGGGTGATGCCGCGGGGGTCGGCGCCGCCGTGCTCGTAGAAGCGGGAGTCCTCGATGGCGATGACGGCGTCCCGCATGACGGGGGCGACGGCGTCCAGCGGCACGAGGACGCGGTTCTCGGAGTAGAAGCCCGTCATCGGGGTGCCGTCGGCGTACCGGATCGTGGAGCGGATCGGCAGCGCCGAGGGGTCCAGCTGGGTCGGGAGGTCCTCGAAGGTCTCGACCGCGGCGTCGGCGCCCGCGCCGGCGGTCGCGACGACCGGGACGGCCAGGCCCGCCACCAGCAGGCCGGCGACGACGCCGCCCCCGACGAGGGTCGCCAGCCCGGCGCCGACGGACCCCGCGGACCCGGCCGGGCGCCGGGCGGCGGCGAAGGCGATGCTGCCGCGGCGCCGGCCGACGGGGCGGTCCTCGGTGGGGTGGTCGTCGGTGGGGCGGGTGTCCCGGGGGCCCGTGGCCCCCGACGGGCTGCTCGAGTCTCCTGCCATACCAGCCAGGGTACGTGGCCGCTCCTCCGGGGCCGAGGACCCGCCGCCCGGGCGCACGGCCTCGCGCGCCCGCCGCCCGCCCCACCGCACGTCGACCAGCGTCCGTGCGGTGACTAGTCCGTCCGGACCAGGGGGGAACTACGCCGAGGGGGTGACGGATGACCCTGGAGGTGGCCCGGACGCGCCCTGTGCGTGGTCGCCGGTCGCCCCTACGGTCGCAGCAGCCGGACCGCGCAGGCGGGGTCGTCACCCGGCGGCCGGTCGTCGAGGTCGTCGACCGGCGCACACCGGGGCGTCCAGCACGGGGCGCCGCGAGGCACCGCACGGCACCGACCGGGCACACCACGACAGGACACAGCGCGACGAGGCACAGCGCGACGAGGCACACCGCGACCGGGCACACCGCGACAGGGCACCACGAGCGACATCGGGGGAAGCACGATGACCGACCTGAGCACCAGCGCCACCACGGTGACCACCGCCGCGACCGAGGGCCGCCCCGCGGCGGCCCGGCTCGGCGTCGACCGCAGCTGGATGGACGCCGCGGCCTGCCGCGGGGTCGACCCCGACGCGCTCTTCGTCCGCGGGGCCGAGCAGAACTCCGCCAAGCAGGTGTGCCGCCTGTGCCCCGTCCGCGTCGAGTGCCTGGCCGACGCCCTCGACAGCCGGACCGAGCACGGCGTCTGGGGCGGCATGACCGAGCGCGAGCGCCGGGCCCTGCTGCGACGTCGTCCCGAGGTCGGGTCCTGGACCAGCCTGCTCATGACGGCCCGCGAGGACTTCGAGCGCGCCTCGCTGCCGGCCCCCCGGGCGGCCCGCCGCGCCTGACCCGGCGGGCCGGAGCACCTCAGCCGGTCGCGCCGAGGTGCTCCGCGACCTCGCGCAGGCCGGCGAGGTCGTGGACGTCGCGGGAGCGGGCGGGCACCTGGACGACCGCGATGCCCGGGTGGTCGGCGGTGAAGCCCGCCGCCAGCTCCTGCTCGCGCTCCAGCCGTCGCATCCGCGCGGCGTGCAGGCGCAGGAGGCCGGCCGTCAGCGCGTGGTCGCCGCGCGAGAGCGCCTCCGGGGCCGTGCCGTCCTCGTCGTCGTCCTCCTCCAGGTCCTCGAGGTGGACGACGGCGGCCCAGGAGCGCTCCGCCGACAGCCGCGGCAGCTCCGTGGTCTGGACCCGGTTGAGGACGAGGCCGGCGAGCGGCATGCCCTCGGACCCGAGCCGCTCGACGAAGTAGGCGGCCTCCCGCAGCGCGTCCTCGTCCGGCGTCGCGACGACGAGGAAGGCGGTGCCCGGGCTGGCCAGCAGCGCGTACGTCGTCTCGGCGCGGTCGCGGAAGCCCCCGAAGACGGCGTCGAGCCCGCTGACGAACGCCTGGAGGTCGTCGAGGAACTGCGCCCCGAGGACGCGTGACATCGCACCCGTCATGCTGCTCACGGCGCCCGAGAGCACCTTCACGTAGGCGCGGCCCCCGGCCCGGGCGGGCGCCAGCAGCAGCCGGATGAAGCGCCCGTCGAGGAAGGACGACAGCCGTCGCGGGGCGTCCAGGAAGTCCAGCGCCGAGCGGCTCGGGGGGGTGTCGACGACGACGAGGTCCCACGGCTCGCTGCCGTCGCCGCCGGGCACGCTGGCCCGCGAGCGCAGCTGGCCCAGCTTCTCCATCGCCATGTACTCGCTCGTGCCCGAGAAGGACGAGGACATGGCCTCGTAGAACGGGTTCTCGAAGATCGCGCGGGCCCGCTCCGGGCTCGCGTGGGCCTCGACGACCTCGTCGAAGGTCCGCTTCATGTCCAGCATCATCGCGTCGAGCCGGCCGCCGGCCCCCGTGCCCACGTCCTCGACCGGACGAGGGGTGTTGTCCAGCTCCGTGAGCCCGAGCGACTGCGCCAGCCGCCGCGCCGGGTCGATCGTCAGCACGACGACGCGCCGCCCCCGCTCGGCCGCGCGGACCGCCAGCGCCGCCGCCGTCGTCGTCTTGCCGACGCCGCCGCTGCCGCAGCAGACGAGCACCGACGTGCCGCGGTCGTCGAGGAGGGCGTCGACGTCGAGGTGGGCGGCGTCGGTCGCCGCCGCGGCCGAGGGGCTCACGCGAGCCCCTGCTCGGTGAGCCGGTCGGCCAGGACCTCCAGGCCGCGGTGGTCGACCCCGCCCGGCAGCTGGGGGAGCTCGACGAGCGGGCGCCCCGCGGCCTCGAGCACCGCGTGCTGGGCGTCCTGCAGGGCCAGGCGCTCGTCGTGCTCACGGGCCTCGGCCAGGAGGCCGTCGACGAGGGCCGTGCCGGGGGCGCTGCCGCGCACGAGGCGCGCCTCGACCAGCCCGTCGCGGACGGCGGAGGCGGGCACGGCGCCCGAGAGCGCCCCGTCGAGCAGGTCCAGCGGCATGGTGTCGCCGCGGATCTGGTCGACGACGACGGCGCCGACGGGCAGCCCGGCGGCCGCGAGCTCCCGGGCCCCGTCCAGCGTCTCCTGCACGGGCATCTCCTCGAGCAGCGTGACGAGGTGCACGCGGGTGTGCGGGGAGCGCAGCACGCGCATCACCGAGTCGGCCTGGCCGGCGATCGGTCCCATGCGTGCGATCCCGGAGACCTCGGAGTTGACGTTGAGGAAGCGGCCGATGCGTCCGGTCGGCGGGGCGTCGAGCACGACGGCGTCGTAGGTGTGCTCGCGCTCGGTCCCCCGGCCGCGGCCGCGGCGGCGCACGGCCTCGTAGACCTTGCCCGTGAGCAGCACGTCGCGGACCCCGGGCGCCACGGTCGTGGCGAAGTCGACGGCGCCCACGCGGTCCAGCGCGCGGCCGGCACGACCCAGCTTGTAGAAGGTCGCGAGGTACTCCAGCAGGGCCGCCCGCGGCTCGATCGCCAGGGCCAGAACCTCGCCGCCGTCGGCGGTGGCGGCGACCGAGCGCTCCTCGTAGGGCAGCGGCGGGACGCCGAAGAGCCGGGCGATCCCCTGCCGGTCCTCGACCTCGCAGAGCAGCACGCGGCGCCCGCCCCGCGAGAGCGCGACCGCCAGCGCGGCCGCCGTCGTCGTCTTGCCCGTCCCGCCCTTGCCCGTGACGACGTGCAGCCGCGTGCCGGGGAACAGGAGCCGGTCGTCGTCCTCGCCCGCGCCGGCCGGGGCGATGCCCCCGCGGGGCGCTCGGGCGTCGGCATCCGGCGGCATGGCGGTCAACCTACGCACGGCTCCCCGCGGGTGCAGGACAGCCGGGAGGCAGCCGGGCGCGGGGCGCCCGACGGCGTCCGGGCACCGCGCCGACGTCGGCCGGACACCTCGGGCGCACCCGGCAGAGGGGACGGAACGGCTACCGTCGTCGCCGCCGGTGACCCCCTGCGACGGTCGGTGCTCCGACCGACCGACGGGTGGTGCCGGCGACGCGCGCCGGCACCACCGTCGCGCACGACCCCGCCGAGCCGTCATGAGCGGCACCCGAGGAGGACCCGTGGCCGCAGGACGACGACGAGCACGCCGACGGACGAGCGGGGCCGCCCGCGCCGTCGCCGCAGCGGGGGCGGGGGTGCTCGTCCTCGCGGCGGCGCCGGCCGCCTCCGGCGACGTCCCCGGCGCCCGGGAGGCCCGCGGCGCGACCTTCACGCTCGTCTCCACGACGGACGTGCACGGCAACGTCCTCGACTGGGACTACTTCCGGTCCCGGCCGTACCCCGCCGGTAGCGAGCAGGGCCTCTCGCACGTGGCCTCCGCCGTCGACGCCGTCCGCGCGGACCGCGGCGAGCGCTCGGTGCTCGTCGTCGACAACGGCGACACGATCCAGGGGACGCCGCTGACCTACGCCGCCGCGCGCGGCACGGCCACGGCCGGCCCGGTCACCGAGACCGGGGAGGAGCACCCGATGGCGACGGCGCTCGACGCCATCGGCTACGACGCCGGCGTCGTCGGCAACCACGAGTTCAACTACGGCCTCGACCTGCTGCACGCGTACGAGAGCGACCTCGACATGCCGCTGCTCGGCGCCAACGTCACCGACGTGGCCACGGGGGAGCCGGCGCTGCAGCCGTGGACGATCCAGCGCGTCCGCCCCACCGGCGGCGGCGTGCCCGTCGAGGTGGGCATCGTCGGCCTGACCACCCCGGGCTCCCAGGTGTGGGACAAGCAGAACGTCGAGGGGCGCCTGGCCTTCGGCGACATGGTCGAGGCCGCGAAGCGGTACGTGCCGCAGGTCCGCGCCGCGGGCGCCGACGTCGTCGTCGTCCTGTCGCACTCGGGCCGCTCGGGCGCGTCCTCCTACGACGACTCCGTGCTCCCGCCCGAGAACGTCAGCGACGCGATCGCCGCCCAGGTGCCGGGCGTCGACGTCGTCGTCGCGGGCCACAGCCATCGCGACCTGCCCGAGGCGTGGATCGCCTCCGAGGCGACGCCCGGCACGAAGGTCCTCGTCACGCAGCCCTACCGCTACGGCGCGTCGATCACCGCCGCGGACCTGCACCTGGAGCGAACCCGCGGCACCTACCGGGTGACGGGCGCCGACGTCGAGGAGCTCCGGGCGGGCGACGTCCCGGAGGACGAGGCCTTCACGGCACTGATGCAGCCGTGGCACCAGCGGACGCTGGACTACGTCGACACCGTCGTCGCCACCTCGGCGACGGAGCTGTCGGCCCAGGACGCCCGCTGGCGCGACACCGCGATCATGGACTTCGTCCACGACGTCCAGCGCGACGCCGTCCGCACCGGCCTCGCCGGGACGCCCGACGCCGACCTGCCCGTCGTCTCGGTCGCCGCGCCCTTCCGCGCCGACGCCGTCTTCCCCGCCGGCGAGGTGACGATCCGCGACGTCGCCGGCCTCTACATCTACGACAACACCCTCCAGGCCGTCCGGATGAGCGGCGCCGAGCTGCACGACTACCTCGAGTACTCCGCGAGGTACTACGCGCAGGTGCCGCCGGGGGACCCGGCCGACCCGTCGTCGCTGAGCGCGGGCACGACCCCGGACTACAACCTCGACCAGATGGCGGGCGTCTCCTACGACGTCGACCTCGCGCAGCCGGTCGGCTCGCGGGTCGGGGAGCTCGTCGTCGACGGCCGGGTGCTGGGCCCCGACGACGAGGTGGTCCTCGCCGTCAACAACTACCGCCGCAGCGGCGGGGGCGGCTTCCCGCACGTCGCGACCGCCCCGCTCGTCTACGACCGCCAGCAGGACATCCGCCAGCTCCTCATCGACCGCGCCCAGGAGACGGGGTCCATCGACCCCGCCGACTTCGCCGAGACCGACTGGCGCCTCGTCGCCGACGGCGAGCCGCTGCTCGGCTGACGCACCGCGTGCCTCTGCGGCTGTCGCCGTGCCGACGGTGGCCGGGTGCGGACGGGGACGCACGCGCTCCGGCACTGGCTCGGCGCTCTGCGGCCGGGTGACGCGGTGGTCCGGGCGCCGGCCTGACGTGCTCTCCGCGCGCACGTCCCCGCCCGCTCGTCGTGACCTCAGCGAGGCTCCGGACCCGCCCAGGCGCAGCAGGGGCAGTGGACTGCCGTGGGTCGCCGTGGGTCGCCGTGGTGCTGGGCGTGGCTCGACCCGGCGAGCGGGTGGGGACGGGGACGCGGCAGGCACGTCAGGCCGGCGCCCGGACCCGAGCGGCAGCCGACCCGAGAGCGCCGAGCCAGTGCCAGAGCGTGCCCGTCCCCACCCGCGGACCCGACCAGACGCGTCCGGCACCCCGCCCGCGACGTGCCGGACGGCGTCCCGCGGGTGACGATCACCGGGTGCCGGAGGGGGACAGCGTCTACCTGGTGGCGCGGACGCTCGACGCGCGGCTGCGGGGGACCGTCGTGGCGCGCAGCGACCTGCGGGTGCCGCGGCACGCGACGGCGGACCTGTCGGGGCGGGCGGTGCTGGGGACGTCGTCGGTCGGCAAGCACCTGCTGACCCGCTTCGGCGGCGGCATCACCCTGCACACGCACCTGCGGATGGACGGGTCGTGGACCGTCCTGGCACCGGGGAAGGTCCTGCCGCGGCGGGTGCAGCCGGACGTGCGGGTGCTGCTGACGACGACGGGCGGCCCGGGCGTGGTCGACGGGGCGCCCGGCCCGACCGCGGCCGCGCTGCAGATGCCGGTGGTCGAGCTGGTCGAGACGGCGCACGAGGACGACGTCGTCGGGCACCTCGGGCCGGACCTGCTGGGGCCGGGGTGGGCCCGGGGCGGGCCCGACGAGGCGGTGCGGCGGCTCGCGGGCCGACCCGCCCGCGGGATCAAGCCGGCGCTGCTCGACCAGCGCAACCTCGCCGGCGTGGGGAACCTCTGGGCGGACGAGACGTGCTTCCTGCGGGGGCTCGACCCGTGGACGCCCGTCGGCGACGTGGACCTTCCGCCGCTCGTCGCGCTGGCGGCGCGGATGCTGCGGCACTCGGCGACGGCTCCGGGCGCCTACCAGGTGACGACGGGGGACACGCGGCGCGGGCGCTCGCACTGGGTCGTCGGGCGGGCCGGGCGACCGTGCCTGCGGTGCGGCACGACGGTGCTCGTGCGCGAGGAGGTCGCCGGGGACCCCGAGCAGCGCCGCACGTGGTGGTGCCCGCGGTGCCAGCCGGAGCCGCCGGTGCGGGCCGAGCCGGGCAGCGGCTGAGGACCGCTGCGGGCGGGGGGCGGGCGGCGGTCCGCTCGCAGGCGTCGCCCGGGGGCGGCCCGGCTAGGGTCGCGGGCATGCAGCAGTGGGAGTACATGACGGCGCCGCTCATCGTCCACGCGACGAAGCAGATCCTCGACAACTTCGGCGAGGACGGGTGGGAGCTCGTGCAGGTCATCCCGGGGCCCGACGGCAACGGGCTCGTCGCCTACCTCAAGCGCCCGAAGGGCTGAGCGTGGTCGCCGCGCTCGACCGCCTCGCGCAGCTGGGGCTCACGCTGCCGGAGGTCGTCCCGCCCCTGGCGGCGTACCAGCCGGCCGTCCGCGCCGGGGACGTCGTCTGGACGTCTGGCCAGCTGCCCATCCGCGACGGCGCCGTGGTGACGACCGGGAAGGTCGGCGACGGCGTCCCGGACCCGACCGGCCCGGCGCTCGTGCCGCCCGGCGAGGCCGCCGAGCTCGCCCGGGTCTGCGCGCTCAACGCGCTGGCCGCCGTCTCCTCGCAGCTGCGCGACGGCGAGACGCTCGACGACGTCCGCGTCGTGAAGGTCGTGGGCTTCGTCGCCAGCGCCCCGTCCTTCACCGGTCAGCCGGCCGTCGTCAACGGCGCGAGCGAGCTCCTCGGCGAGGTGCTCGGAGACGCCGGCACCCACGCCCGCAGCGCCGTCGGCGTCGCCGTGCTGCCCCTCGACGCGCCCGTCGAGGTGGAGCTGCAGGCGCTCGTCGTCCGCTGACGACCCCGCTGACGACCCCGCTGACGACCCCGCTGACGACCAGGGGGAGGTCCTCACCCGTGCTCCGCCGGTTCCCGCTGCCGCCCGACCTGCGTGCCCGCGTGGCGCGGGGCGTGCCCCTGCCGCCCGCCGAGCCCGTCACCGCCGCGACGGTGATGCTCGTGCGCGAGCCCGCGATCGCCGGCACGGGCGTCGAGGTGTGGCTGCTGCGCCGCGCCGACGGCCTCCCCTCGGCGCCGGGCGCCACCGCCTTCCCGGGCGGGGGCCTCGACGCGCGGGACGCCGACCCGGACGTCCCCTGGCGGGGCGCGCCCGTCGACGGCTGGGGTCGACGCCTGGGGCTGCCGGACGAGGACGCCGCCGCGCTGCTGTGCGCCGCGGTGCGGGAGACCTACGAGGAGTGCGGCGTCCTGCTCGCCGAGGTCGACGAGCCGCGTCCCGACGCCGCCGCGCCCGGCGGCGTCGGGCTGCCCCCCGGGCAGGAGGACGCCGAGCGCGCGGCGCTCGCCCGTCGGGAGCTCGCGCTGTCCGACCTGCTGCGCCGTCGCGGCCTCGCGCTGCGCAGCGACCTGCTCCGCCCGTGGGCCCGATGGACGACGCCGGAGCCCGCGGAGCGTCGCTACGACACCTGGTTCTTCCTCGCGGCCGTCCCGGCGGGGGCCCGCGCGCGGCACCTCGGCGAGGACGGGCACGAGGCGGAGGCCGTCGAGGGCGGCTGGTGGCGCCCGGCGGCCGTCCTGGACGCGGAGGCCGAGGGGCGGGTCCGGCTCCTGCCGCCGACGCGCGTGGCGCTCGAGGAGCTCGCGGCCGCCGAGGACCTCGTCGCGCTGCTCGGGACGCGCCGGTCGCTGACGGAGGTGCTGCCGCGGGTCGCCGGCCTGCCCGACGACCCGCACCTGCTCGCCGAGCTGCCGGAGCACCCCGACCCCGTGGGCGCCGTGTGAGCGGACGAGGGGCGGGGCCGGACGACCTGGCGCCGCCGTGGCGGGGAGGCCGCGTCACCCCGGTGGCGCGGTGCGTCCTGGCGACCAACCCCGGTCCGATGACCCTCGACGGGACGAGCACCTGGGTGCTGGGCGCTCCCGGGGCGGGGCCGGCGGTCGTCGTCGACCCGGGGCCCGACGACGACGCGCACCTCGACGCGGTCCTGCGGGCGGCGACCGACGAGCACGGCGGCGTGGCGTGCGTCGTGCTGACGCACCACCACGCCGACCACAGCGCGGGCGCCCGCCGCCTCGCCGGGACGGCCGCGGGCGCCACGGGCGTGCCGGTCCCCGTGCGGGCCGTGCGGGCGGACCTGCGGGTCGCCGACGGGCGAGGGCTCGTGGACGGCGACGAGCTGCCCTGCGCCGGAGCTCGTCTCACCGTGCTGGCGACCCCGGGCCACACCGCCGACTCGGTCTGCCTCCTCCTGCGGCCCCCGGACGGCCCGGCGGCGCTGCTGACCGGTGACACGGTCCTCGGGCGGGGGACGAGCGTCGTGGCGCACCCGGACGGTGATCTCGGCGACTACCTCGCGACGCTCGACCGGCTCGCCCGCGTCGTCGAGGACGAGGACGTCGACCTCCTGCTGCCGGGCCACGGCCCCGTCCTGGAGGACCCGTCGCCGGTGCTGGCGCACTACCGGTCGCACCGGCGCCACCGGGTCGAGGAGGTCGCGGCGGCCGTGCGGGCGGGGGCCACCACCCCCGCCGAGGTCGTCGCCGTCGTCTACCCGGGCCTGGCGCCCGAGCTGCGGGCGCCGGCGGAGCGCTCCGCCGCCGCGGCGCTCGCGCTGCTGGCCGGGTTCGGGGAGGCCGGGCTCGGGGACGCCGAGCCGGGGGGCGTCGGACCGGGGGACGCAGGGCACTCGGGAGCGCGGGCCGACGGCGTCGGGCGGGACGCCTAGCGCGCGCGCCGGGCGAGGCGCTCGGCGTCGAGCAGCACGACGCCGCGGCTCTCGAGCCGGATCCACCCGCGGGCGGTGAAGTCGGCCAGCGCCTTGTTGACCGTCTCCCGCGAGGCGCCGACGAGCTGGGCGAGCTCCTCCTGGGTGAGCCCGTGCGGGACCTGGCGCACGCCGTCGTCGCCGGCCGCCGACCCGTCCGGGGACGCGCCCGCGGCCGGGTGCCCGAAGCGGTCGGCCAGGTCGAGCAGCATCTTGGCGACCCGCCCGGGCACGTCCGTGAAGACGAGGTCGGTGACGGAGTCGTTGGTGCGGCGCAGGCGACGGGCGAGGGCCCGCAGCAGGTGCCGCGCCACCTCCGGCCGGCCGTCGAGCCACCGCTCGAGGTCGTCGGGCCCGAGGCCGGCCAGCGCCACGCGGGTGACGGCCGTGGCCGTCGCCGTCCGGGGGCCGGGGTCGAAGAGCGAGAGCTCCCCGAGCATCTCGCTGGGGCCGAGGACGGCCAGGAGGTTCTCGCGCCCGTCCGGCGCCCGGCGTCCGAGCTTCACCGTCCCGGCGACGACGACGTAGAGGCGGTCGCCCGCGTCGCCCTCGGAGAACAGGACGTCGCCGCGGGCCAGGTCCACCGGCGTCATGCTGGCCATGAGGGCCTCGGCGGCCGCGTCGCCCACCCCGCGCAGCAGCGGGGCGTCGCGCACGACCGGGTCCACGCACCAGCTCCCTGCGTCCTGCGGCGTCCGCCCCGCACGGCCCCGCTCACGCGGGAGTGTGCCAGCCCTCCAGGGCGACGGGGGACCCCGCCGGGGCGCTCGGGACGGAGGCCGCGGCGGACGGGCCGACGACGTCGGACCCCCGCGGACGCGGGATCATCAGGACGCGTGCGTCCCCACCCCCGGCCCGGCGGGAGCCGTCGTGGGTCGGGGCCCCGGCGAGGACCAGGCGCGCGGTGGACCAGCCCAGGCGGTCGGCGAGGGCCTCCTCGCGACGCTGCAGCGCGCGGCGCGCCTCGCGCAGGGCCAGCAGGTGCTCGGCGCGGTCGTACGGGCGCCCGTCCTGCTGGGGGGCGGCGTCGCCGCCCACGCCGCCGCCGACGTCCAGCACGAGCGCGGCCAGGTCGTCGAGGTCCTCGTCCACGGCCCCCTCCTCGCCCGTCGGGGGGCACAGCTGGGCCACGAGGAGGTCTGTGCGGGCGCGCACGAGGCGCGCCCACAGGCGCAGCCGCTCGGCGCGCGCCACGAGCTCGGCGCGCTCGCGCCGCAGCGGGTCCGGCTGTCCGTCCATGGTGCAGATGTCGTCGGTGCCCGGATACCGCTTGAGAGGGGCCGTGGGCCCTCACCCGTGCGCCGGGGCGACCGGGGGACGGCGGTGCGACTGGTGGCTCGCCCGCCTCGGAACCGCTGCGGCGCAGGGGCGTCTGCCGGCGCAGCCGGTGCGGTGACCCGCGGCCCGCAGCACCCGGCCCCGGGGCGGGACGACGACGGCACCGGCGACGTCGGGGGCGTGCGTAGGGTCGAGCCGTGCCCGTCGAGAGCGCGCCCCCCGCCGCGCGAGGTCCCCGGACCCCGCGCCCGGCGTCCTCCCGACCCGCGGGTGGGCCGGGGACGGGCGCGCCGCCCGGCTGGGTGCGGGCCGTCGTCGACGGGGCGCCGAGGGCGGCGCAGGAGCTGGCCGTCCTCGGCCGGGCCGGGGGGCCCGCGGGCCGGCGCGAGGGACGGGCGGCCGCGGTGCTCGTCTGCCTCTCGCCGGGAGAAGCCCCGGCCGCCGACCGCCCCCGGGCGGCCGACCCCCGCGGCGCCGTCGGTCCACCCGGGGACGTGCTGCTGCTGGAGCGCGCCGCCGGGCTGCGCACGCACGCCGGCCAGCCGGCGCTGCCCGGGGGAGCCGTGGACCCCGGGGACGGCGGCCCGGTGGGGGCCGCCCTGCGCGAGGCCCGGGAGGAGACGGGGCTCGCGACGGACGGCGTCCACGTCCTCGCGACGATGCCGGTGCTGCGGGTGCCGCCCGAGGGCTTCGCCGTCACCCCCGTGCTCGCCTGGGAGCCCCGGCCCTCGCCGGTGGCCCCGGGCGACCCGGACGAGGTCGTGCGCGTCCTGCGGGTGCCGGTGGCGCAGCTGCTCGACCCGCGGCGCCGGGTCCGCGTGCGCTGGGACCGGCGGGTGCCCGCCGCCGACGGCGTGCAGGGCGCCCGGCAGCGTGGCGAGGGCCCGGGGTTCGAGGTGGTCGCCGCGTCCGGGGACGCCGCGTCTGGGGACGCCGCGTCCGAGGAAGAGGACGGGGCGATGCTGGTCTGGGGCTTCACCGCCGCGCTGCTCTCGGCGCTGCTCGACGCGGCCGGGCTCGCGCCCGGCTGGGACGACGCGCGCGTCGTCCCGGCGCCCGCCCCGCCGCGGGTGCCGCCGGGCCCGACCGCCGCGGCGCCCACCGCCGCCGGTGAGGTCGCGCCGTGACCCCGACGCTGCCGGGCACGGACGTGGTGAGCGCCGGCCTCATCACCGACGTCGTCGTCGCCCTGCTGGCCGTGCTGTCCGTCCTGTCGGGCTTCCGGCGCGGGCTCGTGCTCGGCGCCCTGTCCCTCGTCGGCTTCGTCGGTGCGGGGTGGGCCGCCGCCGCGCTGCTGCCGGACGCCCTCGCGGGCTGGGAGCCGCCGTGGCAGCGGACGGTGCTCGTGCTGGGCGGTGTCCTCGTCGCGGCCCTGCTCGGGCAGGCGCTGCTCGTCGCCGTGGGGGTGCGGCTGCGTGCCCTCGTGCCCTGGACGCCGCTGCGGGTGCTCGACGGGCTGCTGGGCGCCCTCATGTCGCTGGCGGTGCTCGCCGTCCTCGTCTGGTTCGCCGCCGGCGCCCTGCGCGCCGCGCCGGTGCCGGTGCTCACCCGCGCCGTCGAGGGCAGCGCGGTCGTCTCCGCCGTCGAGGACGCCGCACCCGTCGAGGCGGGCAGCGTGTTCGCCGAGCTGGGGTCGGCCCTGGAGGCCGGCGGCTTCCCGCGCGTCTTCACCGACGGACGCGAGGCCATCGCCCCGGCGAGCCCGCCCGACCCCGCGGCGTCCGCCGAGGCCCGCGCCGTGGCCGGGCAGGTGCGCGGCAGCGTCGTCAAGGTCACGGGCGTGGCGCAGGAGTGCCGTCGCGGGGTCGAGGGGACCGGCTTCGTCGTCGCGCCGGGGCGGGTCGTCACCAACGCGCACGTCGTCGCCGGCGTCGACGCGCCGTCGGTCCAGGTCGGTGGCGAGGGCGCGCCGCTGGGCGCGACGGTCGTCCTCTACGACCCCGAGCGGGACCTCGCCGTCCTCGACGTCCCGGACCTCGAGGCCCCGGCGCTGCCGCTGGGGGAGGAGCTGGCGGCCGGGGACGCCGCGGCCGTCGTCGGTTTCCCGCTGGACGGGCCGTACGACGTCGAGGCGGCGACGGTGCGCCAGGTGGTGCGCGCGCTCGGCGAGGACGTCTACGGCGACCCCGGCGTCGTCCGGGAGGTGTACGCGCTGCGCGCCGACGTGCAGCCCGGCAACTCCGGCGGCCCGCTCGTGGACCTCGACGGGGACGTCGTGGGCGTCGTCTTCGCCCGCTCGGTCGACGACGCGGGGACGGGCTACGCCCTGACGCTGGAGGAGTCGGCCCCCGTGCTGGAGGCGGCGTCGTCGGCGTCGGGTCCCGTGGACACCCAGGGCTGCACGACGGGGTGAGGTCGCCGACCGGCCCGCCGCACCGGCGCGGCGGGAGGTCCCGTCAGGCGGCCGGGTCCGACGGCGGCGGGCCGGCGCCGTCGAGGTCGGCGAGCCAGTCCCGCAGGAGGGTGCCGACCTGCTCGGGCGCCTCCTCGGCGAGGAAGTGCCCGACGCCAGGCAGGACCTCCACCCGGTGCCCCGGTCGCCCGGCAGCGCGTCCCCCCGGACGTCCCCCGGGGTGACGCCCGCCGGGGCGACGAGCCGCGACGGGCGGGGTCAGCCCGTCCAGCTCGCCGCGGACCTCCAGGAACGGCACGTCGACCGGGCGCTCCAGGGCGGCCCTCAGCCGCCGGCCGTCACGACGCAGGGGGGAGCGCACCTCCCACCGGTGCCGCTCGACGGCGGCCCGGGCGGCCCAGGGGGCCGACATCGCCGCCGCGTAGCGCTGCGCCTCGGCCGGGCTCGGCCACCCCGGGCCCGCCCAGCGGGCGAGCAGCTCGGGGACCAGGTCGCCGCGCAGCCGGCGCCCGCCGAGGACGGGCAGCTGGAGGCCCACGGCGTGCCGGTGGGTGACGACGTGACGCGGCCCCAGCGCCGCCAGCGCGGAGAGCGGCGCCTCCGGGGCGGACAGGACCGCGACGGCCCGGGTGGTGGCGGGCTCCAGCGCCGGCATGGCACGAGCCACCGCGCCCCCGAGGCCCTGCCCGACGACGACCGCCCGGGTCGCGCCGAGCGCCCGCACGACCCCGCCGACGTCGGCGGCGAGCGTCGGGGTGTCGTAGCCGCGAGGGGTCTTGTCGCTGGCGCCGCAGCCCCGCAGGTCCATCGCCGCGACCCGGTGACCGGCGGCGGACAGGGAGACCAGCTGGTGCCGCCAGGCCCACCAGTGCTGGGGGAAGCCGTGGAGCAGGACGACGAGGTCGCCGCCGCCCACCGTCCCGGCCGTGGCCCGTCCGCCGGGTGAGGGGGCGCAGACCGCGACGTGGAAGCGCGCACCCCCCGCCGGCACGAGACGGTGCTCCCACGGCCCCGGGACGAGCACCGGGTCCTCCACGGCGCCGCTGCGGGCCGGGGACCCGCCGGCGACGGGGTCGGTCAGCGCACGCCCTTGAGGGCCTGCGCCGACTCCTTGGCCGTGGCGATGGTGCGCTCCGGCGGCCTGACCTTCGAGATGCGGCCCTTGCCGACGAGGGCCAGGACGCCCGCGACGACGAGGAGGAGCACGCCGACGATCAGGAACGACAGCCACGTGGGCAGCACGAGCGCCAGCGCGAGCGACCCGCCGACGAGCAGCAGCATGAGGGCGAAGAAGCCGAAGAGGGCTGCCCCCGCGAACATCCCGGCGCCGATGCCGGCGGCCTTGGCGTCGTCCTTGAGCTCCGCCTTGGCCAGCGCGATCTCGGTGCGGACGAGGGCCGTCACGTCCCGCTTCACGTCGACGACCAGCTGCCCGACGGTCTTGTCCTCTGCCACTGCACTCCTCCAGACGTCTCGCCCGCGGCGCGTCGCACGCGGACCTCGTGCTCACGGCGCCGGGGCCGCGCACGTCTGTGCTCGCCCCCGGGCCGCGGCACCTGCGGTCCGCGGACCACCGGTGATCACCGGCGCGGAGCCTACGCAGGTGCCGCCCCCGACGCCCGCCGGAGCGGCCTCCGGGACCGCCGCGGACCCCCTCAGCCGTCCGCGGCGGGACCGCCCATCCCGGCGCGGATGGTGCCCATGACCGAGCTGTCGGCGAGCGTGGTGACGTCGCCGGTCTCGCGGCCCTCGGCCACGTCGCGCAGCAGCCGCCGCATGATCTTCCCGGAGCGGGTCTTGGGCAGCTCGGCGACGACGAGGACCTGCCGCGGCTTGGCGATCGGCCCGATCTCCTTGGCGACGTGGTCCCGCAGCTCGGCGACGAGCGCCTCGCCGTCCTCGCCCCCGACCCCCTCGTCCTCTGCGTCCTCCGCGTCCTCCGCGTCCTCCCGGGCGCGGAGGATGACGAAGGCGCACACCGCCTGCCCCGTCGTGTCGTCCGAGGCGCCGACGACGGCGGCCTCCGCCACGCGGTGGTGGCTGACGAGCGCCGACTCGATCTCCGCGGTGGACAGGCGGTGCCCGGACACGTTCATGACGTCGTCCACCCGGCCGAGCAGCCAGACGTCGCCGTCCTCGTCGAGCCGGGCACCGTCACCGGCGAAGTACCGGCCGGGGAACCTCGACCAGTACGTCTCGACGTAGCGGTCGTCGTCGCCCCAGATGCCGCGGAGCATCGACGGCCACGGCTCGGTGAGCACGAGGTAGCCGGCCTGCCCGTCCGTGACGGGCTCGCCGGCGTCGTCCAGGACGGCGGCCGAGATGCCGGGCAGGGTGCGCTGGGCGGAACCGGGCTTGGTCGTCGTGACGCCGGGCAGCGGCGAGATCATGATCGCGCCGGTCTCCGTCTGCCACCACGTGTCCACCACCGGCGTGCGGCCCGAGCCGACGTGCGTGCGGTACCAGGTCCAGGCCTCCGGGTTGATCGGCTCGCCGACGCTGCCGATCAGCCGCAGGCTCGACAGGTCGTGGCCCTCGAGCAGCTCGGCGCCCCACTTCATGAAGGTCCGCACCGTCGTCGGCGCCGTGTAGAGCAGCGTGACGCCGTAGCGCTCGACGACCTCCCACCAGCGCTCGCGGGTCGGGGTGTCGGGGGTGCCCTCGTACATCACCTGCGTCACGCCGTTGGCGAGCGGCCCGTAGACGATGTAGCTGTGCCCGGTGACCCAGCCGATGTCGGCGGCGCACCAGTAGACGTCGGACTCGGGACGGACGTCGAAGACGTTGCGGTGGGTGTACGCCGCCTGCGTGAGGTAGCCGCCGCTCGTGTGCAGGATCCCCTTGGGCTTCCCGGTCGTGCCGGAGGTGTAGAGGATGAAGAGCGGGTGCTCGGCCTCCAGCGCCGGCGCCTCGTGCTCCTCGCTCGCGCCGTCGACGGCGTCGTGCCACCAGACGTCGCGGTCGTCGTCCCAGCCCACGTCCTGCCCGGTGCGGCGCACGACGAGGACCGTGCGGACCGAGCCCCCGCCGCGGGCGGGGTCGCCGAGCGCCTCGTCGACGTTGGCCTTCAGCCCCGCCGGGGCCCCGCGGCGGTAGCCGCCGTCGGCCGTGACGACGACGACGGCCTCGGCGTCGTCGACCCGGCTGCGCAGCGCGTCGGCGCTGAAGCCGCCGAACACCACGGAGTGGGGGGCGCCGATGCGCGCGCAGGCGAGCATCGCGACCACGGCCTCGGGGATCATCGGCAGGTACAGCGCGACGCGGTCGCCCCGGCGGACGCCGAGCGCCTCGAGGGCGTTGGCGGCCCGTCGCACCTCGCGGCCGAGCTCGGCGTAGGTGATCGAGCGCCGGTCGCCGGGCTCGCCCTCCCAGTGGATCGCGACGCGGTCGCCGTGGCCGGCCTCGACGTGCCGGTCGACGCAGTTGTGCGCGACGTTGAGCCGGCCGTCGGCGAACCACCGGGCGAAGGGCGCCCGGCTCCAGTCCAGGACCTCGGTCGGCTCGGTCTCCCAGGACAGGAGCTCCTTCGCCTGGTCGTGCCAGAACGCGAGCCGGTCGGCGTCGGCCCGCTCGTACAGCTCCGGCTGCGCGACGGCGTCGCGCGCGAGGTCCGGCGGCGGCGGGTAGGTCTCCTGCTGGGGCTCCTGCTGGGCGGCCACGGGGTTCCTTCCTCGAGCGGTGCGTCGTCGTCACGTGCGGGTGCCGGCCCGTCCCCGGCGAGGGACGGGCCGGCACCCACCTGCTCTGCGGTCGTGCTCGTCGTCGTGGTGGGCGGGCTAGTGCTGCACGGCCTTCTCCGATCCTGCCCCCGTGAGGGCCCGGACCTCCATCTGGGCGGCCTTCGCGTCGTGGTCGGACTCCGGCGTGCTCGTGACCGTGCCCAGCCAGCCGAGGAAGAAGGCCAGCGGGATCGAGACGATGCCCGGGTTGTCCAGCGGGAACCAGGAGAAGTCGACCGACGTGTCCCGGATCATCGAGGTGCTCAGCCCCGTCACCGGGTCGACCCGGCCGCTGACGACGGGCGAGGACGCGATGAGCACGACCGTGCTGATGAGCCCGCCGTACATGCTCCACAGTGCCCCGCGGGTGGTGAAGCGCCGCCAGAACAGGGAGTAGAGGATCGTCGGCAGGTTCGCGCTGGCCGCGACGGCGAAGGCCAGGGCGACGAGGAACGCGACGTTCTGGCCGATCGCCGCCATGCCGCCGAGGATCGCCACGAGGCCGATGACGACGACCGTGCGGCGGGCCACCTTGAGCTCGCCGTCCGGGCTGACGGTGCCCTTCTTGAGGACGCTGGCGTAGATGTCGTGCGCGAAGGACGTCGCCGCGGTGATGGCGAGGCCGGCGACGACCGCCAGGATCGTCGCGAAGGCGACGGCGGCGATGAGGCCGAGGAGCACCGTCCCGCCGAGCTCGAAGGCGAGCAGCGGCGCCGCGGAGTTCACGCCGCCCGGCGCGGCGAGGATGTCCTCGCGGCCCACCAGCGCGGCGGCGCCGTACCCGAGCACGAGCGTGAGCAGGTAGAAGATGCCGATCAGCCAGATGGCCCACACGACGCTGCGGCGGGCCTCCTTGCCGCTGGGCACCGTGTAGAAGCGCATGAGGACGTGCGGCAGCCCGGCGGTGCCGAGGACGAGGGCGAGCGACAACGAGAGGAAGTTGATCGTCGTCGTCGTGCTCGTGCCGTACTGGAGCATCGGCTCGAGGAGGCGCTCGGCGTCCTCCAGCCCCTGGGCGGCCGAGGTGTCCACGGCGCCCTGGAGCACGGCCGTGAGGTCGAAGCCGAAGCGCGCCAGCACCCAGACGGTCATGACGACGGCGCCGGCGATGAGGAGCACCGCCTTGACCATCTGGACGTAGGTCGTGCCCTTCATGCCCCCGATGAGCACGTACGCGATCATGATCACGCCGACGACGGCGACGACGACGTACTGCCCCGCCTGGCCCTCGATCCCCAGCAGCAGCGCCACGAGACCACCGGCACCCGCCATCTGGGCGATGAGGTAGAAGAAGCAGACGGCGAGGGTGGCGAGCGCCGCGGCCATGCGGACGGGGCGCTGCCGCAGCCGGAACGACAGGACGTCGGCCATCGTGAACTTGCCGGTGTTGCGCAGCAGCTCCGCGACCAGGAGCAGGGCCACCAGCCAGGCCACGAGGAAGCCGATGGAGTACAGGAAGCCGTCGTAGCCGTACACGGCGATGGCCCCGGCGATGCCGAGGAAGCTGGCCGCGGACAGGTAGTCGCCGGCGATGGCGAAGCCGTTCTGGGGGCCGGTGAAGCTGCGGCCGCCGGCGTAGTAGTCCGCCGCCGTCCTCGTGCTCCGGCTGGCCCGCAGGACGATCGCCAGGGTGATGACGACGAAGCCCAGGAAGATCGCGATGTTGAGGACGGGGGAGCCGACGTCGAGCGTCGACGGCGCGGCCGCGAGACGGGCGTCCACGCTCACGCCACCCCCTCGATGCGCTCGCGGAGCGCGGTCGCCTGCGGGTCGAACCGCTTGTCGGCCCACGAGCGGTACACCATCGTGATCACGAAGGTGGTGACGAACTGCCCGAGGCCCATGAGCAGGCCGACGGTGATGGTGCTCCCGCCGACGCGGATGCCCATGAAGCCGGGGGCGAAGGCCGCCAGGAGCACGTAGAGCGCGTACCAGGCGAGGAAGAAGCCGGCGACGGGGAAGATGAAGCGCCGGAAGCTGCTGCGGAGGGCGGCGAAGTCGGGGGTCTGCTGAACCTCCTCGGCGGTCGCCAGGTCCCCGCCGGCCGGCGGCCGGTCTGTCGGTTCGAAGGACGGAGAGGACACGTCGGGCCTCCTGCTCCCCGGCGGCGGTGCCGGGAGGTGACGGCCGGGCCCTGGCGGCCCGGGGACGGCGAAGGGTCGCACGCGCGCGGCCTCTGCCCCGGGACGTCCCACATGTGAGATGCCTCACGCGCCGACCCAGGGCCCTCCCGGTCGTCGTCCACAGGGGTCTCGGCGCCCTCCGTCGAGCCGCCCTAGCGTGCGCGGCTCAGGGGACGTCGAGCGGGAGGAGCGCGGGCGATGGCGGGATCCGGGGGAGCCGCGGGCGGCGGGGCGGCCGGTGCGGGACCTGCCCTCGCCGTCGACACCGCGGAGCTCGCGCGGGTCCGGGCGCGGCTGGAGCAGGTGGCGGCGGACCTCGCGGCCGCGGGGGCGCGGATGGCTGCGGCCGACGGGACGGCGCTCGGCGCCCGTCCGCTCGTGACCGGGCTGGAGCAGGCCCAGCAGGACTGGGGCACCCACGTGCGGGCCCTGCGAGAGCTGGCCGACGTCGCGGCCCGCGACCTGGGGACGGCCGCCTCGGGCTACGACGACTGCGAGAGCACGGCCGCGGGCCGGGTCCGCGCCGCCGACCTCGCGGCCCCGGGCACGGCGCTCGAGCCGGGCACCGCCGCCGCGACGGTGCTCTTCCCGCTGCCGCCGCCCTTCCCGGCACCCCTCCCTGCCCCCCTCCCGGCCCCCGTCCCGGCCGCGCCCGTCCTGCGGGCCGGCGACCCGGCGGCACCGTCCGGGCAGCCGTGAGGACCGACGCGGCACGGGCCCTGCCGGCCCTCGGGTGGGACCCGTGCCCCGGGGACGTGGCGGGCGTGCGCGCGCTCGCCGACGACCTGAGGGCCCTCGGCGGACGCCTCGAGGACGCCGCCCGCACGGCGCTCGCGGACGCGCCGGCGTGGTCCGGGCCCGCGGCCGAGCAGCACCGCGCCCGGGTCGAGGCACTCCCGCGCTCGCTGCGGTGCGTCGCCGGGTCCGTGCGCCGGCTGTCCGGGGTGGTGGAGGAGTGGTCCGACGAGCTCGTCCGCTGGCAGGCGCGGGCGGACGACCTCGAGCGGCAGATGCGGGAGGCGCGCGCGGCCCCGGTCGTGGTCCCCGACGCGCTGCTGGACCTGCGGGGCGCGACCCTCGAGGACACCCTGCACGGCCGCCGTCCCGGCACGACGGTCCTGGCGGCGGTCCGTGACCCCTCCTTCGTGAGCCCGGCGTCCGTGGCCGCCCAGGCCGAGACGCTCCACGTCGCCTACACGGAGGCGGCGCTCGTGCGCGCCCGGACGATGGCTGCCGCCGTCGACGCCGGGCTCCGTGCCCCCTGGTCCGGGGGCGCCCTGCGCGAGGAGCCGGACCGCCCCCTCCTCGTGCGGCTCTGGCGCGACGGCGTGCAGGACGGCTACGGGGAGTGGGTGCGGGCGAACGCCGAGGCGGTCGACGCCTACGCCGACGGCAGCGCCGTCGCCTCTCTGCTCGCCCTCGTCCCGCTCCCGGCGGCCGCCGTCGTGGGCGTCGGCGCCGGGGCGACGAGCGCGCTGGCGACGGCGCACCTCGAGCTCTTCGTCGACGAGGACCCGGTCGGGGTGCTCACCAGCGTGGGCGAGGGCGCGGTCGGGCTGCTCGGGGCGGGGCGCGCCGGGCGCACGTCCGGTGGCGCCGGTCGACGGCGCGTCCCCGGCCACCGGGAGGGGGCCGACGTCGCGCAGGACGGGGTCGGGCAGATGGTCACGGCCGACGCGGCGACCGACGCCTGGGACCTGCCGGGCCACTACGGCACCGCGCGGCGACGGGAGCGCGAGGTCCGGGCGCGGGCGCAGGAGGAGACCACCACGGAGGCCGAGCGCCGCCGCGCCGCGGACGTGCAGCGCTGCCTCGGGGGCTGACCTCCTACCGGTCGAGCCCGGACGGGTCGTCGAGCCCGGCGCCCCGGGCCACGTCGTCCCGGGCCACGTCGTCCCCGCCGCCGGGCAGCAGCACGTCGGCCCAGACCGCCCGGTGGTCGGTACCCCGCAGCGGGGCCGTCCCCGCCCGCAGCACCTGCGCGCCGTGCACCAGCACGTGGTCCAGCGCCACCAGGCCGCGCAGGCCGGGCAGCGGCGCGACGACCGGCCACGTGGGGGACCGGCCCCGGCCGGCGGCGCGGGAGGCGAGCCGCATGGGGCCGCGGGGCAGGAGCAGGCGGCGGAGCGCCGGGTGGTCGGTCGTGGCGTTGAGGTCACCGAGCACGACCACGGCGTCGGCCGCCGCGGCCGCGGTGCGCTGCCCGCCGAGGTGCGGCGTGGCCTCCCCGGTGCTCCGTCGGCACCAGCGCTCCAGCGCCGCCAGCTGGTGCCGCCACGGACGGACGTCGCCGAGGGCCGGGTAGTAGGGGTGCGCCGCGCGCACGAGCAGCCCCGACCCCCCCGGCACCCGCACGACGGCGGCGGGGTTGTCGCTCGCCGGCTCGGCGGGGGGGACGCCGGGCACCGCGCCCCGCCGCGGGAGGTCGTCGTCGGCGAGGACCTCCTCGAGCGCCCAGCGCGCGGCGAGCAGCGTGCCGACCCCGCCCTCGGCCGCGCGCCCGGCGCGGTGGGGCAGGTGCTCCAGGGCCCCGGCGCTCTCGAGCCGGTCCAGGCCGGCGGGCGTGAGCTCGACCAGGGCGACCACGTCGGGCCGCAGCCGCTGCAGGAGGGCGGCGGCGGCGCGCGCGTCCGCCCGCCCGTACCAGGTGTTCAGCGCCAGCAGCCGGACGCGGGGCCCCGTGGGCGCCTGCTCCGGGCCGGGGGATGCCGACGGGGCGGCACCGGCCGACCAGCCGGGGGCCGCCAGCGCCGCGTGGACCGCCACGAGGAGCGCGGCGGCGGCGGCGAGGGCGCCGGCGCCCGCCGGCAGCGCCGCGGCCAGCACGACGAGCGCCGCGCCCCCTGCCCCGGGGACCAGCGCCTGGGCCCGGACGACCAGCGGGGCGCCCGGGCGGCCGGGGTCGACGTCCCACCAGCGGGACGCGGTGAGGGCGGCCGCGGCGACCAGCACCGCCGTGCAGGCGGCCACCTCGGCGCCCGTCACGGCACCCGCCTGACCTCGGACCCGTCGTCCGACGTCCCTCCCGGCCCCTCCTCGGCGGCGGTCCCCGCGCAGGCGCGACCGACGCCGACGCCGACCTGGGCGCCGGCGGCGAAGGGGTCGAGGACGAGCGTCGCCCGTGCGGGGCCCTGACCGTCCTCGAGGCGGACCGCGGAGACCGACACGTCGGCGAGGAGGTCCGGGGCGTCGAGGGCGGCGGCGCAGTCGTCGGGGGCGACGCGGACGGCGACGTCGGTCGTCGCCGCGGGGGCCAGGCGCACGCCGGCGTCGGCGAGGGAGAGCCCGGCCACCCCGCCGTCGACGACCTCGACCCGGTAGGGCACGTCGGTGTCGTTGCGCACCTGCAGGACGAGCCCGTCCGGGTCCGTGCGCTGGCCGACCACGGACGGCGTGAGCAGCAGCGGGGAGTAGGCGGTGCAGGCGTCCAGGAGCGCGTCGTCGCCGCTGCCGAGGACGTCGTCGACGGCGGGCAGGTCGACGACCTCCGTCGCCGTGCTGGGGGAACGCACCTCCACCCAGGGCCGCCACGGGGGTGGGTCGGTGCACGACACCTCCAGCCGGAGGCCGAGCGCGGCCGTGCTGCGCGCGGGCACGACCACCTCGGAGCCCGGCGTCGCGTCCGTGCCCGTCCGGCGGCCCGCGAGGCCGAGGCCGCTGGGCTCGAGCTCTCCCTCCAGGCGCCGCGACGGCCCGCCCGTCCCCGCGGCGGTGAGGACGAGGTCCTCCGGACCGCTGTTGGCGACGACGAGCTCCACCACCACGTCGTCCTCGGCGTCGGTGGGGGAGCCGCCGCCCCAGGCGAGCAGCAGGGTCAGCGGCGGCGGCCCGTCGTCGGCGCCCCGCTCGGCGAGCAGGGCGGCCGAGGCCCCGACGAGGGCGGCGACGAGCAGCGCGACCACGCCGCGCAGGCGGCCCCGGCCGGAGGTCGGACGGGTCGGGGCCCTCCTGGTCCACCCCCCTGCGCCCCCGTCGTCGACCGGTGAGCCGACGGTGTCGAGGTCGTCCACGCGCCCGGTCGAGGTGGGCTCGGGGAGGTCGGGCCCCGGAGAGGCGCCGTGGGCGTCGGGGGCCCCCAGGGCGTCGCGGCTCACGGGAGGACCCCCCTTCCCTGGGGGCGGCCGTGGAGGCGGGCACGACCGGTCCGGGCCCGGGCGACGGTGACCTCCACGGCGTCACCGTAGGGACGGGGCTGCGCGGCGCTGCGCCCGCCCTCCTGCCGGTCGCGTCCACAGGCCCCGGCCGCGGCGCGTCCTCCACAGGCTCCCGCCCGCGGGCCCGCACCGGTCCGTGCCGCGCTGTGCTGCACCGGTCCGCCCGCTCCGGGGCGGCGCGGTGCGGAGGTGGTGCGGGGTGTGCTGAGCCGGGGGACGTCGTCGCGGGGCGTCGTGCTCGTCACGGGGTCGGCGTGGCTGGAGGAGCGGGTCCGCGCGTGCGCCGCGGCGGCGGGCACGTCCGTCGAGGTGCTGCGCGCGCCCCCGGACCCGGGGGTCGCCCTGCCCGCGGCCGCCCTCGAGGTCTGGGGGGCGGACGCGCTCGAGCACACGGCAGGGCCACCGCCGACGTCCACGCCGAGGGTGGTCGTCACGGCCGACGCGGCACCGGACGCGGTCTGGCGCGCCGCGCTCGAGGTCGGGGCCCGGGGGGTCGTGCAGCTGCCGACGGGCGAGGCGGAGCTCGTCGACGTCCTGCTCGCGGCCGCGGACGACCGCGGGGCCGACGGCACGGTCGTCGGCGTCACCGGGGCGTGCGGCGGTGCGGGCGCCTCCGTCCTGGCGGTCGCGCTGGCCCGCGCCGGCACCGGCAGCGCGCGGGGCGGCGTCCTGCTCGCGGACCTGGACGACCTCGGCGGGGGTGCTGACGTGCTGGTGGGGCTGGAGGACGCGGCCGGCCTGCGCTGGGCCGACCTCGCGGGTGTGCGGGGCGCGCTGCGCCCGGACGTCCTCGAGGGGACGCTGCCCCGCCGCTGGGGGGTCGACGTGCTGGCGCCGGCGACGGGCACCGAGGTCGCCCCGGCGGCGGGCGGGGGGAGGGTGCCGCCGCCGGCCTCGGAGGCCGTCGTCGACGCGGCGCGGCGCAGCCACGGTCTCGTGGTGCTGGACCTGCCGCGCGGCCTGCGCGGCGTCGAGCACCTCCTCGCCCTGGTCGGGCCGTTGGTGCTCGTGGTGCCCGGTCAGGTGCGGGCCGGCGTCGCAGCCGGTCGGCTGCTGGCGCACGTGGACCGCTGCGCGCCGGGGACGGACGTCCGCGTCGTCGTCCGCGCCCCCGCCGGACGCGGCGGGGGCCCACGACCCGTGGAGGTGGCGCGGGCGCTGGGCCGACCGCTCGACGGCGTCGTGCCGCACGACGCGCACGTCGCGGCCGCGGAGCTGCGTGGTCGGCCCTTCCCCGGTCGTGACGGGGCCCTCGTCCGGTGGGCGCGGGGCGCCCTCGGCGACCTGGCGCGCGCCGATCCCGCGGGCGTCGGCGTCCCGACGTCCGTCCCGACGTCCGCCCCGTCCGGTGCCGTCGGGGACCTCCCGGGTCGGCGCGGGTGGCGTCCTCGGGCCGGCCCGTCGAGGCCCCCCGGCGCTCCGGCCCCGGGCCCCGGCCCGGGGGCTCGTGCGGTCACGACCGGTGCGGGGACGGGTCGATGAGCACGCAGGACCGCCCGGCGGCGTCGGCTCCCGCGCCGGGGGGGCACGTGGTCGACCCCGCCCTGCTGGTGCGGGTGCGAGCCGCGCTCAGCGCCCCCGGCCCTGTCAGCCCCGCCGGCCGGTCGGACGGCCCTCCCGCCGAGGGGGGCGCTGCCGCGGTCACGCGCCTGGCCGTCGCGGATGCGCTGCGGGCCAGCGGCGAGGTGCTGGGGGCCGGGGGTGTGCTCGGCGCGGCGCCGGCCATCAGCGCCGCGCTCGTCGGCGCGGGACCGCTGCAGGTGCTGCTCGACGAGCCGCACGTGAGCGACGTCCTCGTCAACGGGCCGAGCGAGGTCTGGGTCGACCGTGGTCGAGGTCTGCGCCGGGCCCACCTCGACCTCGGCGACGAGGCCGCCGTGCGCGCGATGGCGGTGCGGCTGGCGGCCGCTGCGGGACGGCGCCTGGACGACGCCAGCCCGTGCGTCGACGCCCGGCTGGCCGACGGGGTCCGCCTGCACGCGGTGCTGCCCCCGGTCTCGCCGTCGGGCACCCTCGTCTCCCTCAGGGTGCCCGCTCGCGAGGGCTTCTCCCTGGAGGAGCTCGTGGCGAGCGGCTCCGTCCCCGCCGGCTGGACGGGTGTGCTGCGGCGCGTGGTCGAGCGGCGCCTCGCTTTTCTCGTCAGCGGGGGGACGTCCACCGGCAAGACGACCGTCCTCGCGACCCTGCTGGGCCTCGCGGACCCGCGCGAGCGCGTGGTGCTCGTCGAGGACTCCGGTGAGCTGCGTCCCCGGCTGCCGCACGTCGTCCGCCTCGAGGCGCGCCACGGCAACGTCGAGGGTGCGGGCGAGGTGGGCCTCTCCGAGCTCGTGCGGCACGCGCTGCGGATGCGGCCGGACCGCGTGGTGGTGGGGGAGTGCCGCGGGGCGGAGGTCCGGGACCTGCTCACGGCCCTCAACACCGGGCACGACGGCGGGTGCGGCACCGTGCACGCCAACGCGGCTGCGGACGTCCCGGCACGGCTCGAGGCCCTGGGCGCCCTCGGGGGCCTGGACGCCCGCGCCGTCACCACCCAGGCCGCGAGCGCGCTCGACGTCGTCCTGCACCTGCGCCGCGACGGACGCGGTCGCAGGCTCGAGGAGGTGGCGGTCGTCGGCCGGCGCGGCGACGAGCTCGTCGTCCTCCCGGCTCTCACGGCTGCCGGGACGGGGCCGGGGTGGCCGGACCTCGCGGCGCGGCTCGGGCTGGACCCGGGGGCGGCGCCCGTGCCCGGTGCCGGCCCGCCCGCCCCGGGCGGCGACGGGTCGCCGTCCGACGGCGTGTCCTCGAGCACGGGCTCCGCGGTGCCGGCGCTGCCCGCGGCGCTGCGGGCGGGCGCCACGCCACGGGCCGACGACGAGGCCGACCGGTGACCGGCCTCGTCGTCGCCGTGCTCGTCCTCGGCGGCGCGGGGGTGCTCGTCGGGCCGTCGGCCGGAGGTCGCCTGGTCCGGGTGCTCGCGAGGGCGTCCCCGCAGGACGGCGCCCGGCGGCAGCCGCCGTCGTGGTGGCACGAGCACGTGCGGCGGGACGCGCGGTCACCGGCGCCGGACACGGCGGCGCAGGTCGCCCAGCTGGCCGTCCTGCTGCGTGCGGGCCTCGCACCCGCCGCGGCGTGGCAGCACCTCACGGACGTCGCCGGTCCGGGGCCGGGTGGTGCCTGGCGAGGAGCGGCGGTCGCGGCGGCGGAAGGTGCCTCCGTGGCCGCTGCGCTGCGGGCGTGCCTACCGGCGGCGCGGGCGGAGGGCGGGGGCGCGGCTGCCGCGCTCGCCGCGGCCACGGCGTCGATGGACCTGTGCGAGCACACGGGGGCCCCGGCCGCGCGGGTGCTCACCGGTGTCGCCTCGGCGCTCCGGGACGAGGCCGACGCCCGCGACGCCCGGGAGGCCGCGCTGGCGGCGCCGCGGGCGACCGCGCGGGTCCTGCTGGGGCTGCCGGTGGCGGGGGTCCTGCTCGGCCAGGCGGTCGGCGCGGAGCCGCTCGTCGTGCTGACCACCACGGCCGTCGGTCGACTCGCGGCCGTCGTGGGTGTGGCCCTCGGCCTCGTGGGCTGGTGGTGGTCCAGAGCCCTCGTCCGAGGCGCGGAGACCGGACCACGCGGGCAGCGTGGCCGTCCTGCCCGCGGCGTACGAGCCGGGCGGCAGCGGTGACCGGGATGCTCGTCGGTCTCCTCCTCCTGGCGGCCGTCGTCGTGGGCCGGCCGGCCGCAGGGCCCGGGCGACTGGTCCGCCTCGTGCGTGGTGCGGCGCGACCCGCCGATCCCGAGGGCTCCTCCGGTCGCGAGGGCGGCGACGGTCCTGCGGGTCGGCACCGTCGAGGCCTGCCGGACCTGGACACCCCCCTGCTGCTCGACCTGACCGGTGCGGCGCTGGAGGCGGGTGCGACGCCCACCACGGCTCTCGGCGCGTCGGCGGCCGCGATGGCGGGGGCGTGGCCGTCGGCCCAGGACGCGGAGCTCCGGCGACGGTGCGCGCTGCTGCGGCTGGGGGCGTCGTGGGAGGAGGCGTGGGCCGGTGCGTCGCCCGGGCTCGACCCGCTCCGCGCGCCGCTCGCCCTGGCCCTGCGGGCGGGCGCCCCGGGCGCCGGCCTGCTCCGGGACGCGGCGACGGAGCTGCGGCGCCACCGCGCCCGGGAGTCGCAGCGCCGGGCGCAGGCGCTCGGCGTCCGCCTCGTCGTCCCTCTCGGCGCCTGCGCCCTGCCGGCCTTCGCCGCCGTCGGCGTGCTCCCCGTCGTCCTGGCTCTGGCGCAGCAGGTGGTGTCCAGCGGCGGCTGACGTCACGTCGACCGCACCTCGTCCGCGGGCACCGTCGGGCTGGGCCGAGCCTCCCGTGGAGGAGCGCGGAGGCTCCTTGGGCCGGCCCGCGCCGGGGAGGAACCGCTCGTCCGTCGGGGGCCGCCCCTGGTCGCCGATGCTGCCGGGACGCCTCGTGGGTCGGACCACCTCACCGGGGCGCACCGAGGTGGATGTCCGTCCACAGGTCGGGCGCCGGTGTCCCGAGGGCTCGCCGTGCCACGGGGCGGCGGTCGGTACGGGGAGACGCCGGCGACCTCGTGGCCGGCGAGCGGGCCCGTGCCGGCGGTGCTCGCGGAGATCGCACCGACCTGCTGGACGACCGCCCGACCTCAGAAGGGGGGTGGTCGGTCGTCGCGCCAGGAGTCGGGGGGCTGGTCGTCGTGGCCGTCGGTGGGGTGCTGCGTGCCGTCGCCGTGCTCGGAGCGACGTGGCGCGTCGGGTGGGGTGTCGTGGCGTGCGGTGGCCTGGCGGGTCCAGGTGGTGTCGGTGGCGGCGGTGTCGTGGTCGGGGTAGCCGGTGTCGTCGTCCGGGGGGTTCTCCCCGCTGCTGCCGCCGCTACCGCCGGGGCTGTCGCTGCTGCCGGGGCTGCTGCTGCTGGGGCTGCTGGTCGTGTG
>NZ_JBBIAA010000007.1:92033-141800 GCF_037482545.1 Pseudokineococcus basanitobsidens | reverse complement strand
CGACCGCACTCAAGGCGGCTTGACGGACCATAGGAGCGTCGGCAGGGGTGGCCGGGCGCGCGTCACCCGGCGGGCACGACCGTCGGGTCGACGAGGGCGTCGAGCAGCGGCAGCAGGCGGTCGCGCAGCTCCTGCCCACGGACGGCGAGCGCCCGCTGCGCGGACGCGTACCGCGCGCGACCCTGCGCCGTCTCCACGCGCACCGGCGCGCGGCCGTAGGACGACAGGTCGTACGGCGAGGCCCGCATGTCGAGCTCACGGACGTCCCGCGCGAGGCGGAACGCCTCGAGGACGAGGGAGCTCGGCGCCAGCGGCACGAGGAGGAAGGCGGCGCGGTAGAGGTCCATCCCCGCGTGCAGGCAGCCCGGCTGCTCCAGCGCCGGCTGGGTCTCGCGGGTCGGCTGCAGCGGGCTCAGCGCGAGCGCGCTCGGCGGGTAGAAGCGGACGGCGTCGACGTGCGTGCACCGCAGCCACCCGCGGCGCGCCCCCTCCTCGACGACGGCGTCGGTGCCGGCGGCGCCCAGGCGCAGCGGCTGGCGCTCGTGCCGCAGCACCGACGGGTCGGTCGCCGAGCCGTGGACCATCGCCCACTCGTGCAGCCCGAAGCAGCCCAGCTCCGCCGGGCGCCCGCGGGTCGCGGCGACGACGTCGCGCACGTGCGCCAGGCGGCGGCCCTGGGTGGCCGTGAGCGCCGCGACGTCGACGACGACGCCCTCGCGCCCGCCGCCCGACCAGGGGGCGTACCCGCGCCAGGCGAGGCGCTCGCGGGCGGCGTCCCCCAGCAGCACGACGCCGTCGCCCGGGTGCCAGCGGGCGAGCTGGCCGGGCCGGTACCGGTAGTAGGTGAAGAGGAAGTCCTCGACGGGGTGCGGCCGACCGGCGAGCGCGCGCTCCCGGTGGCCCGCAGTCAGGGCCTCGACCTCCCGCCGGTGCTCCTCGGCGACGGGGAGCCACTCCTCCTGCGCGAGGACGGTCGTCGCGGCGGGAGGCACGTCTCCACGGTAGGTCGGCCCGTCGACCGCCCCTCGACGGCCCCACGACGGCCCCACGACGGCCCGGGGACGGCCCGGGGACGGGGACGTGGCCGGTCGCGCCGATAGCCTCCGGTGCGTGCGCATCGCGAGGTTCACCCGGGACGACGACATCAGCTACGGGTTCGTGGAGGGGGAGCCGGGGGACGAGCGCCTGCACGTCGTCACGGGTGACCCGCTGTACACGCCGCTCAAGCCGACGGGCGTCGTCGTCGGCATGGACGAGGTCCGCCTGCTGTCGCCGGTCATCCCGCGCAGCAAGGTCGTCGGCGTCGGGCGCAACTACCGCGACCACGCCCGCGAGATGGGCAACGACGTCCCGAGCGCCCCGCTGCTGTTCCTCGTGCCCAACACGGCCGTCGTCGGCCCGGACGACCCGATCGTGCTCCCGTCCTTCTCGGAGGAGGTCGACTACGAGGGCGAGCTCGCCGTCGTCATCGGCCGGATCTGCAAGGACGTGCCGCGCGAGCGCGTCTCCGAGGTCGTCTACGGCTACACGTGCGCCAACGACGTGACGGCGCGCGACGCCCAGCGCGGCGACGGCCAGTGGGCCCGCGCCAAGGGCTTCGACTCCTCCTGCCCGCTCGGGCCGTGGATCGCGACCGACCTGGACACCGCCGACCTCGCGCTGCGCACGCGGCTGGACGGCGGGCTCGTCCAGGACGGGCGCACGTCCGACATGGTCTTCGACGTCCCCGACCTCGTCGCTGCCGTCTCGGCGGCCTTCACGCTCCTGCCGGGCGACGTCATCCTCACCGGCACCCCCGCGGGCGTCGGCCGCGTGGAGGCCGGCCAGCGCGTCGAGGTCGACATCGAGGGCATCGGCGTCCTGGGCAACCCGGTGGTGGCGCGGTGAGCACCTCGACCGGCAGCGCGACCACCGGGACCGGTGAGCTCCCGCACGCCGCGACGGCGGAGGGCCTGCCCGAGGCCACGGGCGCCGACGTGCGGGTCCGCTTCTGCCCGTCCCCCACCGGGACGCCGCACGTGGGACTGGTGCGCACCGCCCTGTTCAACTGGGCGTGGGCCCGGCACTGCGGCGGGTCGGTCGTGTTCCGCGTCGAGGACACCGACGCCGCGCGCGACAGCCAGGAGTCGATGGACGCGATCGTCGAGGCGCTGGCCTGGGTCGGCATCGACTACGACGAGGGCCCCGGCGTCGGCGGCCCGCACGCGCCCTACCGGCAGAGCGAGCGGGGCGACCTCTACGCCGAGGTCGCCCGCCGCCTCCTCGACGAGGGCCACGCCTACGCGTCCTACTCCACGCCCGAGGAGGTCGAGGAGCGGCACCGCGCCGCCGGGCGCGACCCGAAGCTCGGCTACGACGGCTTCGACCGCGACCTCACGCCCGGCCAGGTCCGGGCCTTCCGCGACCAGGGCCGCGAGCCGGTGCTGCGGGTGCGGATGCCGGACGAGGACGTCGTCGTCGACGACCTCGTCCGGGGCGAGGTGGTCTTCCCCGCCGGGTCCGTGCCCGACTTCGTCGTCGTCCGCGCCAACGGCCAGCCGCTGTACCCGCTGGTCAACCCCGTGGACGACGCCGTCATGGGCATCACCCACGTCCTGCGCGGGGAGGACCTGCTGTCGTCGACCCCGCGGCAGGTCGTCCTGCACCGCGCCCTCGTCGAGATGGGGTACTCCCGCCGGGTGCCGCGGTTCGGCCACCTGCCGCTCGTCCTGGGGGAGGGCAACCGCAAGCTGAGCAAGCGCGACCCCGAGTCCGACCTCTTCCGGCACCGCGAGCGCGGCCTGCTGCCCGAGGGGATGGTCAACTACCTCGGTCTGCTCGGCTGGTCCATCGGCCCCGACCGGGACGTCTTCACGCCCGCCGAGATGGTCGCCGCCTTCGACGCGCGCGACATCGGGGCGAACCCGGCGCGGTGGGACCAGAAGAAGGCCGAGGCCATCAACGGCGACCACGTGCGGATGCTGGCGCCGGAGGTGCTGCTCGAGCGGCTGCTGCCGTACCTGCGTGCCGGGGGGGTGCTGGAGGGCGAGCCGACCGAGGAGCAGCGCCGTCTGCTGGCGGCGGCCGTGCCGCTCGTCCAGACGCGCATGGCCGTGCTCTCGGAGGGCCCGGGCATGCTCGGCTTCCTCCTCGTCGGCGACGACGCGCTCGTCGTCGAGGACGACGCCGTCGCCTCCCTGCGCGCCGAGGCCGCCGAGGTGCTCGACGTCTCCGCGGCGGCCCTCGTCGACCTCGCCGAGTGGGACGCCGTGGCGCTCGAGGCGACGCTGCGGGCGGCCGTCGTCGACGGGCTGGGCGTCAAGCCCAAGCTCGCCTTCGGCCCGCTGCGGGTCGCGGTGACGGGGCGGCGGGTCTCGCCGCCGCTCTTCGAGTCGATGGAGCTGCTGGGCCGGGCGAGCACGCTCCACCGTCTCGCGGCGCTGCGGCAGCGCGTGTCCTGACGCCCGTCCCCGCGGCACCCGCGAGCGGGTGGCGGGTGGCCCCGGGGCCCTGGACCGCGGCGACCGAGGCTGCTTCACTGCCGCCACCAGGTCGACGACAGGGGGCCGCGATGAGCACCCAGGGGACGGCGGACGCACCGGTGCCGAGGAGCTACCCCCAGGGCGTGCCCTGCTGGGTCGACCTCGAGGTCGACGACGTCGGTGCCGCCGCCGACTTCTACGCCGGGCTCCTGGGGTGGGAGCTGACGGACGCCGTCCCGCCCGCGGTCCCCGGGAGCTACCTCGTCGCCACCGTCGGTGGTCTCGACGTCGCGGCCCTCGGGACGCCCGACCCGCAGGCCCCGCCCCTGCCGCCCGCGTGGTCCACGTACGTCGCCGTCGACGACGCCGACGCGGCGGCGGACGCCGTCCGCGCCGCAGGAGGCCGGGTCCTGCACGGCCCGAGCGACGTGGGACCCGGCGGTGCCGCCGGCCGTGCCGTCCTGTGCCGGGACCCGCAGGGGCTGGACATCCGCCTCTGGCAGGCCGGGCGGCGGCTCGGCGCCCAGCACGTCAACGCCCCCGGCGGCTGGGGCTTCAGCCACCTCCGGGCGGAGGACCCCGACGCCGCGCTCGCCTTCTACGGGCCGCTGCTCGGGTGGCGCGTCCGCGAGCTGTGGCCGGGCAGCCCGCCCTGGATCACCCTGCCCGGTTACGGCGACCACCTCGCCGCCACGAGCAGGCCCGGCATCCACGAGGAGCAGTCCTTCGCGCCGGAGGGCTTCGCCGACGTCGTCGCCGCCGTCCAGCCGGTGCCGCCGGGGGACCGGCCGCGCTGGGAGGTCTCCTTCGGCGTCGCGGACCGGGACGCCGCCGCGGCGCGCGTCGAGGTCCTCGGCGGGGAGGTGCTGCGGACGGCCGACGACGGCTGGACCCGCAGCGTGGAGGTCCGGGACCCGGTCGGCGCCGACGTCACGCTCACCCAGCTCACCCCGCCGGACGACGCCTGAGGGCCCCGCGGCCGCCGGGTGGCCGGTGATTTGGGGTCCGCCCCGGGCGGCAGGTACTGTTCCGCGTCGGGGACAGCGCGGGCCGGCGGCCGGCGGAGTACCCCGGTGGGGTATGGTGTAATTGGCAGCACGACTGGTTCTGGTCCAGTTAGTCTAGGTTCGAGTCCTGGTACCCCAGCGTTCCACCCGGTCACGCCGACACGGCGGACCAACACACAGCACGGCCCCGTTGTGTAGCGGCCTAGCACGCCGCCCTCTCAAGGCGGTAGCGCCGGTTCGAATCCGGTCGGGGCTACAGGCACGGCCCGGTCCCCGCGGGGACCGGGCCGTTCGTGCGTCCGGGGCCGTAGGTCGGCGTGGTGACGCCCGCACCGACGTCGCCGACACGGTGCAGGCCCTTCTCCTCCGCCCCGACGTGGCCACGGGTCGAGGCCTGGGCGGGGCTGCGGGCCGATGTGGCCACAGGTCGGGGTCGGGGGCGGGACTGCGGGGCCGACGTGGCCACAGATCGGGGTGCGTCGACAGGTCGGGGTGCGCCGAGGACCGCGGCGACCCAGGGTCAGTCGGACTCCGCGCGCTTGAGGGCCTCGGACAGGCGCTGGGCGGTGGTCACGACCGCGGCGGCGTGCATCCGTCCCGGCTGGCGCGTGAGGCGCTGCAGCGGGCCGGAGATCGAGACGGCGGCGACGACGCGCCCCGCCGGCCCGCGCACGGGGGCGGAGACCGACGCGACGCCGGCCTCGCGCTCGCCGACGCTCTGCGCCCACCCGCGGCGGCGGACGCCGGACAGCACCGTGGCCGTGAAGCGCGCCCCCTGGAGCCCGCGGTGCAGGCGGTCGGGCTCCTCCCACGCCAGCAGGACCTGGGCCGCCGACCCGGCGAGCATGGACAGGCTCGCGCCGACCGGGACGGAGTCGCGCAGGCCCATGGGCAGCTCGGCCGCCGCCACGCAGACGCGGGCGTCGCCCTGGCGGCGGAAGAGCGAGGCGCTCTCGCCCGTGTGGTCGCGCAGGGTCGTCAGCGCCGGGCCCGCGGCGGCGAGGAGGCGGTCCTCCCCGGCGGCCGAGGCGAGCTCGGGCAGCCGGGGCCCGAGCACGAAGCGCCCCTGCATGTCTCGACCGACGAGCCGGTGGTGCTCCAGGGCCACGGCCAGGCGGTGCGCCGTCGGCCGGGCGAGCCCCGTCGCGGCGACGAGCTGGGCCAGGCTGGCGGGCCCGGCCTCGAGCGCGGCGAGCACGGCGGCGGCCTTGTCGAGGACGCCGACCCCGCTAGACTTGTCCATAGAGCGATATTGCAGTCTCTCACTGTGAGACCGCAAGTCCCCCGCGCGACGCTGCCGGACCGTGCCCCCCACCGGGGTCCCACGGTCCCGGGGCGACGTGGGACGACGAGCTGACGAGCGGCGCGGCACAGCGCCCGGGGCGGAGGACGAGATGGGTCGTGCACCAGGTCGGACGCTGGCCGAGAAGGTGTGGGACGAGCACGTGGTGCGCCGCGGCGGCGACGGCGAGCCGGACCTGCTCTACGTCGACCTCCACCTGCTCCACGAGGTGACCTCCCCGCAGGCCTTCGAGGGGCTGCGGCTCGAGGGGCGGGAGCTGCGCCGCCGCGACCTCACCATCGCCACCGAGGACCACAACACGCCGACGCTCGACATCGACAAGCCGATCGCCGACCCCACGAGCCGCACGCAGATCGAGACGCTGCGCCGCAACTGCGCGGAGTTCGGCGTGCGGCTGCACCCGCTGGGCGACGCCGAGCAGGGCATCGTCCACGTCGTCGGGCCGCAGCTGGGGCTCACGCAGCCGGGCATGACGGTCGTCTGCGGGGACTCCCACACCTCGACGCACGGCGCCTTCGGCGCGCTGGCCATGGGCATCGGCACCAGCGAGGTCGAGCACGTCCTCGCGACGCAGACCCTGCCGCTCACCCGCCCCCGCACGATGGCGGTCACGGTCGAGGGCGAGCTGCCCGAGGGGGCCACGGCGAAGGACGTCATCCTGGCCGTCATCGCCCGGATCGGGACCGGCGGCGGCCAGGGGTACGTGCTCGAGTACCGCGGCTCCGCGATCCGCGCCCTGTCGATGGAGGCGCGGATGACCGTCTGCAACATGTCGATCGAGGCGGGCGCCCGCGCGGGGATGGTCGCTCCGGACGAGACGACCTTCGCCTACCTGCGGGGCCGCGACCACGCCCCGACCGGGGCCGACTGGGACGCCGCCGTCGAGCACTGGCGCTCGCTGGCCACCGACGACGACGCCGTCTTCGACGCCGAGGTCGTCCTCGACGCCGCCGACCTCGAGCCCTTCGTCACCTGGGGGACCAACCCCGGGCAGGGCCTCCCGCTGTCCGGCGCGGTGCCCGACCCCGAGGCGATGGCCGACCAGGGGCAGGCGAGCGCCGCCCGCCGCGCCCTGGAGTACATGGACCTCGTCCCGGGCACGCCCCTGCGCGAGGTCGCCGTCGACGCCGTCTTCCTCGGCTCGTGCACGAACGGGCGGCTCGAGGACCTGCGGGCGGCCGCGGAGGTCGTCCGGGGACGTCGCAAGGCCGACGGCGTCCGCGTCCTCGTCGTCCCCGGCTCGGCCCGCGTGCGCCTGCAGGCGGAGGCCGAGGGCCTCGACCGGGTCTTCACCGACTTCGGCGCCGAGTGGCGCTTTGCCGGCTGCTCGATGTGCCTGGGGATGAACCCCGACCAGCTGGCGCCGGGGGAGCGGGCGGCGTCGACGTCGAACCGCAACTTCGAGGGGCGGCAGGGCAAGGGCGGGCGGACGCACCTCGTCTCGCCGCTCGTCGCGGCCGCGACGGCCGTGCGGGGCACGCTCTCCTCGCCGTCCGACCTGGACGCCCCCGTGCCGCTCGTCCCGGCCTGAGCGTCCCCCTCGCCGACGCCCCCCCGAGCCGTCCTCACCCGACCCGTCCCGACCTCGCCCGACCCCGCCCAGGAGGCGACCACCGTGGAGCCCGTGACCCGCCACACCGGCGTCGGCGTGCCGCTGCGCCGCAGCGACGTCGACACCGACCAGATCATCCCCGCCGTCTACCTCAAGCGCGTGGCCCGCACCGGCTTCGAGGACGGGCTGTTCTCGGGCTGGCGGCAGGACCCGTCCTTCGTCCTCAACCAGCCCGCGTACTCCTCCGGGAGCGTGCTCGTCGCCGGGCCGGACTTCGGCACCGGGTCCTCGCGCGAGCACGCCGTCTGGGCGCTGAAGGACTACGGGTTCCGCGCCGTCCTGTCCTCCCGCTTCGCGGACATCTTCCGCGGCAACGCCGGCAAGCAGGGGCTCGTCGCCGGCCAGCTGGCCCAGGAGGACGTCGAGCTGATCTGGAAGCAGCTGGAGGCGCGGCCCGGGACGGAGGTCACCGTGGACCTGCGCGAGCGGGTGGTCCTGTGCGACGCGCTCGTGGCGCCGATGCAGGTCGACGACTACACCCGCTGGCGCCTGCTCGAGGGCCTGGACGACGTGGGCCTCACGCTCCGGGACGTCGACGCGATCGACGCCTACGAGCGCACGCGGCACGCCTGGCTGCCGCGCACGCTCGCCTGACCCCCGCGCCGCCGGCACCTCGCTCCGGACGCCGCACCCCTTGCGCGCGCCGACGGGCAGGTGCACGGTAGGGCCGTCCGTGTATGCGCATACACGGCGGTACGGCCCGCACCGCGGCGGGAGGTCCCGCTGCGCCCAGCGCCCGGAGGACGTCATGGCCACCGACGGACAGCCCGCACCCGCACGCCGCCAGGTCCTGCTCGGGGGAGGTGCGGCCGCCGCGGCGGCCGTCCTGGCGCCGCCCGCCTCCTCGTCGGCGGCCTCGTCCGCCCGCCGCGCCGGCCTGCCCCGGCTGGACGGCGACAGGCTGCGGCGGTGGGCGCGCGACACCTGGACCTCGCTGGTGGCCATGACCGACGAGGAGACCGGGCTGCCCGCCGACGGCGTGGAGGCCTCCCTGGCGGCGCGGACGCGCAGCGGGTACACGTCCCCGACGAACATCGGCGGCTACCTGTGGAGCGCCGTGGCCGCCCGGGAGATCGGGGTGCTCGGCGCCGACGAGTGCACCGCGCGGGTGCGCCGCACGCTGACGACGGTGATGGACCTGCCCCACCACGTGCCCAGCGGCATGCTCTACAACTGGTACGACGAGGCCGACGGCACGGTGGTGACGACGTGGCCGGACTCCGGGGAGAGGGTCGTCCCCTTCCTGTCCAGCGTCGACAACGGGTGGTTCGGCGCCGCCCTGCACGTCGTGCGCACCGCCGTCCCGGACGTCCGCGACCTGGCCGACCCCCTCGTCCGGCGGCTGCGCTGGGACGCCTTCTACGACCCCGGCGCCTCGCGCCCCGGGGGTCTGCTCCACGGCGGCTTCTACGACTCGCCACCGCCGGAGGGGGCCGCCGTCAGCCGCGGCAACCACCTCGGCACCGGGGACGACGTCTGGCTGACCGACCACCACTACGACACCCACGTCTCGGAGTCACGCATCGCCGGCTACCTCGGGCTGGTCCGGGGTCAGGTGCCGAGCGACTGGTACTTCGCCCCGTGGCGCACCTTCCCCGCCGGCTGCGACTGGTCCTGGCAGCAGGCGGAGCCGCTCGGACGCACCCGGACCTACGACGGCGCCGAGGTCTTCGAGGGGGCCTACGCCTACCGGGGGATGCGCGTCGTCCCGGGGTGGGGCGGGTCGATGTTCGAGGAGCTCATGCCCGACGTCTTCGTCCCGGAGGCACGCTGGGGCCGACGCTCCTGGGGGGTCAACCACCCCGCGCACGTCCGTGCCCAGCGCGAGCACGGCCTCGAGGAGGCGGGGTACGGCTACTGGGGGTTCTCCCCGGCCAGCAACCCCTTCGGCGGCTACCGCGAGTACGGCGTCGACGCGATCGGCATGAACCCCGGTGGATACTTCTCGGACGTCGAGGGCACCGACGTCGACCCCGGCGTGGCCGGGTGCCGGGCGGCCACGGCACCGGCACCGACCTTCGGGGACGGCGTCGTGACGCCGCACGCCTCCTTCCTGGCCATGGCCTACGAGCCCCGGGAGGCCCAGGCCAACCTCGTCGGGCTCGAGGACGAGCTCGGCGCCTACGGCGACGGGGGCTTCCTCGACGCCGTCGCGGTGCGCTCCGGGACGCTCGCGCGGCGCCACCTGTCCCTGGACCAGTCCATGTGCCTCGGGGCCCTGGGGAACGTGCTCGGCGACGACGTCCTGCGACGCGCCTTCGGCACCCCGGACGTGCAGCGGGCGCTGCGCCCGGTCATGGGGCAGGAGGTCTTCGGCGCCCGCCTCTCCTGAGGGCCCCCTGGCGGGACGGTCGGTGAGGCCGTTGACGCAGCGTCACCGCAGGGCGGGCGTGGGAGGGGGAGGCGCGAGAGCACCCCCCGGACAACCCCTTTGGGACCTGGCGCGGCGGACCCCGGGGGCCTACGGTTCGGCGCCAGGTGAGCGCGCCCGACGGTCGGGCCCGCGGCCCGCGGAGGCGTGCATGAACAAGGGCGAGCTCGTGGACGTCCTGGAGGAGCGGCTCGGCAGCCGGCGAGCCGCCAGCGACGCCATGGAGGCGGTGCTGGACGCCGTCGTGCGGGCCGTCGCCCGCGGGGAGCGCGTGGCCATCAGCGGCTTCGGGACCTTCGAGCGGGCCGACCGGGCGCCCCGCACCGGTCGCAACCCCCGCACCGGCGAGACCGTGCCGATCGCGGGCACGTCCGTCCCGCGCTTCAAGCCCGGCACGGCGTTCCGGGCGCTCGTCGCGGACCCGGGGGCGATGCCGGAGGCCGTCCAGGTCGACCCGTCGTCCGGGGGTGCCCTGCGCGCGGTCACGACCCGCCGCGGCGGGGTCGAGGCGGGGACGGGGGCGCGGCGACCGAGCCGTGCGTCCACCCCCACCGCGCCGGCGATCGAGCCGCCTCCCACCTCGGCCGACGCCGAGCCTGCGTCGGCGCCGGCCGGCAAGGACGCCAAGAGCGGCAAGAAGGGCGGCGGCGGCAAGAAGGACGCGAAGAAGAAGGACGGCAAGAAGGGCAAGAAGAAGTCCTGAGTCGACGCCTCGGCCGACGTCCCGGGCCCAGGACCGGGCCGGCCTCCGCCCGAGCGGGTCACGGTCCGGGCAGGTCTCGGTCCGGGCACGACGGCGCGCCCGTCCGGGCGGGTGCGGAGGAGCACGGCCCCCGCGGGGGCATGATGGGCGGCCGTGGCGGCGCCGGCCGGGTGCTGCGGTCTGGAGGTCCACGTGCCCATGGGCGAGGTGCTGACCGTGCAGGGCGGGCGGCCGGTGGACGGCACCGTCGCCGTCCGCGGCGCCAAGAACTTCGTGTCGAAGGCGATGGTGGCGGCGCTGCTGGGGGAGACCCCGAGCGTGCTGCGCAACGTCCCGGAGATCCGGGACGTGACCGTCGTGACCGGGCTGCTGGGACTGCACGGCGTCGACGTCACCCAGCCCGACGACGGCGTCCTCGTCATGGACCCCACGGACGTCGAGTCGGCGCACGTCGCCGACATCGACGCCCACGCCGGGGCCAGCCGCATCCCGATCCTGTTCTGCGGGCCGCTCGTGCACCGCCTCGGCGAGGCCTTCATCCCCGACCTCGGCGGGTGCCGCATCGGGGACCGGCCGATCAACTACCACCTCGACGTGCTGCGGCAGTTCGGTGCGGTCGTGGACAAGCGCGAGGGCGGGATCCGCATCACCGCGCCGGACGGGCTGCGCGGCACGCGCATCGACCTGCCCTACCCGAGCGTGGGCGCCACCGAGCAGGTCCTGCTCACGGCCGTGCGGGCCGAGGGGTTCACCGAGCTGCGGGGCGCGGCCACCGAGCCGGAGATCCTCGACCTCGTCGCGGTGCTGCAGAAGATGGGAGCGATCATCGGCGTCGACACCGACCGCACCATCCGGGTCGAGGGCGTCGAGCGGCTGCGCGGCTACGACCACCGGGCGCTGACCGACCGGATCGAGACGGCGTCGTGGGCGTGCGCGGCGCTGGCGACGCGGGGGCAGGTCTTCGTCCGGGGGGCGACGCAGCCCGAGATGATGACCTTCCTCAACGTGTTCCGGAAGGTCGGCGGGGAGTTCGACGTCACGGACGAGGGCATCCGCTTCCGCAGCCCGGGGAGCCGGCTGCGCCCCCTCGCCCTCGAGACGGACGTGCACCCGGGCTTCATGACGGACTGGCAGCAGCCGCTCGTCGTCGCGCTCACGCAGGCCGACGGCCTGTCCATCGTCCACGAGACGGTGTACGAGAACCGTTTCGGCTTCACCAAGGCGCTCGGTGGCATGGGCGCGCGCATCCAGGTGTACCGGGAGTGCCTCGGGTCGACGCCGTGCCGCTTCGGCGGCGCGCAGTTCCGGCACTCCGCGGCGATCTCGGGGCCGACGGCGCTGCGGGGGGACGACATCGTCGTCCCCGACCTGCGCGGCGGGTTCAGCTACCTCGTGGCCGCCCTGGCGGCCACGGGGGTGTCGCGCGTGCAGGGCATCGAGCTCATCGACCGCGGCTACGAGCGCTTCGCCGAGAAGCTCGAGGCGCTCGGCGCGGACGTCGACTGGACGTCGACGTCGTCGGTCCCCCCGGCCCGCGGGCGCGTGCCCGCGCACGTCTGAGGTGCCGAGGGTCCGCCCCTCCTGCGGCGGGCGTCCGCCCGGCGGCGACCGCTCACCCGACCGCGGCGAGGGCGTCGGCCGGTCCGTCGAGCACCGCTCGTGTGCGTCGGCCCAGGCCGAGCGCCTGCGCCGTCACGAGGTCCGCGGGCGTGTCCACGTCCCGGCGCAGCCCGGGCAGGTCGAGCTCCAGGCGCCGGGCGCCGAGCGCCTCGTGCCGGGCGGCGGACCCCTCGCCGTAGGCCGTGCGCAGGTCGCGGGCCCGTCGCGCCGCGAGCAGCGCGGTCCCCGTGCCCCCGGCGTCCGGGACGAGCGCCGAGCGCGCTCCGTCGGCCAGCGCGGAGCCGACCGCCGACAGGGCCGACGCGAGCTCACCGGGTCGCAGCGCGGGGACGTCCGCCAGCAGGACGGCGACGCCGTCGTGGCCCCCGCACTCCTCGCACCCCCGGGCTCCGTCGGCGACGGCGGCGTCCAGCGGGGGGCGCGAGCCGGCCGGTCCCGGCAGCAGGACCCGAGCGCCCGCCGCGGCGGCGAGCCCGGTCACCTCGGGGTCCTGCGTGACGACGAGCGCGCGGCGGACGCCGGGCGCCGCGAGGACGGCCTCGAGGCAGTCGAGCGCCATGGCGAGGGCGAGGCCGCGGCGTCGCGCCGCGTCCCCCCCGAGCCGGCTCTTGGCGGCCGGGCCGCCCTTGACGGGCAGGACGACCGACCACTGCTGCGGAGCGGCGGCCCACGGCACGCGGGCGGCGGCCGGGGCTGCTCCGGGCGAAGGGGGAGGGACCACGTGGCGATGCTCGCACCCCGGGGCCCCGTCGCCGCCGTCCCCGCCGTCCCCCTCGTCTCCGCTGTCCCCGCCGGGGCGGTCGCGCGGTGAGCCGGCGCGCCGCCGTCCTCGGGACGGGGAGCTGGGGCACCGCCTTCGGGCTCGTGCTCGCGGACGCCGGGGCCGACGTCGTCCTGTGGGGCCGCCGTGCGCAGGTGTGCGCCGACGTCGCGGCCGGTCGCGGCAACCCGGCCTACCTGCCGGGCGCCCCGCTGCCCGCGTCGATGACCGCGACCACGGACGCGGCGGTCGCGCTCGCGGGCGCCGACCTCGTCGTCCTCGCGCTGCCCTCGCAGGTCCTGCGCCCCGTGCTCGAGGGCGTCGCGGACCGGCTGCCGCCCGGCGTCCCCCTCGTCAGCCTGGCGAAGGGGCTCGAGAGCGGGACGCGGCTGCGGATGAGCCAGGTGGTGGCCGAGGCGGCGGCCGTGCCGGCCGAGCGCGTGGCCGTCCTGTCCGGTCCCAACCTGGCCCGGGAGGTCGCCGAGCGGCAGCCGACGGCCGCCGTCGTGGCCGCGAGCGACGTGGCGGTGGCCGACCTCGTCGCGACCGCCTGCGCGACGTCGGCGTTCCGGCCCTACACCCACCACGACGTGCTGGGCGTCGAGCTCGGGGGCGTCGTCAAGAACGTGGTCGGGCTCGCCGTCGGCATGGCCGAGGGCCTCGGCTACGGGGACAACGCCAAGGCGTCGATCATCACGCGCGGGCTCGCCCAGACGTCACGGCTGGCGGTCGCGCTCGGCGCGGAGGCGGCCACGCTGGCCGGGCTGGCCGGCATGGGCGACCTCGTCGCCACGTGCGCCTCGCCGCTGTCGCGCAACCACCAGACCGGCGTCCAGCTCGGCCGCGGTCTCGACGTGGCCGCCGCGGCGGCGGTCGTGCGGCAGACGGCGGAGGGCGTGCGGTCGGCCCCCTCGGTGCTCGCCCTGGCCCGGGAGGTCGGCGTGGAGATGCCGATCGTGGAGCAGGTCGTCGACGTCGTCGAGGGACGCACCCCCGTGCGCGAGGCGGCGCGGCTGCTGCTGGCCCGCACGCTTAAGCACGAGGGGGCCTGAGGGGTCGTGGCGCGGGCGGCGCGTGCCCGGGTCGAGGTGGTGCTCCCGGGGCTGCAGGAGAGGCGGACGCCGCCCGCACCGGGCGAGGACCTCGACGGCGTCCGGCTCGCCGACCTGGACCTGGGAGGGCTGGTGCTGCCGGACCCGCGGCTGCTCGAGTGCGCGCTCGTCGGCTGCCGGCTCGACGGGGCGTCCCTGCCGGGCGCGCGGCTCGTGTCGTGCCTGCTGGAGGATCTCGGGGCCACGGACCTGGACCTGCGGGACTCGGCCTGGCGCGACGTCGTGGTCACGGGGAGCCGGACCGGCGTCCTGCGCCTGGAGGGGGCCTCGCTCACCCGGGTACGCCTGTCCGGCAGCCGGCTCCACCACGTCGACCTGCGTGGGGCCGGCGCGGAGGACGTCCTGCTGGAGGACTGCGTGGTCGGCGAGCTGGACCTCACCGACGCGACGGCGTCCTCGGTGCGGCTGGAGCGCTGCCGGGTGGGACGGCTGGTGCTCACCGGCTCCCGGCTGGACGGGCTCGACGTCTCCGGGGCGGACGTCGCGCGGCTGACCGGGCCGGGCGACCTGGCCGGCGTGGTCCTGGCGCAGGCGCAGGCGCAGGGCTTCGCCACGGTGCTCGCCGAGCACCTCGGGGCCCGGGTCCTCCCGGACGACCTCGCGGGGCGGTGACCCGGCGGACGCCGGGCTCAGCCGAGGACGGCGAGCGCCTGCTCGAGGTCGTCCCACAGGTCTCCGGCGTCCTCCAGCCCCACCGAGAGGCGGAGCAGCCCCGCGGGCGTCGTCGCCGGCTCGTTGGCGTGCCGGCGACGACGCTCCACGAGGGACTCGACGCCGCCGAGGCTCGTCGCCGGGGTCCACAGCCGCAGGGCCGCGACGACGGCGTCGGCGCGTCGCGCGGCCTCCTCGTCGCCGANGTTGGCCTCCCCCCCCCCCTCCACGAGGGACTCGACGCCGCCGAGGCTCGTCGCCGGGGTCCACAGCCGCAGGGCCGCGACGACGGCGTCGGCGCGTCGCGCGGCCTCCTCGTCGCCGAGCGCTCCCGCGGGCTCGAAGGAGAGCACGCTGCCGAAGCCCCGCATCTGGGCGCGCGCGCGCTCGTGACCGGGGTCCGACGGCAGGGACGGGTGCCGCACACGGCCGACGGCCGGGTGGTCCTCGAGGCGCCGGGCGAGGTGGGCGGCCGTGGCCTGGGTGCGGTCGACGCGCAGGGCGAGGGTGCGCAGGCCGCGCAGCGCCAGCCAGGCCTCCATCGGGCCGGCGATCGCCCCGTGGACCCGTCGGTGCACCGAGAGCCGCTCCAGCAGGGCGGGGTCCGTGGTGGCGACCGCCCCCAGGAGGACGTCGGAGTGGCCGGACAGCAGCTTGGTCACCGAGTGGACGACGAGGTGGGCGCCGAGCGAGAGGGGCTGCTGCACCAGCGGTGTCGCGAAGGTCCCGTCGACCGCGACGACCGCGCCGGCCGCGGAGCCCGCTGCGGCGCAGGCGCGCACGTCGGCGACCTCCAGGAGCGGGTTGGTCGGGGACTCCAGCCAGAGGAGGTCGCACCCCGGGGCCACCGCGGCCTCGACCGCCGCCGTGCGGGCGACGTCGACGAAGGTGACGCGCAGGCGGCCGTCCGCGTCGGCGCGCTCGAGGAGCTCGACGGTCGTGTTGTAGGAGGACGCGGGCGCGACGACGCGGCCGCCGACGGGCACCAGCGAGAGCGCGGCCGAGACCGCCGCCATGCCGGAGCCGAAGACGAGGGCCCCGCCGTCCGCCCCGGTGCCCTCGAGGGCGGCGAGGACCTCCTCCAGCGGCTCCCAGCTCGCGTTGGCGGAGCGTGCGTAGGTGCGCGTGCCCGCCGCCGGGGCGCCGGCGCCGACGAAGGTCGACGACATCGCCACCGGGTGGTTGACGGGCGCGTCGTGCTCGCGCGGGGGCCGGCCGGCCGCGACGACCGTCGTCGCGGGCGACCACGGGGTCCCGTCGCCCCGCCGGCCGTGCCCGCCCCCGGCGGACGCCGGGCCGTCGTCCGGGCGCTCCTCCGGGCGCTCGTCCGGGGGTCCGTCCTGGTGCGCGTCCTCGGGCTCCGGCATGGCGGTGAGGCTAGGGGCCGGCCGGCGAGGTCGGCGCGGCCGTGCGCCGCACGGGCGGGCGGGGCCCCGCGGACGAGGCGGCTCCCGCCGGCAGGGGGCGCAGCGCCGTCCACGTGACCGGCACCCGCCGCATGAGGAGGGCGTCGTCGAGCACGACGGTGCCGGGCGGGAAGAGCACCGGGTCGTCGTAGAGGCTGGAGCGCACCTCGAGGACGCGGCAGGCGTCGACGTGCCAGGCGTCGGTGTCCAGGCGCATCCCCTCGTGCGCCCGCCCGTCACCCGCCACGCCGGCCGCCGACCACCCCGTGGAGCCGGTCCGGAAGAAGTCCGAGGCCTCCGCCAGGTCGGCGAACAGAGTGCTGCCGGAGAGCTCGGGGACGACCTCGACGTCGGCGGCGAGGCGGGTGCCGTCGTCCGCGGACACCGCCACCCGGACGCGCTCGTCCGACTCGTCGACGTCGAAGCGGGCGCGCCCCTGCCGTCCGGGGAAGAGCCTCCCGCCCGCGAGCGCCACGAGCCGGCTGCCCGTGTGCCGCCGCGCGACCCAGACGCCCGTGCGCTCGCCGTCGGGGCCGTCCCACGCGACGGCGACGCGGTGGGCGGCGTTCTCGGCGCGCAGGCCGACGGCCGCGGGCAGCCCGCGGGGCCGCACCGAGCCGAGGCGGATGCAGCAGACCCCGACGACGGCCGCCCCGCCGACGAGCTGCGGCCGGAACGGCGCCGGCAGCAGGCGGGCGACGACCTCGGGGTCCGCGCGCCACGTCAGCAGCAGCCGGCGCTCCACCTCGGCGTCCAGCCGGAGACCCCGGCGCACGGGGGAGCTGGCGCCGAAGGGCGTGCGCCCCTGCGCCGCCGGGGCCCGGTCCTGCTCCGCACCGGGCACCTACTCCGCACCGGGTACCTGCTCGGTACCGGACGCCTGCTCGGTACCGGACTCCCGCTCCATGCCGGTCTCCTGCCCCTCGGACCACCGCGGCGGCGGTGGGTGCGCCGATGGTCCCCCCGGGGGCCGCCGTGCGCCCCGCCTGCGGCCGGACGTCCCCCGGACGGCGGGTCCGCGCCGCGGCCACGACCTCCCCGCCGGCTGCGGACGCCGCCGGTAGCGTCCCGGCGGTGGACGACGAGCAGGCCCGGCCCGGCGACGTGAGACCCGGTGACGTGGGGTCCGGCGGCGGGCAGCCCGGCGACGTGCCTGCCTCGGAGGACGCGGCGCCGCGCGGGGCCCTCGGACGGCGACGCGTCGCCGTCGTCTTCGGGGGACGGTCCAGCGAGCACGCCATCAGCTGCGTGACGGCCGCAGGGGTCCTGCGCGCGCTGGACCGCGAGCGCTGGGACGTCGTGCCCGTCGGCATCGCGCCCGACGGGCGCTGGGTCCTCGCCGCCGACGACCCGGGGCGGTGGGAGCTGCACGACGGCGTGCTGCCGGCGGTGGACGCGGCCGAGGGCCCGGCCGTGCTGGCACCGCGGTCCCCGGTCGAGCGCGGGCTGGTGGCCGTCGGCGCGGGGGACGTGCCCCGCGCGCTCGGGGAGGTGGACGTCGTCCTGCCGCTGCTGCACGGCCCCTACGGGGAGGACGGCACGCTGCAGGGGCTGCTGGAGATGTCGGACACCCGCTACGTGGGCTCGGGCGTGCTGGCCTCGGCCCTGGCGATGGACAAGCACTACGCCAAGACGGTCCTGCAGGCGGCGGGCGTCGACGTCGGGCCGTGGGTGCTCGTGACCGACCGGACGTGGCGGACCGCGCGCGAGGAGCGGCTCGACGCCGGGCTGGCGCTCGCCGGGGCCACCGGGGCCGACGCCGTCTTCGTCAAGCCCAGCCGGGCGGGGTCCTCGATGGGCGTCTCCCGCGTCGTCGTCCGGCAGGACGGGCAGGACCGCCCCGGTGCGCGGGAGGCGCTCGCCGCGGCCGTCGAGGCCGCGCGCGAGCACGACCCGAAGGTCCTCGTCGAGGTCGGCGTGCGCGGGCGCGAGCTCGAGTGCGGCGTCCTCGACCGGCTCGCCGGTGGGCCGCCGCAGGCGTCGGCGGTCGGGGAGGTCGCCGTCGTCGACGGCCGGGACTTCTACGACTTCGAGGCCAAGTACCTCGACGCCGCCGCCGTCCGCCTCACCTGCCCGGCCGACGTCCCCGACGGCGTGGCCGACGCCGTCCGCGCCACGGCGCTGCGGGCCTTCGAGGCCCTGGGCTGCGAGGGCCTCGCCCGGGTCGACGTCTTCGCGGGCGAGGACGGCCGGGTGGTCGTCAACGAGGTCAACACGATGCCGGGCTTCACGCCGAGCTCGATGTTCCCCCGGCTGTGGGCGGCGTCGGGCCTCGACTACCCGGCGCTCGTGGAACGGCTGCTCGCCCTCGCCCTGGAGCGGGCCACGGGGCTGCGCTGAGCCGTCCTCAGGCGCAGGCGCGCTGCTGCTCGAGCCCGGAGACCGCCCCGCCGACGGTGGGGAGGACGTCGGCCGCCAGGAGGTCGCCGCTCGCGTCGACCTCCGTGGCCGGGACGCGGCCGTAGGTGGTCCACGGGGGGGAGGCCTCCTCGTCGGAGGCGACCCAGTCGACCCCGTCGACGGCCAGGCACGCGTCCGTCGTCGGCCCGGGCAGCGCCACACCGCAGCGCAGGACGACCTCGGCCGAGCCGTCCTCGGCGGCCCAGGCCGCCGTCGACTGCCCGGTCGTCGGGACGCGGGGCAGGCCGGCGACCTCGTCGACGTCGCGCAGCAGGACGAGGACCTGCGCGCAGCCCGGGTCGGCGGCCTGGTCCGCGGGGGGCACCTCCCGGACCGAGGCCGTGCAGCCCGAGGTGAGGCCGACGGCGGTGAGCACCGCGGCGACGGCACGGAGGCGGGCCGGGCGGTGGGCCCGGCGGTGGGCCCGGCGGTGGGCGGGGCGGTGGGCCCGGCGGTGGGCGGGGCGGTGGGCCCGGCGGTGGGCGGGGCGGTGGGCCCGGCGGTGGGCGGGGCGGTGGGCCCGGCGGTGGGCGGGGCGGTGGGCCCGGCGGTGGGCGGGGTGTCGCAGGCTCACGCCACCACGGTGCACGTGACGGTGCGCGTGATGCCCTCCACCCCCTGGACCCGGCCCGACACGAGGCGCCCGAGCTCGGACGTCGTCACCGCCTCGACCCGCGCGATGACGTCGTAGGGGCCGGTGACGTCCTCGGCCAGCACGACGCCCGGGACGGCGGCGAGCGCGGCGGCGACCTCGGACGAGCGGCCGACCTGGGTCTGGACGAGCACGTACGCCTGCTCCACGCGGGCCTCCTGGTGGTCGGCCGCCCCGCCGGGGCGGCTGTCGTCGTCGTCCCCGTCCGCGGCGGCGGGACGGCGGCCTCGAGCACCGGGGGCACCCGGTGCCCGCGTCGTCGGGGCGGTCCGGGGGACCGAGGCGGGCGCCGGGGCCGGCGACCGCCGGGACGGGCGCGCGCGACGCTACCGTGGCCCCGCCCCCGCGCCGACACGGGCGGCGGGCGCCCCCGTCCCCCGGGGCGGCGTCACCCGTGGCCCCGTCCACCCGCACCCGCGGCGACCCGCCCGACCGCGCCCGACCCCGGAGGCGAGAGCCCTGCCAGGACCCCCTCCCGCCCCGGAGGACCCCCCGGCCGTCGGTGCCGGCGCGCCGCGGGGGGCCACCGGTGAGGACGCCCTCCTCGACGGGCTCCTGCCGGTGCTGCCGGTCGGGAGCTGGACCGACCTCGGCCCCGGGGACGACGCCGCCGTCGTGCGGGCCGACGACGGCCGCGTGGTGGTGAGCACCGACGCGCTGGTCGCCGACCGGCACTTCCGGCCCCGCACGGCGTCGCCGGAGGACGTCGGCTGGCGCGCGGCCGCGCAGAACCTCGCCGACGTCGCGGCGATGGGGGCCGTCCCCACCGCGCTCGTCGTCGCGCTCGTCGTGCCGTCGCGCCCGCCGGCGCCCTGGACGGACGGGTGGACCACCGGCCTGGCGCGCGGGCTCGCCGCGGCCTGCGCGGGCCTGCCCGGTGCCCGGGGGTGCGGCGTCGTCGGCGGCGACCTCACCGGCGGGGAGCAGGTCGTCGTGGCCGTCACCGCGCTCGGGGACCTGCGCGGGCTCCCGCCGGTGCGCCGGGACGGGGCGCGCCCGGGTGACGTCGTCGCGCTCGCCGGGGTGCAGGGACGGTCGGCGGCGGGTCTCGCCGTGCTGGAGCGCCGCGCCCGTCCCGGGGCCGCCGCGTGGGCCGGTGCCGGGGTCGAGTCCGCGGCGGACGAGGAGGTCGCCGGCCTCGTGCGGGCGCACCGTCGACCGCGCCCGCCGTGCGACGCGGGGCCGGCCGCCGCCGAGGCGGGCGCGACCGCGATGCTCGACGTCTCGGACGGGCTCGTCCGCGACGCCGGACGGGTCGCCCGCGCCTCCGTCGTCGTCCTCGACCTGTCCACCGAGCTGCTGCGGCCCCACCGGGACGCCGTCGCCCCGGTGGCGGACCTGCTCGGCGTCGACGCGTGGCGGCTCGTGCTCGAGGGGGGCGAGGACCACGGGCTCCTCGCCACCTTCCCCGAGGGCGCCGTCCTGCCCGAGGGCTTCGCGCCCGTCGGGGTCGTGCGCGCCGGGGCGGCGCCCGGCGTCCTCGTCGACGGCGCGCCGCACGCCGGTGGCGGGGGCTGGGACCACTTCGGCTGAGCGCCGACCCCCGGCGCCACGGGGACGCACGCACGGGACGCAGGGCGCAGAGGCTGCGGGGGCGCGCAGGGCCCCCGGGCGCAGCGAGGGCCCGGACGCAGCGAGGGCCGGCACCCGTCGTGGGTGCCGGCCTCTCGAGGACGGCGGTGCCGTCCGGGTCGGTCAGGTCAGCGCGTGACCTTGCCCGCCTTGATGCACGAGGTGCAGACGTTCTTGCGCATCGGCGTCCCGCCCTGCACGACCCGCACGCGCTGGATGTTCGGCACCCAGCGGCGCTTCGTGCGGCGGTGGGAGTGCGAGATGGAGTGGCCGAAGCCCGGCCCCTTGGCGCAGATGTCGCAGGTGGCAGCCACGGTCTTCTCCTACGGTCGGCTCGTGCTCGGGCGGCGCCCGGGCCCGGGAGGGGCGCGAGCCCGCTCCCGCTCGGGTGCGGTGGGTCCTACGGTGCGGCGCCTCGTCGTCCCGGGTGCGGGCAGCACGAGTCGCGCTCGGCCCCGAGAGTAGCCGAGGCGGGGCGCCAGGCCCAAAGCAGCGGCCCGCGACCGGCGAGGGCGGCCGGCGGGAGGGCTGGGGACACGCTCCGCCGCCGTCGGTCCTCGGCCCTACTGTGCGGGCATGGCAGGGGGACCCGCGGCCGGGCGGCCCGCGCCCGGGCGACCCGGGCCGGCGCTCCCGACCCCGCGGGGCCCCGAGGACGCGGGCGGCGCGCCGGTCGCGACGGGCCGGATGGCCGAGCCGCTGGCCCGCTCGGTCGGCGCCCCCACGGCCGAGGCGCTCGGCGGGCACCTCGGCCTCGAGACGGTCGGCGACCTGCTGCGCCACTACCCCCGCGACTACCGGCGCCGGGGGCAGCTCACCGACCTGAGCGGCCTCGAGGTGGGCGAGCACGTGACGGTGCTCGCGCGGGTCGCCTCGGTCCGGCACCGACCGATGAAGCAGCGTCACGGCTTCGTCGTCGACGTCGTGGTGACCGACGGCGCCACGAAGGTCCCGCTGACCTTCTTCCCCCGGCACAAGGGGGCCCTCGCCCACCTGCAGCGGGAGATGGTGGTCGGCCGTCCCGGCCTCTTCTCGGGGAAGGTCGGCGCGTACCGCGGCGTCCTGCAGCTCGTCCACCCCGAGCACCACATGAGCGGATCGCGCGACGGCGACCCCGGCGCCGACGGCACGGACGACCTCGCGGCCGAGGGCGCCGCGATGGACGACTTCCTGACCGGCGTCCTGCCCATCTACCCCGCCACGCAGGGCATGCAGAGCTGGACCGTGGCCAAGGCCGTGCACCTCGTGCTCGACACCCTGCGCGAGGAGGACGTGCCCGAGCCGCTGCCCGACATGGTCCTGGCCCGGCACGGCTTCCCCGGCCTCCTCGACGCCCTGCGCGCCGCCCACCGTCCGGGGCACCCGGGCCAGGAGGAGCAGGCGCTGGAGCGGCTGCGGTACGAGGAGGCCTTCGTCCTGCAGGCGGAGCTGGCGCGCCGGCGCCTGCGCACCGGCACGCAGACCGCGGTGCCGCGCCGCCCCGTCGACGGCGGGCTGCTCGCCGCCTTCGACCAGCAACTCCCCTTCGCCCTGACGGACGGCCAGCGGGAGGTGGGGCAGGAGATCGCCGCCGACCTCGCGCGCACCGCGCCGATGCACCGCCTCCTTCAGGGCGAGGTGGGCTCCGGCAAGACCGTCGTCGCGCTGCGCGCGATGCTCGCCGTCGTGGACGCCGGCGGGCAGGCGGCGCTGCTGGCGCCCACCGAGGTCCTCGCCGTCCAGCACCACCGCTCGCTGACCGCGATGCTCGGGGACCTCGCCGGCGCCGGGACGCTGGGCGGCGCCGACGTCGCCACGAGGGTGGCCCTGCTGACGGGGAGCCAAGGGGCGCGCGCACGCCGCGAGGCCCTGCTGCAGGCGGCGAGCGGGGAGGCGGGCATCGTCGTCGGCACCCACGCGCTGCTGCAGGACGCCGTCCAGCTCGCCGACCTCGGCCTCGTCGTCGTCGACGAGCAGCACCGCTTCGGCGTCGAGCAGCGCGACGCCCTGCGGGCGAAGGCGTCCGCCGTCCCGCACCTGCTCGTCATGACCGCCACGCCCATCCCCCGCACCGTCGCCATGACGTCCTTCGGCGACCTCGAGACCTCGGTGCTGCGAGGACTGCCGGCGGGGCGCTCGCCCATCGCCTCGCACGCCGTCAACGCGGGCAACGCGGCCTGGGTCGCACGGATGTGGCAGCGGGTGCGCGAGGAGGTGGAGGCAGGGCGCCAGGCCTACGTCGTCTGCCCGACCATCGGCGACGAGGCCCCGGGGGACGGGGGCGGCGACCGGGGGGCCGACGGGCCGGACGACCGGGTGCTGGTCTCCACCGTCGCGGTCGAGGCCCTGCTCGCCGAGGAGCCCTCCCTCGCCGGGGTGCGTCGGGCGGTCCTGCACGGGCGGATGCCGCCGGAGGCGAAGGACGCCGTCATGCGGGCGTTCGCGGCCGGGGAGGTGGACGTCCTCGTCGCGACGACGGTCGTGGAGGTGGGCGTCGACGTCCCCAACGCCACGTGCATGGTCGTCATGGACGCCGACCGCTTCGGCATCTCCCAGCTGCACCAGCTGCGCGGGCGCGTCGGGCGCGGGCGCCACCCCGGCACGTGCTTCCTGCTCACCCCGCTCCCGGGCGACGCGCCGGCCGTCACCCGCCTGATGTCCGTCGCGGCCACCACCGACGGGTTCGCGCTCGCCGAGCTGGACCTCGAGACGCGCGGCGAGGGGGACGTGCTCGGCGCCCGCCAGTCCGGGGCGCGCTCGTCGTTGCGCCTGCTCCGGGTGGTGCGGGACGGGCACGTCATCGCCGACGCCCGGGAGGACGCCGCCGAGGTGCTCGCCGTCGACCCCGAGCTGCGGCGCCACCCCGCGCTCGCGGGCGCCGTCACCGAGCTGCTGCGCCCGCAGCACGGGCAGTTCCTGGAGCGCGGATGAGCAGGGAGCGAGCATGACGCCGCCGGAGCCCCGCCGCCGGGCGGACGCCCTCGTGCGCGCCGACAAGCTGCTCGTCGGCTACACGGGCGAGCCCGTCTCCCCGCCGACGAGCTTCCGCCTGGACGCGGGGCGGTCGCTGGCGCTGGTGGGCCTCAACGGTGCGGGCAAGACGACCGTGCTCAAGGCGGTGCTGGGCCAGCTCGCGCCGATCGGGGGGACGCTGCAGGTGCTCGGCCGACCGGTGGACGAGCGGTCGGTCGCCTTCCGGCGTGACGTGGCGAGCGTGCTGGACGTCGACGCGCAGTTCCCGGGCCTGACGGTGCGCGAGCACCTGGACCTCGTCGCCCGCGGCCACGGCGTCCGCGACGCCGACGACGTCGTCGACCAGGTGGTCGCCGACCTCGGCCTGGAGGCCGTGGCGGAGAACCTGCCGACGGCGCTGTCCTCGGGCCAGCGGCGGCGGATGCTGCTGGCGGCGGCCCTGGTGCGGCCGCGGCGGCTGCTCGTGCTGGACGAGCCCGAGCAACGTCTGGACCTCGCCGGGCGCGAGGACGTCGTCGACCGGCTGCTGGAGGAGAAGGAGGCCGGCGTCGGCGTGCTGCTCGCCACGCACGACCCCCTCCTGCTGGAGGAGGTCGCCGACCGGGTGCTGCTGCTGGCCGAGGACGGCGCGCGGCGGGTCAGCGTCGCCGAGGCGACCCGGGAGCTCGGGCGGTGACCGGTGGCCTCACCCCCGGCGCCGGTCGGCGGGACGCCGGTCAGCAGGACGCCGGTCAGCAGGACGCCGGTCGGCACGGCGACGAGGCGCAGGCGCCCGCGCACGTCCTGCGCCCGGTCGCGCAGGGGCCGGGCCTCGCCGCCCGCGAGCTGCGGGCCACCGTGCGGCGGGCCTCGCGGCGAGCCAGCGGCGCGAGCCTCGGCGACCTGCTGTCCGACGTCTACACGGGCGTCTTCGCCGTGGCGCTGGCCCTGCTCGTGCTGTCCGGCTCGCGCGGCCGGCTCGGCGCGCTCGGCGGCGTCACGGCGCTCGGCGAGCCGATCGAGGGCGCGGCCGTCCCGGGCGCGGTGCTGACCGGTGCGGCGCTGCTCCTCGTCCTCGGCGGCGCCGTCGGGCTGCTGGGCCGGCTCGGCCCGCTGTCGCTGCCGCCCCCGCAGGCGGCGTGGTGGCTCCCGCTGCCCGTCGCACGCGCGTCGCTGCTGCGTCCGGTCGTGGTGCGGCGGGCGGTCGTGGCCGCCGCCGCGGTCGGCGCCGGCGCCCTCGTCGCCCTCCTCCTGCTCCTGCCCGCCACCACGGGCGTCGGCCGGCTGCTCGGGCTCGTCGTCGCGGTCGCGGCCCTCGGCGTCGCCCTCGTCGCCGCCGGCGGTCTCGTGCAGGCGGCGCGGGGGAGCGCGCGACCGCTCGTCGCGGTCGGCGACGCCCTCGTGCTCCTCGCGCCCGTCGTCGTCGTCGCGGCGGCCGCCGCGGACGCCCTGGCGGGGCGGGACGCACCGGCCCCGGGGGACGCGCCCGCCCCGTCCGCCGCGGCCGGGACCGGCGCCTGGTCGGCGCTCGTCCCGGCGACGGTCGCCGCGGTGGTGCTGGCCGCGCTCGCCGTCGCCGTGCTGCTGCGTCGCGCCGGTGGCACGCCCAGCGCCTCGCTGTCCTCGGCCGGCGCCCTGTCCGCCCAGGTCGCCGGCTCGGGCGTGACGCTGGACACCCGGGCCCTGGGCCGGGCGCTGGCGGACCCGCCGCGCGCCCGTCGGCGCCGCCGCGCCCGGGCGACCCGCAGCCGGCTCGTCCGCGGTCCGGGCACCGCCCTCGTCCTGGCGGACCTCCTCGCGGTGGTGCGCACCCGTCGCCGCGTCGTCACGGCCGTGGTGCTGACCCTCGTGCCCGCCGGCGCGGCCGCGGCGGCGGGGGACTCCCGGGCCGTCGTGCTGGTCGCGCTGCTCGCCTGCGGCTACGCCGCGGCGACGACGCTCGCCGAGCCCGTGCGCGAGCGCGTCCTCGTGCCGTCGCTCGACGCCGTCCTGCCGCTGGCGCCGGGCACGGCCGCGGCCGCGCACCTCGCCGCCCTCGCCGTGACGACGACCGCCGCGGCCGGCGTCGCCGCGCTCGCGCTGGGCCTGCTCGCCCCGGGGGCGGTGCCGCTGGGGCTCGTGCTGGCGAGCGGGCCCGGGCTGGCGGCAGCGGCGCTGCGCGGGGCGTCCCGCCCCGAGCTCGACCCCGCCTCCTCGGTGATCACCACGCAGGCGGGGCCCCTGCCGGTCGGCATCGTCACGAGCCTCACGCGCGGCCCGGACCTCGCGGTCGTCGCGGTCCTGCCCCTGGCCGTCGGCACCCTCGCGCTCGCCGGCGGCGGCCGGCTGCTGCCGGGCGCCGAGGTCGCGCTGGCGCTGGTCGCCCTGCTGCTCGCCGCCGGGCTCGGCGCCGCGGCGGCGGCCGGGTCGCGCCCGAGGCCCCCGGAGCCGCCGGAGGCGCCCGGTGCCGGCCCGCGCGCCACCGCGGGGGCCCGCCCGTGACGCGGCTCGTCGCCGGGACCGCGGGCGGGAGGACGCTCCTCGTGCCGCGCGGGAGCGCGACGCGCCCGACGTCGGAGCGGGTGCGCGAGGCGCTCTTCAGCCGCCTGGAGCACGCGGGGCTGCTCGAGCGGACCCGCGTCCTCGACCTCTACGCCGGCTCCGGCGCCCTCGGCCTCGAGGCCGCCAGCCGGGGCGCGGCCGCGGTGGTGCTCGTGGAGTCCGGCCGCGAGGCGGCGCGCGCGTGCCGGCGCAACGCGGTCGGCACCGGGCTGCCCGGCGTGGAGGTGCGCGAGGCACCGGTCGAGCGTGTCCTCGCCGTCCCGCCGACGCCGCCGCTGGCGGGCGGCGCGGACCTCGTGCTCCTGGACCCGCCGTACGACCTCGCCGAGCCCGAGCTCGCCGGCGTCCTCGGCGCGCTGGTCGCGCGCGGCTGGCTCGCGCCCGCCGCCGTCGTCGTCGTCGAGCGCTCGAGCCGTGCGCCGGAGCCGGGGTGGCCGGACGGGCTCGCGCGGTCGGCCTCGAAGCGGTACGGGGAGACCGTCGTCTGGTTCGCCGACGCCGACGCCGACGCCGACGGGACCGCCGACCCGGGGCGCGCCGCGGGGGACGGGGCGGGCTAGCCGCCGGTGGCCGCGACGGGCAGCCCCATCCCCGCCAGGTCCCGGCGCAGCGCGCCGGCTCCCGTGAACAGCACCGCCCGCAGGCCGAGCCCGGCGGCGGCGTCGACGTTGGCGGGGGAGTCGTCGACGAAGGCGGTCGCCGCGGGCTCGAGGCCGAAGCGCTCGAGCACCCGGGCGAAGAGCGCCGGGTCGGGCTTGGCGAGGCGCTCGCGACCGGAGACGACGACGTCCTCGAAGGTCGAGAGACCGACCACCTCCTCGAGGACGTCGCCGGCGCGGTCGAAGAGCTCGGCCGACCAGTTCGTCAGCGCCAGCAGCCGCACGCCGGCGGCCGAGAGCTCCTCGAGCACGGCCCGGGTCCCCGGGACGGGGCCGGCCAGCGTGTCGAGGAACCGCTCGACGTACGCCCGGCCGACGTGCGCGTGCGCCGGCGCCTCCCGCTCCAGCCGGGACACCGCGTCGGCCGACGACCGGCCCGCGTCCATGGCGAGGTTCCACGTCCGGAAGTCGACCTCGGTGCGGAAGGCGTCGACCTCGGCGGCGTCCAGGTGCGCCCACGCGCGCTCGGGCTCCCACCGGACGAGGACGTTCCCGAGGTCGAAGACGACCGTCGTGGGTGCCGGGCCGGGAGGAGAGGGCGGGTCGGTGCTCACGCGGGCGAGGCTAGAGACCCGCCCGTCGACCCCGCTCAGCCCGCGAGGCGGGGCCCGGGGGCGCCCGGCCCGAGCGGCAGGCCGGTGAGGTAGAAGACGGTCAGGACCACCACCCACGCCAGCCAGAAGGTCACGGTGAAGGGCAGCATCCTCGAGATGATGCTGCCGAGCCCGGCCTGCGGCTCGTACCGCCGCAGCATGGTCAGCAGCACGATCATGTAGGGGTTCAGCGGGGTGAGGACCTGGGTGGCGGAGTCGCCGACGCGGAACGCGGCCTGGGTGAACGCCGGCTCGAAGCCGAGCAGCGCGAACAGCGGCACGAAGACGGCCGCCATGAGGGTCCACAGCGACGACCCCGAGATGATGAAGAGGTTGAGCACCGAGGCGAGCAGCACGAAGCAGAGCACGGCCGGGTAGCCGGTGAGACCGATGGACTCCAGCCCCGCCGCTCCCTCGACCGCGAGCCAGGTGCCGACGCCCGACCACGTGAAGAGGGCGATGAAGTTGCCGAGCACGAACGCCAGCGCGATGAAGGGCGCGAGGTCGGTGATCGCGCCCTGCATGAACCGCGGCACGTCGGCGCCCGTCCGCAGCGAGCCGGCGACCCGTCCGTAGACGAGGCCGGGGACGGCGAACATCACGAAGACGATGAAGACGATGCTGTCCAGCAGCGGAGACTCCGGCAGGTAGCCGCCGCCCTCGCCGCGCCACGGCGAGCCGGGCACGACCACCGCGACGAGCATGACGAGCGCCGCCACCACGCCGGCGAGCACCGCGGCGCGCACCGCCCGCCGCTCGCGGTCGGTCAGCGCGGCCATCCCGTCGCCGTCGCCCGGCCCGTCCGCCGGCGCGGCGGCGCCGGCCCCGCCCGTGCGCTCCTGCGGCGCAGGGGCCGCCCCGGGGGCCGACCCCGCCCCGGCGGCCGGGGCGTCGGCGTCCTGCCCGGACACCTCGTGCCGCGGCACGTCGAGGCGCTCCAGGCGGGGCTCGAGCACCTTCGTGATGACGAGCCCGGTGACGACCGTGAGCAGCGTCGCGGAGGCGACGTTGTAGAAGTAGTTCGAGACGGGGGTGACCGTCGTCCCCGGGTCGGGGAGCACCTCGGTGACGGCGTCCGTGATGCCGGCGAACAGCGCGTCGAGGCTGGTGACGACGAAGGACGTCGAGTACCCGGCGCCCGCGGCGGCGAACCCGCCGAGCAGACCCGCGACGGGGTGCCGACCGGCGGCGCGGAAGACCAGGGCCGCCAGCGGCGGGACGATGACGAACGCCGTGTCCGACATCACCGAGGCCGTGACGCCGACCGCGCCGACGACGTAGGGCAGCGCCCACGGGGGCGCCGCGTGGAACACCTGCCGGATGACCGCCTGCAGCAGGCCCGAGCGCTCGGCGACGCCGACGGCGAGCAGGATCGTCAGCACGGTCAGCAGGGGCGGGAAGCCGATGAAGTTGGCGCCGAGGTTCGTCGTCAGCCAGGTGAGGCCCTCCGCCGTGAAGAGACCCCGAACCGGCGTGGCGTCGTCCGAGCCCGGGACGGTGACGCTGACGTCGAGCACCGCGCCCAGCGTCGAGACGAGCCCGACGAGCACGAAGAGGCCGAGGAACAGCAGGAAGGGCTCGGGCAGCCGGTTGCCGGTCCGCTCGACCCACCCGAGCACCCGGTCCGTGCGCGTGGTGACCGCCGTCGGCGCGCTCACGCCGCACCGTCCGCGGCCGGCGCGTCGAAGTACGACGGGACGTCGACGGGCCCGCCCGCGGCCGCGAAGTCGGCGTGCACGGCGGCGCGCAGGTCGGAGTCCGCGAGGTGGTCCAGCACGACGAGCGCGAGGCCCACCGCGCCGTCCACGACCGCACGGTCGCCCGCGGGGCCGGCGGCGGCGGTCGCGAAGTCGCGCGTGTGCAGCGACGTGCCCGGGTCGGAGACCGCGATCATCGGGTGCAGCGAGGGCAGGCGGTAGCTGACGTTGCCGAAGTCGGTGGACGCGGCGAGCAGGGACGGCACGACGCCGGCCGGCAGCACCTCGCGCCCGCGCTCGAGCATCCGGGCGCCCCAGCGGCCGGCGAGCGGGCCGTTGGAGCGCAGCGGCAGCGTCGCCGGGCTCTCGTCCCACGCCGTCTCCAGGCCGCAGCCGGTCATGAGCGCGGCGCCGCGGCAGATGTCGTGCAGACGCCCCGAGAGCACCCGCAGCGTCTCGGGGTGCTCGGAGCGCAGGTAGAAGAGCATCTGCGCCCGGCCGGGCAGGACGTTCGGCCGGTCCCCGCCCTCGGTGACGACGCAGTGCAGCCGGTCCGACGGCGGCATCTGCTGCCGGTGCAGCCCCACGCCCTGGTAGGCCAGGGCGACGGCGTCGAGCGCGTTGCGCCCCATGAACGGCTGGGCGGAGGCGTGCGCCGTGCGGCCGTGGAAGGTCACCCGCAGCTGGCGGCGCCCGAGGAAGACGTGCTCGGCGACGTCGTAGCCGAAGGGGTGGACCATCACGGCCGCGTCCAGGCCGTCGAGGGCCCCGTGCCGCGCCATCGTCTCCTTGCCGGCGCCCCCCTCCTCGGCCGGCGTGCCCAGCCACCGGACGCCGCCGGGCAGACGGTCGCCCAGCGAGGCGAGGCCGAGGACGGCGCCCAGCCCCGCCGCCCCGATGACGTTGTGCCCGCACGCGTGGCCGATGCCGGGAAGGGCGTCGTACTCGCTCATCACCGCGACGACGGGGGCGTCCCCGCCGACGTCCCCGGCCCCGCCGCTGACGTCGGCCCGCAGCGCGGTGGGCAGCCCGTGGGCGCCCCGCTCGACCGCCAGGCCGTGGCGCTCGGCGAGCTCGGCGAGCACGCCCGCGCTGCGGTGCTCCTCGAAGGCGGTCTCGGGGTGCTCGGCGAGGTCGTGGGACACCGCGACGAGCTCGGGGGCGAGGGCCTCGACCGCGCCGACGACCTCCCGGACGAGGTCGTCCGGCGCCCCGGCGGCGTCCGAGGACAGCGGCCGGGCGGCGCGGGCCGCCGCGTCCACCTGGGCCTGGAGCGCGGCGAGGTAGGCGCCGTCCGGCGGCTGCGCCTGCGTGCCCGGGCGGTCGGGGCGGTGCGGGTCGGTGCTCGGCACGGGGTCTCCTGACGTGGGCCGGCGGGTGCGGGGGCCACCGTCCCCCGGCCGGCCGCCGGGGGCAACGGGGCCGGGCGAGGTCGGTGGGGCCGCGCGCGGTGCGGGCAGACTCGGGGCATGACGACGGCGGCGTGCCCCGGCTCCTTCGACCCCGTGACGCACGGGCACCTGGACGTCGTCGCCCGCGCGGCGGCGCTCTTCGACGAGGTCGTCGTCCTCGTCGTGCCCAACCCGGGCAAGCAGGCGCTGCTGGCGCCGCAGCGGCGCGTCGCCCTGCTCGAGGAGACGCTGCCCGAGGCGCTCGGCGAGCTCGCGGGCCGGGTCCGCGTGGAGCTCGTGCCGGGGGGCCTCCTCGTCGACGCGTGCCGGCGCGTCGGCGCCGTCTGCGTCGTCAAGGGCGTCCGCGGGGGCGCCGACGTCGAGGCCGAGACGCCCATGGCCCTCATGAACCGCCACCTCTCCGGCCTGGAGACGCTGCTGCTGCCGGGCGACCCGCGCTGGCAGCACGTCGCCTCCTCCCTCGTGCGGGAGGTGGCCCGGCTCGGCGGCGACGTCGACGACCTCGTGCCGCCCGTCGTCGCGGGGGCACTCCGTGAGGCCGTCGCGGGGACGAGATGAGGCGGTCGCGGGGGCGACGTGAGGGCGGAGGACGCGCCGGCGCGGAACCGGCCGGGGCACGGCGGCGTCCGAGGACGACGAGCCGCCCGCCCGTCCTCGCCGTGAGCGCCGCCGTCCTCGGGGCCGTCCTGCCGGGCGTCGAGGCGACGTCAGCGGCCGCCTCCTGCGCGGGGCCGACGACGCCCGGGGAGCTGCTCGCCCAGGAGGACGGCGTGGTCCTCGCCACCGTGCGTGAGGTGGAGGACCACCGCGTCCTCCTCGACGTCGAGGAGGTGTGGTCGGGCGGGGACCGGTCGCCGCGGACGTGGATCACCACGGGAGAGACGTCCGCCGGGGTGGAGGGCAGCGGGGACGTCGACCTCGAGGAGGACCGGCGCTACCTCGTCGGGCTCCTGGGAGACCGTGCCTCGGTCTGCTCCGTGCTCGTCGTCGACGGGCCCGGCGGGGTCGTCGAGGCGGTACCGGCGGCGCAGGTCGACGCCGCCCGCCCCGACGACGTCCGGGCCCCGGTGGAGGGCGCCGACGCGGGCGACGCCCCCGGGCCACCCGTGGCCGCCGTGGCCGCGGGCCTCGGGGTCTGGGCCGCCCTGACGGCGTTCGTGCTGCTCGCCGGCCGCTCGGTGCGGCGCCACCAGCAGCGCCGCTCGCGCCGCTCCCGGGCGGGCGGCCCGCCCTCGTCCCTGCGGTAGCCTTGCCGGTCGGTCCGCCCGCTGCCGCGGGGGTCCGACGACCACCAAGCCCCCGCACCGCCCCGGCGCGCCGACCCACGGCCGCGCCCCGGGACCCGCAGCACCGCCCCGGCACCGGGGGAGGAGGACGCCGTGACCACGCTGGACCACCGCTCGCCGCTCGTGCTCGACACCCGGGAGCTCAGCCGTCGTCCCGGCTCGATGCGCGTCGTGCGGCGGGGCGTGGAGGCGCCGGCCGACCTCGGCACCGCGGTGGTGGGCGTCGCCGAGGGCAGCCCGGTCGAGCTCGACCTGCGGCTCGAGGCGGTGATGGAGGGGGTGCTCGTGTCGGGGACGGCGCGGGCGACCTCCACCGGGGAGTGCGTGCGGTGCCTGGACCCGCTCGAGCGGGAGCTCGTGGTGGACCTCCAGGAGCTGTACACCTACCCGGGCCGGGCGCCGGAGGACGACCCCGACGGCACCCAGGACGACCTGCACGAGCTCGACGGCGACCACCTCGACGTCGAGCCCGTGCTCCGGGACGCGGTGGTGCTCGCGCTGCCGTTCCAGCCGGTGTGCTCGCCGGACTGCCCGGGACTGTGCGCCGACTGCGGGGTCCGCCTCGCGGACGCGGAGCCGGGGCACCACCACGACAGCGTCGACCCGCGGTGGGCGGCGCTCCAGGGCCTGGCCTCCGACCGGGGCCGCACCTACAGCCAGGAGGACTGAACGATGGCCGTCCCGAAGCGGAAGATGTCCCGCAGCAACACCCGCCACCGCCGCTCGCAGTGGAAGGCGGAGGCCACCCCGCTCGTCGCCACCGTCGAGAACGGGCGCACGAGCTACGCGCGCGGCCACCACGCCCGCGTCGTCACCGACTCCCAGGGGACGCCCCTGTACCTCGAGTACAAGGGCCGCAAGGTCAAGGACCTCTGAGCACCGCCACCGCCGACGGCGGCGACGCCGCCCTCCTGGGCGAGCTCGTCCCCGGCGCGGCGCAGCTCCAGGCCCGGCTCGGGCGCGACGTCGAGCCGGGCCTGCTGCTGCGTTCCCTCGTGCACCGGTCGTGGGCCTACGAGCACGACGGCGCGCCGACGAACGAGCGGCTGGAGTTCCTCGGCGACGCGGTCCTCGGCCTCGTCGTGACGGACGCCCTCTACCGGCGCCACCCCGACCTGCCCGAGGGGCAGCTCGCGAAGCTGCGCGCCTCCGTCGTCAGCTCCCGGGCGCTGTCCGGCGTGGGCCGCGACCTCGGCCTCGGCGGGCACGTCCTCCTCGGTCGCGGCGAGGAGGCGACGGGCGGGCGCGAGAAGACCTCGATCCTCGCCGACACCGTCGAGGCCGTCATCGGCGCCGTCTACCTGTCCTGCGGCCTCGACGACGCCCGTGCCCTCGTGCACCGCCTGGTCGACCCGCTGCTCGCCTCCTCGGCCGCGCTCGGCGCGGGGCTGGACTGGAAGACGAGCCTGCAGGAGCTCGGCTCCAGCCGCGGCCTCGGCGCCCCCGTCTACCGGGTCACCGGCGAGGGCCCCGACCACGCCCGGACCTTCACGGCGGTCGTCCTGCTCGCCGACGCCGAGCGCGGCGAGGGCACCGGCCGGAGCAAGAAGGAGGCCGAGCAGCACGCCGCGGAGGCGGCCTGGCGGGCGCTCGGCGGGACCGGCGAGGACGCCCTCGCCCGGGCCGCCGGCGCCACCGCGGGCTGAGCGGACGGCGCAGGTGCCCGAGCTCCCCGAGGTCGAGGTGGTCCGCCGCGGCCTCGACGCCCACGTCGTCGGGCGCACCGTCACCGACGTCGCCGTCCTGCACCCTCGCCCGGTCCGACGCCACGTCGCCGGGCCGCTCGACTTCGCCGGCCGGCTCGCCGGGACCCGCGTGGACGCCGCCGTCCGCCGCGGCAAGTACCTGTGGCTCCAGCTGGACAGCGGCGACGCCCTGTCGGCGCACCTGGGCATGAGCGGCCAGATGCTCGTGGAGCCCCCGGACGCCGAGCCCGAGCGGCACCTGCGGGTGCGGCTGGACCTGTCCGACGGCCGGCAGCTGCGCTTCGTCGACCAGAGGATGTTCGGCGGTCTCGTCGTCGTGGGGCTCGTCCCCACGCCGGACGGGCTGCCCGCCGGCACCTGCGCGGCGGGGGAGTCCGACCCGCTCCTGCCGCCCGAGGTCGCCCACGTCGCCCGCGACCCCCTGGACCCGCACCTGGACGCCGGGGCCCTCGTGGAGCGCTTCCGGCGCCGCCGCACCGGGGTCAAGCGGGCGCTCCTCGACCAGACGTTGCTGTCCGGCGTCGGCAACATCTACGCCGACGAGGCGCTGTGGCGCTCCCGCCTGCACTTCGCCCGTCCGACCGACACGATGACCCGTCCGGCCGTGCGCCGGCTCGTCGACGACGTCGCGGACGTCATGCGCGCGGCGCTGGTGCAGGGCGGCACGAGCTTCGACGCCCTCTACGTCAACGTCAACGGGGCGAGCGGCTACTTCGACCGCTCGCTCGCCGTCTACGGCCAGGAGGGCGAGCCGTGCCCGCGGTGCGGCGCCGCCGTCACGAGGGAGGCCTTCATGAACCGCAGCTCCTACCGCTGCCCCCGCTGCCAGCCCGTGCCCCGGAACGCCCGGTGGTGAGCGGGGTCGGGCCGGCGGACCCGGACGTCCGGCTCGTCGCCCACGTCCGTGGCGACGTCCAGGGCGTCGGCTTCCGCTGGTGGACCCGTGCGCGGGCGCTGGAGCTGGGTCTCGCGGGTGCCGCCCGGAACCTGCCCGACGGGCGCGTCGAGGTCACCGCGCAGGGCTCGCGCGCCGCGTGCGAGCAGCTCCTCGCGGTGCTGGAGGCGCCCGACGGCGACGAGGCCGCCCGGCGGCGGCCCGGCGTGGTGACCGGGGTCGGCGCGTCCTGGCTCGACCCGCGCGCCGGGCTCGAGGGCTTCGTCGAGGCGTGACCTGAAGCCCGAGTCGAAGGCCCGGGTCGACGCCCGGGTCGACGCCCGGGTCGAGGCCCGGGTCGAGGTCCGAGTCGAAGGCCTGGGTCGAGGCTTGGGAGCGGGCCCCGTCAGGCGCGGGGACGTGGTCCCGAGACGGGGACGGCGAGCAGCAGGCGGACCTCGTCCCCCTCGACGACGGCGAGGTGGACGCGGGGCGACGTGGCGACGGTGAGCTGGTAGCCGGAGTCGGCGACCTCCACGGCGATCGTCCCGCTCCCGCGGCCGCGCACGGAGACGACGGCGACGTCGCGGCCGGCGGCGTCGACCTCGCCCGCCCTCAGCAGCACCTCCCGCGCCAGGTCGCCGCGCACCAGCTCGCTGCCGCCGCCCTGGGAACCACGGTCGGCCAGCCGCGCCGTCACGACGCCCGTGTCCTCGTCGGCCACGACGGCGACGACGACCCGCGTGCCCTCGCCGACGCCGAGCACCCCGCCCCAGCTGACGACGACCGTGGCCGCGCGCCGGTCCTCCTCGTCGGGGAAGAGCTGGGCGTAGGCGGCCGGGGACCCGTTCCCGCCTCCGGACCCCTCGGAGGCCCCGCTCGGCGCCCCCGCCGAGCCGCGGCCGACGGCGTCGTCGCCGGGGGCGTGCGCGTCCACCGCGCGCTCGCCCACACGCTCGCCGGCGGCGAACGCGGCGGCGAGCAGGGCGGCGGCGCCGACCCCCGCCAGGACGCGACGACGGCGCGGCGGGAGGCCGTCTGCCGCCCGCCGCGGCGGCGGCCCCGGGCCGGGGTCGCCGCCGTCCAGGTCGTCCCCGCCCCGGGGCCCGGGGGGCGCGTCGTCGGGCTCGCCGCCGGCCGGGGCGGCGCCCAGCGCGTCGCGGCTCACGTGGGGACCCGGCGGCTCGCCACGGGCAGGGCGACGAGGGCGAGGACCTCGCGGCCCTCGACGACGGCGAGGTGGACGCGCGGCGCCGTCACGATCCCGAGGTCCGGGCCGTCGTCGCGCAGGTCGACGACGAGGACGCCGTCGGTCCGACCGGTCACGGCGGTGACGACGGCGCCGGTCGCTGCGGCGGGGTCCTCCCCGGCCTCCCGCAGCACCGCCGCGGCCACCTCGTCCCCGGCCGGGCGCGCGTCGTCCGCGGAGCCGTCGGGGCCGCCCCCCGGGTCCCCGAGACGGACGCCCCCCACCCGGGTCAGGTCGTCGACGACGACGGCGACGACGAGGGCGCGGTCCGGCGCCAGCTCCCGGGCCCCCGTCCAGCTGACGACGACGCGGGCCGCCTGCGGGTCGTCCGCGTCCGGCAGCGAGACGGCGTAGCCGCTGGGGCGCGGCACCTGCGCCTCCGCGTCGGCGGACGGTGCCGTCGCGGAGCCCGCACGGTGGCCGACGAGGCCGCCGACCGCGAGCGCCACCACGGCGACGACGACGAGCGTCCGGGCCCGCGGGCGTCCCGTCGGGCGTGGTCCCCCGGGGCGAGGGGGACCGGGGGGAGGGGGACCGGGCGGAGGGGAGCCGGGCTCGTCGTCCAGGACGTCGACCTGCACGGGCTGCGGGGGCGGGGGCCCCGCGTGCAGGCGCGCGTCGCCCAGGGCGTCGCGGCTCACGGACCCGTCCCCACGGGGTCGATCTTGCGCGCCCGCGCCGCCGCTGCCCAGCCCGGGCCCGCGGGGTCGCCCGGTCGGGCGGACGGCACCGGCCCGCGACCGTGCCCGGACGGTCGCGCGGTCACGGGCGTGGGGGCCGTCACGAGCGGCGGCGGACCCGTCGGCGGGCGCGGCTAGGCTCGCGCACCGCCCGGCCGCCGACGCGCCGGCCGGGCACGGGGACGGTCGGCGCCAGGCCGGGCCGGGTCGGCGCGGGGCCCGGGGCGGACGCGGCAGCGGGAAGGGCGGACGTGCACCTCAAGACCCTCGTCATGAAGGGCTTCAAGTCCTTCGCGTCCACGACGACGCTGCGCCTGGAGCCCGGCATCACGTGCGTCGTGGGTCCCAACGGCTCCGGGAAGTCCAACGTCGTGGACGCCCTCGCCTGGGTCATGGGCGAGCAGGGGGCCAAGACGCTGCGCGGCGGCTCCATGCAGGACGTCATCTTCGCGGGCAGCGCCGGGCGCGACGGGGCGCCCGGCCGCCCGCCGCTGGGTCGCGCCGAGGTCTCCCTGACGATCGACAACACCGACGGCGCGCTGCCCGTGGACTACACCGAGGTCACCGTCTCGCGGACGATGTTCCGCAGCGGCGGCAGCGAGTACGCCGTCAACGGCACCCCCGCCCGGCTCCTCGACGTCCAGGAGCTGCTGTCCGACAGCGGCATCGGTCGCGAGATGCATGTCATCGTCGGCCAGGGCCAGCTCGACCAGGTGCTGCGCGCGACGCCGGAGGACCGCCGCGGCTTCGTCGAGGAGGCGGCGGGCGTCCTCAAGCACCGCCGCCGCAAGGAGCGCGCGCTGCGACGCCTCGACGCCATGGCGGCCAACCTCGCCCGCCTGCAGGACCTCACGGGCGAGGTCCGCCGCCAGCTCGGCCCGCTGGGACGCCAGGCGAAGGTCGCCCGGCGCGCCCAGGTCGTCCAGGCGGAGGTGCGTGACGCACGGTCCCGGCTGCTCGCCGACGACCTCGCGCAGCTGCGGTCGCTGCTCGAGAGCGGCGCCGCCGACGACTCGGCCGCGCGCGCCCGCCGGGCCGAGGTGGAGGAGGGCCTCGCCGCCGCCCGCGCCGAGGTCGCCGCCACGGAGGAGGCCGGGCGCGGCGCGGCCGCCGGGCTGGCGGCGGCCGAGGAGGCGCCGCACCGGCTGGCCCGGGTGCGCGAGCGCCTGCGCGGCACCGCGGAGCTGGCCGCCGAGCGCAGCCGGCTGCTCGGCGCGCCGGAGGCGCCGCCCTCGGGCCCGGACCCGGCCGAGCTCGCCGCGCAGGCCGAGCGGCTGCGGGCCGAGGCCGCGCGCCTGCAGGAGGAGGTGGGCGCGGCGCGGACCGCCCTCGCGGGTGCGGAGGAGGTGCGGGCCTGCGCCGAGCAGCGGCTGACGGAGCAGGAGCGGCGCGTCGCCGCGCTCGCCCGCGCCGCGGCCGACCGCCGCGAGGGGCTGGCACGCCTGTCCGGCTCCGTCGCCGCGCGGCGCAGCCGGCTCGAGGCCGGGCAGGCGGAGGTGGGTCGCCTCGAGGGCGCCGTCGGGGACGCGCGCTCCCGCCGCCGGGACGCCGAGCGCGAGCACGCCCTGCTGGAGTCCCAGGTGGCGGACGTCGAGGAGGGGGAGGAGGGCCTCGACGACGCCCACGAGCGGGCGGCGTCGGCGCTGGCCGCCGCGCAGGAGGACGCCGAGCGCGCGCGGGAGGACGAGCGGGCCGCCGAGCGTGACCGCGGCAGCGCCCAGGCCCGGCTGGAGGCGCTGGAGCTGGGGCTGGACCGCCGGGACGGCGCCGGGGCGCTCCTCGCGGCGGGCGGGCGGCTGCCGGGCGTGCTCGGACCGGTGACGGAGCTCCTCGACGTCGAGCCCGGTTACGAGGAGGCCGTCGCCGCCGCGCTGCGGGGCGCCGCCGACGGCGTCGCGGTGGAGAGCCTCGCCGTCGCCGTCGACGCGCTGCGGCTCCTGCGCGAGGACGACGCGGGGTCGGCCTCCCTCCTCGTCGCCGCGGGCCCCGACAGCGCCGGCGGCCCGGGTGCCGGCGCCGAGGAGGCCGTCCTCGCGGCGCTGCGGCCGGTCGCCGGCGAGGAGCCGCCGCGCCGGGTGCGCGACCTCGTGGTCGCCCCCGCGGTCGTCGCCCCGGCGCTGGCCCGCCTCCTCGCCGGCGCCGTCGTCGTCGAGGGACTGGCGCAGGCGCGCGCCCTGCTCGAGCGCGCCGTGCGCGAGGAGGGCGGGCCGGGCGGGGGCGAGCTCGTCGTCGTCACGCGGGACGGAGACCTGCTCGACGCCGGGACCGCGCGCGGCGGCTCCGCCGGCGAGGCGAGCCTGCTCCGGGTCCAGGCGGCCGCGGACGAGGCGCGGGCGGCCGTGGCGCACGCGGTGGGGCGCGGCGAGCGGGCCCGCTTCGCCGTCGCCGCCGCGGGGTCCGCGCGCGAGCAGGCGCAGCACGACGTCGAGGCGGCCCTGGAGCGGCTGCACGACTCCGACGCGCGGCTGTCCGCCGTCGCGCAGCGCCTCGGCGACCTCGGGGCCGCCGGCCGCTCGGCCTCGGCCGAGGAGGAGCGGCTCGCCCGCTCGCTGGCCGAGGCCCGCGGCGGGCTCGCCCAGGACGAGGCCGCCCTCGCGGACCTCGTGGCCCGCCTCGAGGCGGCGCAGGACGCCCCGGCGGAGACGGACGAGGAGGAGGCCGCGGACGAGCAGGCGCGCCGCGACGACCTCGCCGCGGCCGCGCGGACCGCCCGCGCCGCCGAGACCGAGGCGCGCCTCGCGCTGCGGACGGGGGAGGAGCGCGCCCGCGCGCTCGCCGGGCGGCTGGAGGGCGCCGAGCGGGCGCGCCGCCGCGAGGAGGAGGCGCGGGAGCGGGCCGACCGGCGCGCGCAGGCCCGCCGGCGGGACGCGGCCACCGCGGCCGACGTCGGTCGGGCGGCGCGGTCGGCGCTCGAGCGGTGCGCGCTCGTGCTGGCGCGCGCCGAGGACGAGCGCGCCGCGGCCCGTGCGGCGCGGGACGAGCGCGCGGAGCAGGGGGCGGCGTCCCGCCGGCGCGTCGACGCCCTGGCCGCCGAGCTCACCGGCCTGACCGACGCCGTCCACCGCGACGAGGTGGCCCGCGCCCAGCAGCGCCTGCGGCTGGAGCAGCTGGAGGGCAGGGCGGTCGACGAGCTCGGCACCGACCCGGACGTCCTGGTCGAGGAGATGGGGCCGCACCGGCCGGTGCCCGTGCTCGACGAGCCGTCCGCCGCGACGGCCGGCGACGACGGGGACCGGGAGGGCGACGAGGTCGGCGCGGCCGCCGGCGCCCCGGCGCCGGTGCCCCCCGGGGGCGCGCCGGAGGACGGCGACGGCGGCCGGGAGGAGCGCCGGACCACGCCGTACGTGCGCGCCGAGCAGGAGAAGCGGCTGCGGCGCGCCGAGCGGGCGCTCGCGCAGCTCGGCCGGGTCAACCCGCTCGCGCTCGAGGAGTTCGCGGCGCTCGAGGAGCGCCACGCGTTCCTCGTCGAGCAGCTGGAGGACCTGACGCGCTCGCGCCGCGACCTGCTCGCCATCGTCGAGGAGGTCGACGTGCGCGTGCAGCGGGTCTTCGCCGAGGCCTACACGGACGTGGCCGCCGCCTTCGAGCGCGTCTTCGCCCGCCTCTTCCCGGGCGGGGAGGGCAGGCTCGTCCTGACCGACCCGGGCGACATGCTGACGACGGGCATCGAGGTCGAGGCCCGGCCCGCCGGCAAGCGGGTCAAGCGGCTGTCCCTGCTGTCCGGCGGTGAGCGGTCGCTCGCGGCCGTCGCCTTCCTCGTCGCCATCTTCACCGCCCGACCGAGCCCGTTCTACGTGCTCGACGAGGTCGAGGCCGCCCTCGACGACACGAACCTGGGGCGGCTCCTGGAGGTGCTCGAGGAGCTGCGCGCCTCCAGCCAGCTCGTCGTCATCACGCACCAGAAGCGGACGATGGAGGTCGCCGACGCGCTCTACGGCGTGACGATGCGCGGTGACGGCGTCACGACCGTCGTCAGCCAGCGGCTGCGGGAGGTCGCGCCCGCCTGACGCGCACGCCGGCGCGCGGAGCCGTGGGCCCGTCCGGTGACGCCGGGGCGCCCGCTCGGGGGACACGGGCGGCGTGGTGCCGTGACGGGCCGGTCCACGACGGGCTCGGGCAGGTCTCGATCCGCTCTCGACCGGGCGTGGCGTGGTGACGCCGCGTCGTCCATGGGTCACTCTGCGTCCATGACTCTCGGGGGACTCGCCGTCGTCCTCGCCTTCATGGCCGCCGTCGTCCTGCTGGCGCTCGTCGTGGTCGTGGCGGCCTCCTGGTCCCAGCTCGAGGCGCGGCGCGGCGGTGCCGACCGCCTCGGCCGGCTGCTGGCGACCGGCATGACGCGGGTCGAGCACCTGCTCGCCCGTGCCCGTCGGGCGTTGGCGGACGCCGGTCGACGCCTCGCACCGCTGCTCGCCCGTGGGCTCGCCGCCGTGGCCTCCCGCACGCAGGGCCTCGCGGACCGGCTCGGCGGGCGTCCCGCCCAGCCGAACGCCGGGCCGGACGCCGTCCGGGGGCGTCGGGCGGCGGAGGGCGAGGACGGCCGTGGAGCCGTCCGGACCGGGCGGCGGGACCGGGCGGGCGGCGCCGTCCCGGCCCGCGGCGGCGTCGACGAGCGGGACCGGCTGCCGGACTCCTTCCGGGACCGTCTCGCCGGCTGACGGGTCCGCGCCGCCCCGGCGCCCGTCCCGCCCTGCCCCGCCCGGCCCCGGGCACCGCGACGACCGTCCCCCGCACCTCTGCGAGGATCGTCGCCGTGCTGGAGTCCATCGAGCTGGTCATCGGCATCGCGGTCCTCGCGGTGCTCGTCATCGGCGGCGGCGCCGCCGCCCTCGTCCGGCGTGCGCGCGGCCGCGACGTCGAGGAGCTGCCCGAGGGGCGCCCGCGACCCGGGGTGGACTACGCCCCCGGCGTCGGCGACGACGACCGGGCGCCGCGCGACAGCGCGACGCGCACCGTGGAGGAGCTGCCCGCCCTCGGCGACGTCGACGCCTCCGAGACGCCGGCGCCGCCCGCGCAGGCCGAGCCGCAGCCCGAGCGGCCGGCCCCCGTCGCCGGACGGCTCGTGCGGCTGCGGGAGCGGCTGTCCCGCTCCAACACCGCGCTCGGCCAGGGGCTGCTCGCGCTGCTGTCGCGCGAGCGCGTGGACGAGTCGACGTGGGAGGAGGTCGAGGAGACGCTCCTGCTCGCCGACCTCGGGGCGGGGCCCACCGAGGAGCTCGTCGACCGGCTGCGCGAGCGCGTGCGCGTGCTCGGGACGCGCGACGCCGACTCCGTCCGCGAGCTCCTCGCGGAGGAGCTCGTCGAGCTCGTCGGGCCGGACCTCGACCGGACGCTCGCGACGACGCCGCACGACGGCCGCCCCGCCGTCGTCCTCGTCGTCGGGGTCAACGGCACCGGCAAGACGACGACGGTCGGCAAGCTCGCCCGCGTGCTCGTCGCGGAGGACAAGGACGTCGTCCTCGGCGCGGCCGACACCTTCCGCGCCGCCGCCGCCGACCAGCTCCAGACCTGGGGCGAGCGCGTCGGCGTGCCGACCGTCCGCTCCTTCGCCGACGGGGCCGACCCGGCGTCGGTCGCCTTCGACGCCGTGAGGGCCGGTGCGGAGGGCGAGGTCGACGTCGTGCTGCTCGACACCGCGGGGCGGCTGCAGAACAAGGTCGGGCTCATGGACGAGCTCGGCAAGGTCAAGCGGGTCGCCGAGAAGGCGCTCGCGGCGGCGTCGCCGGAGGGCGGCGGGATCGACGAGGTGCTCCTCGTGCTCGACGCCACGACCGGCCAGAACGGCCTGCAGCAGGCCAAGGTGTTCGCCGAGGCGGTGGCCGTCACGGGCATCGTCCTCACCAAGCTCGACGGCACCGCCAAGGGCGGCATCGTCGTGTCGGTCCAGCGCCAGCTCGGCGTCCCGGTCAAGCTCGTCGGTCTCGGCGAGGGCGCCGACGACCTCGCGCCGTTCGAGCCGCGGGCCTTCGTCGACGCGCTCCTCGACTAGGCCCGTCGCGGGCTGACGGGCTGACGGGCTGACGGGCTGAGGGGCCCAGGGGGCGTGGGGGGAGTGGGGGGCGTGGGGGGCAGGACCCGGCCCGGCCGTCGGGAGCACGGGGCCCACGGGGACGAGCAGGGACGTGCGGGCCACGAGGGCCACCGGCACCCGGGGGACCCGCCGGACGCGGCGGGGCCGGCGTCCGAGGAGGGCGACGAGCACTGGTCGCGGCCGCGACCGGGCCGCCGGGCGCTCCTGCTCGACGTCGGGTCGGGGCTGCTCGCCGCGGCCGTGTGCCTGCTCGGCCTGGGGCTGACGCGCGCGGTGGCCGAGCAGGGCGGGGGCACCGCCGTCGGTCCTGGGGGGCCGCTGCCCCCGGAGGACGTCGCCTGGACGCTCCTCGTCGCCCTCCCGCTGTGCGCCCGCCGGGTCCTGCCGGTGACGGCGATGCTCGTCAGCACGGGCGCCTTCGTGGTGCTGGGCTCCCGGTCGCCGATGTCGGCGGCCAGCTTCACCCTCAACCTCGTCCTGTTCCTCGTCCTGCTGTCCGGCACCGCCTGGGGCCGGCACCGGGGGCGGGTGGCGCTCGCCTGGGCGCTCGTGCTCGTCGGGATGGTCGTCTGGTACGTCGCCGGGCTGCTCGGCGTCGTCTCCGACGGGCTTCCGCCGGCCGGCGCCGGCGTCGTCGCGCTGACCGCGCTCGTCAACGTCCTCTACTTCAGCGGTGCGCTGCTCGGCGGCCGGGCGCTGTGGCGGGCGGCGCGCGACCGCGACCGCCTGCGCCGGGTCGCGGACCGGCTGAGGGCCGAGCAGGAGCGCTCGGCGCGGCAGGCCGTCGTCGGGGAGCGGCTGCGGATCGCCCGGGAGCTGCACGACGTCGTCGCCCACCACGTGAGCACCACGGGCGTCCAGGCGGCCGCGGCCCGCCGCGTCCTCGAGCGCTCGGCCGATGGCCCGGGCGGGACCCCGGCCCAGGACGCCGTCGCGCGGGCCTCCGCCGCGCTGCGGGAGGCCGAGGCGGCCAGCCGCTCGGCCGTCGCGGAGATGCGGGCCCTGCTCGGCGTGCTGCGGGCGCCGGACGACGCCGAGCCGGCGCTGGGTGCCTGCCCGTCCGCCCCGGAGCTCCCGCAGCCCGGCGTCGACGACCTCGACGCGCTGCTCGAGCGGGTGCGCTCGCGGGGCCTGGCCGTGCGCCTGTCCGTCGTCGGCGTCCCGCGGCCGCTGCCGGCCACCACCGGCACGACGCTGCACCGGCTGGTGCAGGAGGCGCTCGCCAACGCCGAGCGGCACTCGGCGGCGCGGGAGGTGCGCGTCGTCGTGCGTTGGCCGGACGTCGACGGCCGGGGCCCGGGGGCGGGTGGCGGCGCGGGGGCGCCACGTCCGGACGGGTCGGTCGAGGTCGAGGTCCTCGACGACGGGCCGGCGCGCCGAGGCACGGCGGGGACCGGCCTCGGGCACACCGGCATGCAGGAGCGGGCCGCGCTCGTGGGCGGCGCCGTGGAGGTCGGGTCCCGCCCGGGCGGCGGCTACCGGGTCCGGGCCCGCTACCCGCTCGCGGGCCCCGCGGTGCGTCCGTGAGCCCGGCGGTGCGCCCGTGAGCGCGCCCGTGAGCGGCGAGCAGACCCTCTGCCGCGTCCTGCTCGTCGACGACCAGGCCCTCGTGCGCAGCGGCTTCCGGATGATCCTCGAGGTGGAGCCGGACCTGGAGGTCGTCGGGGAGGCGGCCGACGGGCGCGCCGCCGTCGAGCTCGCCGAGCGGCTGCGGCCCGACGTCGTGCTCATGGACGTCCAGATGCCCGTCCTCGACGGCGTCGCCGCCACGGAGGAGGTCGTCGCCGCCGGCACGGCCCGCGTCCTCGTCCTCACGACGTTCGACCGCGACGACCACCTCTTCGCGGCGCTGCGCGCCGGCGCCTCCGGCTTCCTGCTGAAGAACGCGGACCCGGACGAGCTCGTGGCCGCCGTGCGGGCGGTGGCGCGCGGCCACGCGCTGCTCTCGCCGGAGGTGACCCGCCGGGTCGTCGAGCGGTTCTCGACCCCGTCGGGCGCCGCCTTCCGCCCCGAGCTCCTCGCCGGGCTGACCGAGCGCGAGCGCGGGGTCCTGCGCCTCGTCGCCCGCGGCCTGTCCAACGCCGAGGTCGCGCGGGAGCTCGTGCTCGGCGAGGCCACGGTCAAGACGCACGTCTCGCGCGTGCTGCTCAAGCTCGGCGTCCGCGACCGCGTGCAGGCGGTCGTCCTCGCCTACGAGAGCGGCCTCGTGCGCCCCGGGGACGACGCGGCCGACGGACCCGGCGCCTGAGGCCCGGCAGCCGGGCCCCGCGGGCCGTCTCCGTCACGAGGCGGACGCGCGCCTCGTCCTCAGGAGGGACGCGCCGGGCCGTCCGGCCCGCCTACCGTCACGCCGAGGCGGACGGCGAGGGGCCGTGCCGCAGGAGCGGAGGTGACGACGGTGCTCTCGGCCAGCGGCCTGACCCGCCGGTTCGGCGACCGGACGGTCCTCGACGGCGTCGACCTCGACGTCCTCCCCGGCCGCATGACCGGCTTCGTCGGGGCGAACGGGGCGGGCAAGACGACGACGATGCGGATCCTGCTGGGTGTCCTGGCGCCGAGCGCGGGGGAGGTGCGGTGGGACGGCAGGCCCGTGAGCGCGGCCGACCGCCGGGCGTTCGGGTACATGCCGGAGGAGCGGGGTCTCTACCCCAAGCAGCACGTCGCCGAGCAGCTCGTCCACTTCGGCCGGCTGCACGGCATGAGCCGCCCCGCCGCCGAGCGTGCCGTCGCCGACCTGCTCGAGCGCCTGGACCTCGTCCCCCACGCGGACGACAAGCTCGAGAGCCTCTCGCTCGGCAACCAGCAGCGGGCGCAGATCGCCGCCGCGCTGGTGCACTCGCCCACGGCGCTGGTGCTCGACGAGCCCTTCAGCGGCCTCGACCCCCTCGCGGTCGACGCCATGGCGGGGCTGCTGCGCGACGAGGTGGCCCGCGGGGTGCCGGTCCTGTTCTCCTCCCACCAGCTCGACCTCGTCGAGCGTCTCTGCGACGACGTCGTCGTCCTCGCGCAGGGCCGGCGCGTGGCCGGCGGGACCGTCGAGGAGCTGCGCTCGGGCGGCACGGTGCGCCTGCGCCTGCAGGTGGCCGCGCCCTCCGGCGCGCCGTCGCACGGTGCCGACCTCGGCTGGGTGCGCGACGTGCCCGGGGTGGAGGTGGCCGACGTCGACGGCGCGGGCGCGCTCTTCGTCGCGGTCGAGCCGGGGGCCGAGCAGCGGGTCCTCGCCGAGGCGCTGCGCCGCGGACCGGTGACGTCGTTCGCGCCGGTCGTCCCGCCCCTGTCCGAGATCTTCCGGGAGGTCGTCCGATGAGCCCCGCCACCACCGGGACGCCGGCCTGGCGCGTCGTCGCCGAGCGCGAGGTCCGCACCAAGCTGCGGGACAAGCCCTTCCTCGTGTCCTTCGCCGTGCTCGTCCTCCTCGTCGTCGCGGGCCTCGTCGTCTCGGCGTTGCTCGGCGGGCGGACCAGCACCTCCGAGGTCGCGGTCGTCGGCCAGGACGCCCGCGCCGCGGCGGTCGTCGAGGGCGCCCGCGGGCTCCTGCCCCCGGGCGACCGCCTCGAGGTGCAGCAGGTCGACGACGCCGCGGAGGCCGAGCAGCTCGTCCGCGCCGGCGACGTCGACGGCGCGCTGCTGGCGGGCGACGGCGACGACCTGGAGCTCGTCGGCGCCGACGAGGTCGACGCCGGCCTCGCCGACGTGCTGGCGCGCTCGGCGCAGGCCGAGGCCCTGGAGCGCAACGCCGCGGCCGCCGGGACGACCACGCAGGACCTGCTGCGCGGCTCGACGCTGGACCAGCGGCTGCTCTCCCCGCCGGACGTCGACCCGGTGGTGGCCACCGTCCTGCCCTTCGCCTTCGGCTTCCTCTTCTTCCTGCTCGCCATCCAGTTCGGCATGGCCATCGCGCAGAGCGTGGTGGAGGAGAAGCAGAGCCGGGTCGTCGAGATCCTCGCGGCGGCGGTGCCGCTGCGCTCGCTGCTCGTCGGCAAGGTCGCGGCCAACGGTGCGCTGGCGCTCGTGCAGGTCGTCCTGCTCGTCGGGATCGCCCTCGGCGGCCTCGCCCTCACGGGCCGCGGCGACCTGCTCGGCCTGCTCGGCGCGCCGGTGCTGTGGTTCGTCCTCTTCTTCGTCCTCGGCTTCGTCGCCCTCGCGTGCGTCTGGGCGGTCGCGGGGTCGCTGGCGACGCGCAACGAGGACCTGCAGTCGACCACCTCGCCCCTGCTCGCGGTCCTGCTCGCCGTCTTCTACCTCGGGCTCTTCGGAGGCGGCTCCCTGCTCGTCGTCGCGTCCTACGTGCCCGTGGCCTCGACCGTCGCCATGCCGATCCGCCTGGTCACCGGCGACGTGGCCTGGTGGGAGCCGGTCGTGTCGGCCGCGCTGGTCCTGCTCGCCGCGGTGCTGCTCGTCCGCCTGGGTGCGCGGCTCTACGAGCGCTCCCTGCTGCGCACGGACCGGCGCACCTCGGTCCGCGAGGTCCTGCGCGAGCGCGGCTGAGCGCTGCGCGAGGCCGTGGCGCCGGGCCGCGGTCGCCGGACCGGACGACTGCTCAGGGCGGGTCCGGGGGGCAGGGCGCGTCCGGGGCTCAGGGCCGGCCGACGGGCACGCCGCCGACGGCGAGCAGCCGTCCCGGCGGCAGCAGGGCGTGGACGCCCTGGACGCCGTTCACCACCTGCGTCACGCGCAGGTCGGCGGCCACGGACGCCAGGGCCAGCGCCCGCGGGCGGGTCAGGCCGTGCCGCCCCACGAGGAGGTCGAGCAGCTCCTCCAGCGCCTGCGCCGTCGCGGCCCGCAGGTCGGGGTCGACGCCGAAGCGCACCTCGCCCGCCGGTGTGCTCGCGCGGGGCATCGCCGGGGCGGCGCCCGGGTGCAGCACGAGCTCCAGCTCGACCCGCTCCATCGGGCACTCGAGCGCGAGCCCCGAGACCTCGCCGTCGCCCTGGCAGCCGTGGCCGTCGCCGACCGACAGCAGCGCCCCGGGGACCTCGACGGGCAGCAGCAGGCTCGAGCCGGCGACGAGCTCGCGGCAGTCCAGGTTCCCGCCCGTGCGCCGCGGCGGGACCGTCGAGTGCGGCCCCGTGCCGGCGGGGCAGGTGCCGACCACCCCGAGGAAGGGGCGCAGGGCGACGACGTCGCCGTGCTGGTCGGTGGCCGTGCCGGTGCCCGCGTCGGGGGACCACTCCAGGGCCCACCGCAGCAGCTCGGGGTCGGCGTCCGCGAGCCCCAGGGCGTCGTTGCACCAGCTCGACCAGCCGCCGGCGCGGGTCCACCCCCACCGGCCCGGGACGAGGTCGCGGACCCGGACCTCGAGCGCGTCGCCCGGCTGCGCGCCCGCGACGGCGACCGGGCCGGTGAGGGCGTGCCCGGGGTCCCGCCCCCGGTCACGTCCGGGGCGCAGCACGAGCGGCGCGTCGCCGTGCACGTCGGGCTGGTCGTCGGCGTGCCAGCCGGCGTCCACGGTCCGCAGGACGACGACGTCCCCGCTCGCGACCTCCAGCCGCGGGGGGAGGGTCTCGTCGAAGCGCCCGTGGAGCAGGTCGCCCGGGTGCTCGAGCACGTGCGTGGCCACGGCCCGACCGTAGGGGCCCGTCCTCGGACCCGTCGTTCACGCAGGTCTTACCCGCACCGGCGCCACGACACGTGCCCGTAACACGGCGCGCGGTGCGGCGTAACGCGGCCTCGGGAGCCTCCTCCCCGCGGCGCCACCAGCGTGCCGCCCGGCCGCCCACCGCGCCCGGACCTCTCCCGCCAGGAGGACGAGTGAACACCGGCGACACCGCCTGGATCCTCACCAGCGCCGCGCTGGTGCTGCTGATGACCCCCGGCCTGGCGCTCTTCTACGGCGGCATGGTCCGCATGAAGAGCGTCCTCAACATGATGATGATGAGCTTCGGCGCGATGGCGCTCGTGAGCGTGCTGTGGGTGCTCTACGGGTACTCGTTCGCCTTCGGCGACGACGTCGGCGCGGGGCTGCTCGGCAGCCCGGGCGAGTTCTTCGGCCTGGCCGGGCTGATGACCGAGGACCCGGAGGCCGCCTACCCCGTGATGGCCTTCGTCGCCTTCCAGATGGTCTTCGCCATCATCACGGTGGCGCTGATCTCCGGCGCCATCGCCGACCGCGCACGGTTCTCCGCCTGGATGGTCTTCGTCGCGGTGTGGGTCACCGTCGTCTACTTCCCGGTCGCGCACTGGGTCTTCGCCTTCGACGCCGACGGCGTCACCGGCGGCTGGATCGCCAACACCCTGGGCGCCATCGACTTCGCCGGCGGGACCGCGGTCCACATCAACGCGGGTGCGGCGGGCCTCGCCCTCGCGATCGTGCTCGGCAAGCGGCGGGGCTTCGGCCGGGAGCCGATGCGGCCGCACAACCTCCCGCTCGTGATGATCGGCGCCGGCCTGCTGTGGTTCGGCTGGTTCGGCTTCAACGCCGGCTCGGCGCTGGCCGCGAACAACACCGCCGCCGTCGTCTTCGTCAACACGCTGTGCGCCACCGGCGCCGCGGCCCTCGGCTGGCTCGTCGTCGAGCGCCTGCGGGACGGGCACCCGACCTCCCTCGGCGCGGCCTCCGGGATCGTGGCCGGGCTCGTCGCGATCACGCCGTCCTGCTCGTCGGTCTCCCCGGTCGGCGGCATGCTCATCGGCGTCGTCGCCGGCGTCCTCTGCGCGCTGGCGGTGGGGCTGAAGTACAAGCTCGGCTACGACGACTCGCTGGACGTCGTCGGCGTGCACCTCGTCGGCGGCCTCGTCGGCACCATCCTCATCGGGGTCCTCGCCGACCCCGACGCGCCGGCCGAGGCGGCCGGGCTCCTCTTCGGCGGCGGCTTCTCCCTGCTCGGCGTCCAGACGGTCGGCGCGCTCTCGGTGCTCGTCTACTCGTTCGTGCTCACCTTCGTCATCGGCTCCGTCCTCAAGGCCGTGATGAGGTTCCGCGTGGACGACGCCGACGAGGAGGCGGGCATCGACCAGGCCGAGCACGCGGAGTCGGGCTACGACTTCGGCACCTTCGGCTCGGGCAGCGGCGTCCGCTCCGCCCCCAGCCACCGCCGCACCACCACCGACGAGGAGGTCTCCGCGTGAAGCTCATCACCGCGGTCATCAAGCCCCACAAGCTCGACGACGTGAAGGCCGCGCTCGAGGCGTTCGGTGTCCAGGGCATGACCGTGAGCGAGGCCAGCGGCTACGGCCGCCAGCGTGGCCACACCGAGGTCTACCGGGGCGCGGAGTACACCGTCGACCTCGTGCCCAAGGTCCGCGTCGAGGTCGTCGTCGACGACGTCGACGGGGGGGACGTGGTGGGCGCGGTCGTCAGCGCGGCCTCCACGGGACGGATCGGCGACGGCAAGGTCTGGGTCGTCCCGGTCGAGGACGTCGTGCGCGTGCGCACGGGGGAGCGTGGGCTCGACGCCCTCTGACCCACCGGCAGCACGACCGGCGGCGCGGCGCCGGCCCGCAGGAGCGGGCGCCGCGCCGCCGGCGCGTCCCGCCCC
>NZ_JBBIAA010000007.1:54530-91986 GCF_037482545.1 Pseudokineococcus basanitobsidens | reverse complement strand
CCCCCCCCCCCCCCCCCCCCCCCCCCCCCCCCCCCCCCCCCCCCCCCCCCCCCCCCCCCCCCCCCCCCCCCCCCCCCCCCCCGGCGCGTCCCGCCCCGTGCACGGGTGGTGACGACGACGACAGCGCGTGGTGGGCGGCGAGCAGGGATCGCCCCAGGACGGTCGAGCGGACGAGGAAGGGGTCCCGTGGGGGCTGCGAGGACGGACGGCGAGCACGAGGGGGCGGGCCGGCGCCGCCGGGACCTGCGCACCGAGCGGCTCGCCCTCGCGGTGCGGGCGGGCCTCGACGACCGCGCGGCCGGGCCGGGCCGGCGGGAGCGGCTGGCCGGGCTCGTGGACGGCTGGCTCGCCCACGTCTGGGCGGACGCCCACGAGGGGGCCACGCAGCAGGGGGCCGCGCAGGAGGGAGCCGGGCCGCAGGCAGGCGCGCCCCGGGGGGCCGGGGGGGACGCCACCGGCGTCGCGCTCGTCGCCGTGGGCAGCCACGCGCGCCGGGAGGCCGGGCCGGCCAGCGACCTCGACCTCGTCCTCCTGCACGACGGCCGCGCGCGCGGCGACGAGGAGCTCTCCGCGCTCGCGGAGCGGATCTGGTACCCCGTGTGGGACTCCGGCCTGCGCCTGGACCACTCCGTGCGCTCGGTCGGCGACTGCCGCCAGGTCGCGGGCGAGGACCTCTCGGCCGCGACGGGCCTGCTCGACCTGCGGCCCCTCGCGGGGGACGCGGGGATGGCCCTGCACGCGCGCGAGGCCCTGCGCGAGGACTGGCGCCGCACGGCCCGCCGGCGCCTGCCGGAGCTGCTGGCGTCCGCGGCCGAGCGCGCGGCGGCGCAGGGCGAGCTCGCCTACCTCCTGGAGGGCGACCTCAAGGAAGCCCGCGGCGGGCTCCGCGACGCGGTCGTGCTGCAGTCGATCGTCGCGAGCTGGCTCGCGGACGCGCCGCACGGCTCCGCGACGGCTGCCCGCCTGCGGCTGCTCGACGTCCGGGACGCGCTGCACGCGGTGACCGGCCGCCCGGGGGAGCGGCTGGTCCTGCACGAGCAGGACGCCGTGGCGGTCGCCATGGGGCTCGAGGACGCCGACGCCCTGCTGGCCGAGGTCGCGCTCGCCGCGCGGGCCCTCGCCTGGGCCCTGGACATCACGGCGCGCAGCGCCGGCGGGGCGGCGACGACGCGGCGGTCCTGGCGCCGCCGGCGGCCGGTCCACCGCCAGGTCGAGGCCGACCTCGTCGAGCACGGCGGCGAGCTCTGCCTCGGCGCCGGCGCCCGGCCGTCCGCGGACCCGACCCTCGCCCTGCGGGCCGCCGCCGCCGCGGCCCGGGAGGGGCTGCCCCTGTCCCCGGTCACCGCCGGGCACCTCGCCACGGGCGCGGCCCCGCTGCCGGAGCCCTGGCCGGCCCCGGCACGGGCCGCGCTGCTGGAGGTGCTGGGCACCGGCGCGGCGCAGGTCCCCGTCTGGGAGACGCTGGACCAGGTGGGGCTGGTGACCGCCTGGCTGCCCGAGTGGGTCGCCGTCCGCAACCGCCCGCAGCGCACGGTCGTCCACCGGCACACCGTCGACCGTCACCTCGTCGAGACGTGCGTGCAGGCCGCCGACCTGCTCGCCGACGTGGCCCGCCCCGACCTGCTGCTGCTCACGTGCCTGCTGCACGACCTCGGCAAGGTGGCCGGCGCCCCCGATGACCGCCGGAGCCACAGCGAGGTCGGGGCCCCCCTGGCCGAGGCGGTGGCGCGCCGCACGGGCCTGCCCGAGGCCGACGTCGCGGACGTGCGGCGGCTCGTGCGCCACCACCTGGCCCTCGTCGACCTGGCCACCCGGCGCGACCCCGACGACCCGCGGACCGTCGCGGAGCTCGTCGACGTCGTCGACGGGCGCGAGGACCTCCTCGACCTCCTGCGGGCGCTCACCGAGGCGGACGCCCGCGCCGCCGGTCCCGCGGCCTGGACGGCGTGGCGCCGGCGCCTCGTCGACGACCTCGTCGTGCGCGCCCGCTCGGCGCTGCAGGGGCGCGAGCCGCCCGGGCCCGCCCCGCTCACCCCGGCCGAGCGGGGCCTCGTGGCCGCCGTCGTGGCCGACGGGAGCCCGCGCGTCGAGACGAGCCCCCTGCTGGGGCTGCACGGCGTGACCGTCGTCGCCCCGGACCGCCCGGGGCTGTTCGGCGACGTCGCGGGCCTGCTGGCCGCGCACGGCCTGGCGGTGCGCTCGGCGCTCGTGCGCACCGTCGACGACGTCGCGGTCGACACGTGGTGGGTGCACGGCAGCCGCGGCGTGCCGGACCCGGCCGTGCTGCGCACGGAGCTGCTGCGCCTGGCCGGCGGGGACGTCGCCGTGCTCGACCGGCTCGCCCGGCGGGACGCCGGCTGGCGCCCCCCGCGCCTGGCCGCCGACGCGGGGCCCCGGGTCCTCGTCGTCCCCGGCGCCTCCTCCGAGGCGACGGTGGTCGAGGTCCGCGCGGCCGACCGCCCGCGCCTGCTCCACCGCCTCGGCAGCGCCCTGCGCGACGAGCACGTCGACGTCCGCAGCGCCCACGTGGCCACGCACTCGGCGCGCGCCGTCGACGTGCTCTACCTCTGCGAGCCCGGGGGAGGCGCCCTCAGCCCGGCCCGCACCGCCCGCGTCGTCGGGGTGCTGACCGACGCGGCCTCGGGCGAGCCGGACGCCTTCCCCGCGGAGGCGACGCGGGCGGCGGCCACGGGCCGTCGGGGACCGGGCGCCGGGTGAGGGGTGGCCCATGGCCTCGACCCGCCGACCTGCCGCCTGCCCGACCTGCCGCCTGCCCGACCTGCCGCCTGCCCGACCGGCCTCCTCGCCGTCCTCGACCGGGCGCGGGCGGTGGGCGACCCACCGGGGTGCCGCGGCCCGACGGGTAGCCTCGCCGGGTGTTCTCCTCCCTCTCCGACCGCCTGTCGGCCACCTTCAAGGGCCTGCGCGGCAAGGGGCGCCTGTCCGAGGCGGACGTCGACGCGACCGTCCGCGAGATCCGCCGCGCCCTGCTCGACGCCGACGTCGCCCTGCCCGTCGTCCGGCAGTTCGCCGCCGTCGTGCGCGAGCGCGCGCTGTCCTCGGAGGTCTCCGGGGCGCTGAACCCGGCGCAGCAGGTCGTCAAGATCGTCCACGAGGAGCTCGTCGGCGTCCTCGGCGGCGAGACCCGCCGGCTGCGGTTCGCGAAGACCCCGCCCACGGTGATCATGCTGGCGGGCCTCCAGGGCGCCGGGAAGACGACGCTCGCCGGCAAGCTCGGCCGCTGGCTGCGGGACCAGGGGCACACGCCCCTGCTCGTCGCCGCCGACCTCCAGCGCCCGAACGCCGTCACGCAGCTGCAGGTCGTCGGCGAGCGGGCCGGCGTCGCCGTCTTCGCCCCCGAGCCGGGCAACGGCGTGGGGGACCCGGTGGACGTCGCCCGCCGCGGCGTCGCGTCCGCGCGGGAGCGGCACCACGACGTCGTCGTCGTCGACACGGCCGGTCGCCTCGGCGTCGACGCCGAGATGATGCAGCAGGCCGCCGACATCCGCTCCGCCACCTCGCCCGACGAGGTGCTCTTCGTCGTCGACGCGATGATCGGCCAGGACGCCGTGACGACGGCGCAGGCCTTCCTCGAGGGCGTCGAGCTCACCGGCGTCGTGCTGTCCAAGCTCGACGGCGACGCCCGCGGCGGCGCGGCGCTGTCGGTCGCGTCGGTCACCGGCCGGCCCGTGATGTTCGCCTCCACCGGCGAGGGGCTCGCGGACTTCGAGGTCTTCCACCCCGACCGCATGGCCTCGCGCATCCTCGACATGGGCGACGTGCTCACCCTCATCGAGCAGGCCGAGAAGGCGTTCGACGCCGAGACCAGCCAGGACCTCGCCCAGCGGTTCGCCAGCGGCGAGGACTTCACGCTCGACGACTTCCTCGTGCAGATGCAGGGCCTGCGCAACATGGGCTCGATCAAGAAGATGCTCGGGATGCTGCCGGGCATGGGGGAGCTGCGCGAGCAGCTGGAGAGCTTCGACGAGCGCGAGATCGACCGCATCGAAGCGATCGTGCGGTCCATGACGCCGGCCGAGCGCCGCGCGCCGAAGATCCTCAACGGCTCGCGCCGGGCGCGCATCGCCCGGGGGTCGGGACGCACCGTCACCGACGTCAACCAGCTCCTCGACCGCTTCGCCGACGCCCAGACGATGATGCGGTCGATGCGCAAGGGCGGCGGCATGCCCGGCATGGGGGGTCTGCCCGGGATGGGCGGCGGTGCGGCCGGCGCCCGTGGGCCCGGCGGCGGCATGCCCGGGTTGCCCGGCGGCGGCAAGAAGTCGCGGGGCAGGACGGCGCCGCCGCCGAAGAAGGGCAAGGCGAAGTCCGGCAACCCCGCCAAGCGGGCCCAGCAGCAGCAGCAGGGCGCCGCCGCCCGCAGCGCTCCCGCGGCGGGCTCGGCCTTCGGCCTCGGCGCAGGTCAGGGGCAGCAGGGCCAGCAGGTGACGGAGGACCTCGAGCTGCCCCCGGGCTTCGAGAAGTTCCTCGGCCGGTAGGTCCGGCGTGGCGCAGGTGCTGCACCTGACCGGGCGGGTCCTGCACGGGCCCGGCTCCGGGGCGGACGAGCACGTCACGCAGGGCCTGTGGGTCCTCGACGGGCGGGTCACCACGACCCGGCCGACGGGGGACCACGACGTCACCGCGCTGGACGGCTGGGTGGTGCCCGGCCTCGTCGACGCGCACTGCCACATCGGCCTCGGCGCCACCGGGGAGGTCGACCCCGGGACCGCGCAGGAGCAGGCGCGCACCGACCGGGACGCCGGGACCCTCCTCGTGCGGGACGCCGGCTCGCCCGCGGACACGCGCTGGGTGCAGGCCCGGGACGACCTCCCCCGGCTCGTGCGCGCCGGCCGGCACGTCGCCCGGACGCGCCGGTACCTGCGCGGCTTCGCCGAGGAGGTCGAGCCGCCCCAGCTCGTGGACGAGGTGCGCCGCCAGGCCCGCCGCGGCGACGGGTGGGTCAAGGTCGTCGGCGACTGGGTCGACCGCGAGGCCGGCGACCTCGCCCCCTGCTGGTCGCGCGCCGACCTCGTCGCCGCCGCCGCCGCGGCCCACGAGGAGGGGGCGCGGATCACCGCGCACGTCTTCGGCGCGGCCGCGCTCGCGGACGTCCTGGCCGCCGGGTTCGACGGCGTCGAGCACGCCACGGCGATGGGGCCCGACGAGGTGGCCGTGATGGCCGCGGCGGGCACCGCCGTCGTCCCGACCCTCGTCAACATCGGGACGTTCCCCGACATCGCGGCGCGGGGCGAGGGCAAGTTCCCGCGCTACGCCGCGCACATGCGGCGGCTCCACGCCCGGCGCCGGGAGGCGGTGGCGCTCGCCCACGAGGCGGGCGTCGCGCTCTTCGCGGGCACCGACGCGGGCGGGACGCTGCCGCACGGCATCCTCGCCGACGAGGTGGCCGAGCTGGCGCGCGCGGGCCTCGGTCCCGCCGCCGCGCTCGACGCGGCGTGCTGGTCCGCGCGCCGGTGGCTGGGGTTCCCCGCGCTGGAGGAGGGGGCGAGCGCCGACCTCCTGGTGCTGCCCGCCGACCCGCGCGAGGACGTCGCCGTCCTGGCGGCCCCCTCGGCCGTCGTGCTGCGGGGGCGGCAGGTCGCCCGGGGCGGGCGCCGTCTGGCACACTGACCCGCTGTACCGCGACCGTCCGGGGCCCTCTCTCCCCGGTCGGGCGCGAGTCCTGCAGCACCGCCGACGGCCGGACCCCCACCCGGCCGCGAGGCGGGCTCACCCCAGACGAACAGGGAGAACCCCTCCACCGTGGCAGTGAAGATCCGTCTCAAGCGCCTGGGCAAGATCCGGGCCCCGTACTACCGCGTCGTCGTGGCCGACTCGCGCACCAAGCGCGACGGCCGGGCGATCGAGGAGATCGGGAAGTACCACCCCACCGAGGAGCCCTCGCTCATCGAGATCGACTCCGAGCGCGCCCAGCACTGGCTCGGAGTCGGCGCGCAGCCGACCGAGCAGGTGGCCGTGCTGCTGAAGATCACCGGGGACTGGCAGAAGTTCAAGGGTCTCCCCGGGGCCGAGGGCACGCTGCGCCGGGCCGAGCCCGCGCCGGACCGTCGCGCGGCCTTCGAGGCCGCGGCTCGCGAGAGCGGCCCGGCGGAGCTGGCCCCCAAGCAGGACGTGACCGCGAAGGCGTCCGCGCCGAAGGCGTCGGAGTCCGCGCCGTCCGAGGACGCCCCGGCCGCGAAGGCCTGACGTGCTGGCCGACGCGCTCGAGCACCTCGTCCGCGGCATCGTGGACAACCCCGACGACGTCCGCGTCGCCAGCCGGTCGATGCGGCGGGGGACGGTGCTCGAGGTCCGGGTCAACCCGGACGACCTGGGACGGGTGATCGGCCGCGCCGGTCGCACGGCGCGGTCGCTGCGCACCGTCCTGTCCGCGCTCTCGCGGGGCGACGGCCCGGTGCGCGTCGACGTCGTGGACGTCGACCGCGCGCGCTGAGCCGCCGCACGACCCCCGCACCGGCGCGGCCCGCCGCGTCCGCCGGCCCGTCCGTCAGCCCCGCCCGCCCCGTGCGGGCGGGGCTGCGACGTCTCCGGCCACGACCGGGGCCGACCGCGCCCGACCCCGACCGCGCCTGACCCCGCCCGACCGTCCGCCGGAACCGGTCCGGCGCCGCACCTCCCGAGGAGGACCCGTGGAGCTCGTCGTCGCCCGTGCCGGCCGTGCCCACGGGCTGCGCGGGGAGGTCGCCCTGGAGGTGCGCACCGACGCGCCCGAGCGCCGTCTCGCGGTGGGGGCGGTCCTGCGCACGGACCCGGACGTCGGCGTCCTGACCGTCGCCTCGTCGCGCCAGCACCAGGGCCGACCGCTCGTCACCTTCGCCGAGGTCCCCGACCGCTCCGCGGCGGAAGACCTGCGCGGGGTGCTCCTGCTCGTCGACGTCGACCCGCAGGACCCGGACGAGGTCGAGGACGACGCCTGGCACCGCGACCAGCTCGTCGGCCTGCGCGCCGTGCTGGCGGACGGGCGGGACGTCGGCGAGGTGGTCGGCCTCGAGCACCTGCCCGCGCAGGACGCCCTCGTCGTGCGGCAGGCCTCCGGGGCGACCGCCCTGGTGCCCTTCGTCCGCGCGGTCGTGCCCGAGGTCGACGTCGCGGGCGGCCGCGTCGTCCTCGACCCGCCCGGGGGGCTGCTCGAGGTGGTGCCGGCACCGGACGGCGGCGACGACGACCGGGCGGACGACGGCGGCGGGGCGGACGACGGCGGCGGGGCGGACGACGGCGGCCGGGGCTGAGCGTGCGCGTCGACGTCGTCACGGTCTTCCCCGAGTACCTCGCCCCGCTGGGCCTGTCGCTGCTCGGGCGGGCGCAGCGGCTCGGCCTGCTGGCCGTCCACGTCCACGACCTGCGGGGCTGGGCGCCCGACCGTCACCGCACGGTCGACGACACGCCCGCGGGCGGCGGTGCCGGGATGGTGATGCTGCCGGAGCCCTGGGGCCGGGCGCTCGACGCCGTCCTCGTCGGGGAGGGCCCCGACGGCGCGGTGGGCGAGCGGCCGCCGGCCGCCGGTCCGACGGCGCCGCTGCTGCTGGTGCCCAGCCCGTCGGGCACTCCCCTGACCCAGGCGTGGGCGCACGAGCTGGCCGCCGAGCCGAGGCTCGTCCTCGCCTGCGGGCGCTACGAGGGCATCGACGAGCGCGTCCTCGACGACGCGGCCTCGCGCTACCGCGTGGAGCCCTTCAGCCTCGGCGACTACGTCCTCAACGGGGGCGAGGTCGCGGCCCTGGCGCTCGTCGAGGCCGTCGGCCGGCTGCTGCCCGGCGTTGTCGGCAACCCCGCCTCGCTGGAGGAGGAGTCGCACGAGCAGGGCCTGCTCGAGCACCCCGTCTACACACGTCCCGCCCGGTGGCGGGGCCTCGACGTGCCGGCGGTGCTCTCCTCGGGCCACCACGCCGAGGTGGCGCGCTGGCGCCGGGAGCAGGGGCTGCGCCGCACGGCCCGCCGGCGTCCGGACCTGCTCCGCGCGCTGCTCGACGCCGACCCGACGGCGCTCTCCGCGGACGACGTCGCCGTCCTCGCCGAGGAGGGCTGGGAGGCGCCGACCTGAGCAGGGCGTCGGGGCCGGGGGAGCCGTGCGCGGTCGGGGGGGACGGCCGTGCTGTGGCAGACTGGCGCGCCGAGCCGGACGACGGGCCCGCCCCTGCCGCAGGGGGCGCGCGGAGCCCGGAGGAGACCGGCGGCGATCCGCACGGCGGCTCGCGACGACGACACGACGCGTGGGGCCCGGTGCCCCACCACGAGTGCGCGACCGGCCTGCGGCGGCGCGTGGGAGACACCATGCAGATCCTCGACGGGCTCGACTCCTCCTCGCTGCGGGACGACGTCCCCGACTTCCGCCCCGGCGACACCGTCAAGGTGCACGTGAAGGTCGTCGAGGGCACGCGCTCGCGCGTCCAGCTCTTCCAGGGCGTCGTGATCCGCCGTCAGGGCGACGGCGTGCGCGAGACCTTCACGGTCCGCAAGGTCAGCTTCGGCGTCGGCGTGGAGCGCACCTTCCCGGTCCACACGCCGGCCATCGACCGCGTCGAGGTCGCGAGCCGCGGCGACGTCCGCCGCGCGAAGCTGTACTACCTGCGCGAGCTCCGCGGCAAGGCCGCCAAGATCAAGGAGAAGCGCGAGCCCGTCTCGCGCTGACGCACCACGACGCCCCCGCCCCGACGGTGCGGGGGCGTCGTCGTGCCCGCGCCCGTGCCGCACGGCGGACGGCCCGCACCGGGCCGGTGCCCGCGGCACCGGCCCGATGGTGCGAGGGTGGTGCTCCCACGCGGGGCGAGCGGACGGGCGGTGCGGCACGGTCGGCGACGGCGCCGCCGGCCACGGAGGGTGGAGGCACGGGTGAGCAGCAGGACGGGCGAGGAGCCGGTGGACGCGGACGAGGGGGACCTCGACCCGCCGCCGCGACGCCGCAGCGGCCCGCTGGCCGCCCTCCGCGAGGTCGTCGTCGTGGTCGTGACCGCCCTGGTGCTCTCGCTGCTCATCAAGACCTTCCTGGTGCAGGCCTTCTACATCCCGTCGGAGTCGATGCAGCCGACGCTCGAGGTGGGCGACAGGGTCCTCGTCAGCCGGCTCACGCCCGGGCCGTTCGACCTCGACCGCGGGGACGTCGTCGTCTTCACCGACCCGGGGGGCTGGCTCGAGCAGGCGCCGCAGCCGCAGCGCTCGGCGGTGGGGCAGGGCATCGCCGACGTGCTGTCCTTCGTCGGCGTCCTGCCCGAGGACTCCGGCGACCACCTCATCAAGCGCGTCGTCGGCCTCCCCGGCGACACCGTCTCGGCCGACGGCTCCGGCCCCGTGCTCGTCAACGGCGAGCCGCTCGACGAGCCGTACGTCTACCCGGGCGACCTCGCCAGCGCCGAGGCCTTCAGCGTCGTCGTGCCCGAGGGCCGGCTGTGGGTCATGGGGGACCACCGCGGCGACTCCCTCGACAGCCGTGCGCACCAGCAGCTCGACGGCGGCGGCACGGTGCCCGTGGAGGACGTCGTCGGCCGCGCCGTCCTGCTCGTCTGGCCGCTGAGCCGCTGGGACTGGTTGAGCCAGGGCGAGGACGCGTTCCGGCAGGTGCCGGAGCCGTCGTCGTCCGGCGTCGCGGGGGAGGGCGCCACCACCCCCGCGCCGACGGCCGTCCCGGGGTCGTGAGCGCCCCCACGACGCGCCGTGCCGCGAGCACCGGCCCGCGCTCGCGCACGCCCACGCTGCGCGCGGAGCGCGCGCTCCTGCGGGAGGGGCACGTCCTCGTCGCCGGCATGGACGAGGTCGGCCGCGGGGCCCTGGCCGGCCCGGTGAGCGTCGGCGTCGCCGTCGTCGACGCGGGCACGCCCACGGCGCCGGTCGGGCTGAGGGACTCCAAGCTGCTCTCCCCGGACGCGCGGGAGGTGCTGGCGCCGCGCGTGCGCCGCTGGGCGCTCGCCTGCGCCGTCGGCCACGCGAGCGCCGGTGAGGTGGACGCGCTCGGCGTGGTGCGGGCGCTGCGCCTCGCGGGGCGGCGCGCGCTGGCCGGGCTCGGCCTCGAGCCCGGCGTCGTCGTCCTCGACGGCTCCCACGACTGGCTCTCCACCCCCCGCCCGCGCGGTGCCGCCCGCGCGGACGCCTGGGCGGTCCGGACCCAGGTCAAGGCCGACCTGCGGTGCGCGGCCGTGGCCGCCGCGAGCGTCGTCGCCAAGACGGAGCGGGACGCGCTGATGCGCGACCTCGGCAGCGCCGACCCCCGCTACGGCTGGGTCGGGAACAAGGGCTACTCGGCGCCCGACCACCTGGCGGCGCTGCGCCGGCACGGCCCCGGCGTCCAGCACCGGCGCTCGTGGCGGCTGCCGCTGCAGGCCGCCCCCGCCGACGTGCCCGCACGCGGCGGCGAGGACGCCGCGGGGCCTCGGGAGGCCGGTGCGGAGGGCCCCGGGCGCCGCCCGACGGTGCCCCCGCTGTCAGGCAGGATGGTGGCGGACCAGCCGGTGCACGCGCCGGGGCGGAGCGGGTGGGAAGGTCGTCACGAGTGAGCGCCGAGGACCTCGAGGACTACGAGACCGAGATGGAGCTCGCGCTGTACCGCGAGTACCGCGACGTCGTCGGGCTCTTCTCGTACGTCGTCGAGACGGAGCGCCGGTTCTACCTGGCCAACTCGGTCGACCTCGTGCCGCGCAGCACCGACGGCGAGATCTGGTTCGAGCTCACGCTCGGGGACGCCTGGGTGTGGGACGTCTACCGCTCCAAGCGTTTCGTCAAGCAGGTCCGCGTGGTGACGTTCAAGGACGTCAACGTGGAGGAGCTGGCCAAGACCGAGCTCGAGGTCCCCGAGCCCTGACGCCCGCCCCGCGCGTCCGGCCGGACCTGCCCGGCTGACCACGGTCCCGGCGTCCACAGGGGCTGCGGGACGTCGTCCGTCCCCAGGTCCGCGCCCGCCCGGGCGCGCGCGGGGCCCGCGCGCCCAGCCTCTGCGGCCAGGAGGTGGTGGCCGTGCGGACGAGCGACGCGGTGGGCAGGTACGGCGAGCAGGTGGCGGTGGCGCACCTGGAGGCGGCGGGGATGCGGGTGGTGGCCCGCAACTGGCGGTGCGTCGACCCGGTGCGGGGCGAGCTCGACGTCGTGGCGCGCGACGGCGACGTCCTCGTCGCGGTGGAGGTCAAGACCCGACGGTGCGGGCCGGACGGGGCACCGGGCGCGGGGCACCCCTTCGAGGCCGTGACGCCGGTCAAGGCGGCACGGGTCCGGCGTCTGCTCGTCGCGTTCGCCGAGCGGAGCGGCGAGCGCGCCCCCTCCCTGCGGGTGGACGCCGTCGCGGTCCTCCGCCCGACCCGGGGCCCCGCCCTCGTCGAGCACCTGCGCGGGGTGGCGTGATGGGGCTGGGCGCCACGCGCGGCGTCGCGCTCGTCGGGCTGGCCGGCGCGGTCGTCGACGTCGAGGCCTTCGTCACCCCCGGGCTGCCGGCCTTCGTCGTCACGGGCCTGCCCGACACCTCCCTGGGGCAGTCGCGGGACCGGGTGCGCGCCGCGCTGTCCGGCATCGGCTGCTCCCTGCCGTCCCGCCGGGTGACGGTCAACCTCTCGCCCGCGTCGCTGCCCAAGCAGGGGGCCGGCTTCGACCTCGCGGTCGCGGTCGCCGTCCTCGCCGCCGAGGGGGTGCTGGCGCGCGAGGTCGTCCGCGGGTGGACGCACCTCGGCGAGCTGGGCCTCGACGGGCGCCTGCGTCCCGTCCGGGGCGTGCTGCCCGCCGTCGTCGCGTCCGTGGCCGCCGGCCTGCCGCGCGTGGTCGTGCCGGTGGAGAACGCCGCCGAGGCCGAGCTCGTGCCGGGGGCGCAGGTGCGGGGGGCCTCCAGCCTCGCCGCGGTCGTGCGCGGCCACGGCGGCGACGTCGACGCCGGGTGCGAGCCGGACGACGACGACCTGCCCGGGCGCCGCCGCGCGGTCGAGCCGCGCCCGGTGCCCGACCTCGCGGACGTCGTGGGCCAGGTCGAGGCGCGGCGGGCCGTCGAGGTCGCCGCCGCGGGCGGGCACCACCTGCTGATGCTGGGGCCGCCGGGCGCCGGCAAGACGATGCTGGCCGCCCGCCTGCCCGGCCTCCTGCCCGACCTGGAGGACGCCGAGGCGGTCGAGGTCACGGCGGTGCACTCGGTGGCCGGCACCTTCGACGCCGCGGGCGGCCTGCTGCGCCGCCCGCCCTTCGAGGACCCGCACCACACGGCGACCACGCCCTCGGTCGTCGGCGGCGGCAGCGGGGTCGTCCGCCCCGGGGCCGCCTCCCGCGCGCACCGCGGCGTGCTCTTCCTCGACGAGGCGCCCGAGTTCCGCAAGGACGTGCTGGAGGCGCTGCGGCAGCCGCTCGAGCAGGGGAGCCTCGTCATCGCCCGTGCGGGCGGGGCGGCGCGCTACCCCGCCCGCTTCCAGCTCGTGATGGCGGCCAACCCGTGCCCGTGCGGGCGGGCGACGGGCAAGGGCGACGGCTGCTCCTGCGCCCCGGTGGAGCGCCGGAGGTACCTCGCGCGGCTGTCGGGGCCGCTCCTGGACCGGGTCGACCTCCAGGTCGAGGTGACGGCGCCGTCGCGCGCCGCCCTGGCCGCGGCGGAGCCCGGCGAGGCCACCGCGCCCGTCGCGGGTCGCGTCCGCGCGGCGCGCGCCGCGCAGGCGCAGCGCCTGCAGGGCTCCGGCGCGCGGTGCAACGGCGAGGCGCCCGGGTCGCTGCTGCGCGGGCGGCTGCGACTGCCCCCGCCCGTCGTGGCGGACCTCGACGCGGCGCTGGACCGCGGCCGGCTCACCGTGCGCGGCTACGACCGGGTGCTGCGGACCGCGTGGACGCTCGCCGACCTCGACGGCGCCGGCACGCCGGACCGCGACCACGTCGGGGCGGCGCTGCTGCTCCGCCTGCGCGGGCGGGCCGCGTGAGCGCCCCCCGGCCCCCGCTGGGCGGTCTCCCGCCCGACGGGCTCCCGCTCGACGGCCTCCCGCTCGACGGGCTCCCGTCCGGGGGTCAGGACCTGCCCGCGTGGGCGGGCGAGGACCGCTGGGCCCGGGCGGCGTGGAGCCGGCTGGCCGAGCCGGGCGACGCCGTCGCCGCCGCGCTGCGGACGGCCCTCGGCCCCGTCGGCGCGCTCGCGCTCGTGCTCGCCGGGGGAGCGGACGACGCCGTCCCCGCCCTCGAGCGTGCGACGGCGAGCCCGCGGGCGCGGGCGGCGCTGCGGACCGGGCTCGAGCGGTGGCGCACGCGCCTGCCCGGTCTCGACCCCCGTCGCGACGCCGACGTGGTGGCGCGCCTCGGGGGGCGCGTGGTCGTCCCCGGCGACGACGAGTGGCCCCGCCGGCTGGGCGACCTCGGGGACGCGTGCCCGCCCTGCCTGTGGGTGCGCGGCGCCGGCCGCCTGGGGCCGCTGGTGGAGCGCTCGGCCGCGCTCGTGGGGTCGCGGGCGGCGTCCGCCTACGGGGAGCACGTCGCCGGCGAGCTCGCGGCGGGCCTCGCCGAGCAGCACGTGACCGTGGTCTCCGGCGGTGCCTTCGGCATCGACGCGGCCGCGCACCGGGCGGCCCTGGCGGTCGGCGGGGCGACGGTGGCGGTGCTCGCCTGCGGGGTGGACCGCGCCTACCCGGTGGCGCACGAGCCGCTGCTCGCCCGCATCGCCGCCGAGCACGTCGTCGTCAGCGAGCAGCCTCCGGGCTCCGCGCCCACGCGGTGGCGGTTCCTGGAGCGCAACCGGCTCGTGGCGGCCGGCTCCGGCGCCGTGGTCGTCGTGGAGGCGGCGTGGCGCTCCGGCGCCCTCAGCACGGCCACCCGTGCCGCGGCTCTCCTGCGCCCGCTCGGAGCCGTCCCGGGACCGGTGACCTCGAGCACGTCGGCGGGCTGCCACCGGATCATGCGCGAGCTGCAGGCGACGTGCGTCACGGAGGCGGCCGACGTCGTCGAGCTCGTGGACGCCGCCGACGGGGCGGCCCGGCCGCGCGGCGGCCCCGCCGACCCGCCCCGCCACCGCCCGCTCGAGGGGCTCGAGGGCGACGACCTCCGCGTGGCCGACGCCCTGCCCGTGCGGCGCGGCGCCCCTGCCGCGTCGGTGGCCCGTGCCGCCGGGCTGACCGAGCGCGAGGTCGTCGCCGCTCTCGGCCGGCTCTCGCTGTCCGGGCACGCGGACCAGGTCGGCGCCGACGAGCGCGGGAGCCTCTGGCGTCGTGGTGACCCGTCCCGCTGACGCCGGTCCGCCCCGGGGCGCGCAGCCGCCGTGCCCGGTGCTCGCCCGTCCTTGCCCCCGGGGTCGGTGCTGCTGCACCGTGGTGCCGTGACGGGGGCGGGGACGCAGCGGGGGAGCGACGACGGGACGGCCGAGGACGACGTCGGCGACGTCGGCGCCCTGCCGCGCGGGGCGGCGGGGCTGCTCGACCGCTTCGCCGAGCACCTGGCGGTCGAGCGGGGCCGGTCGCCGCACACGGTGCGGGCCTACACCGGCGACGTGCGCCGGCTGCTCGTGCACGCCGCGGGGCGGGGCTGCGGCGACGTGGACGACCTCGACCTGGCGCACCTGCGCGCCTGGCTCGCCGGCGACGGCGGGCGGCCGTCGGCGCGGGCGACCACGGCACGCCGGGCGGCGTCGGCACGGGCCTTCACCTCCTGGCTGGCCCGCACGGGGCGGGTGGGCGTGGACGTGGGGGCCCGGCTGCGGTCACCCGGGCGCGGCGGCTCCCTCCCCGGGGTGCTCACCGGCAGCACGGTCACGGCCGTGCTCGCCCGGGCGCAGGAGGCGGCCGCGGGCGGCGACCCGGTCGCGCTGCGGGACCACGCAGCCCTGGAGCTGCTCTACGCGACGGGGGTCCGGGTCGGCGAGCTCGTCGGCCTCGACGTGGGCGACGTCGACCGCACCCGCTGGACCGTCCGGGTGATGGGCAAGGGCTCGCGGGAGAGGGTCGTGCCCTTCGGGGCGCCGGCGGACGCGGCCGTCGGCCGCTGGCTCGCGGGCGGCAGACCGGCGCTCGCGCGCGGTACGACGGGGTCGGCGCTGCTGCTCGGCGTGCGCGGCGGGCGGTGGGACCAGCGGTCCGCCCGCGAGGTCGTCGCACGGACCGGTCGGAAAGTTGTGTCACGAGCCGTAACTCCGCATACCCTGCGTCACAGCGCGGCGACACACCTGCTCGACGGAGGGGCTGATCTGAGGAGCGTCCAGGAGCTGCTGGGGCACGCCAGCCTGGCCACCACCCAGCTCTACACGCACGTCTCGGTGGACCGGTTGCGAGCCGGCTACCACCAGGCGCACCCACGGGCATGAGCCGGCCGGGGGACGGGGCGGGCGGGGACCGGTCCGCCCGCGGGGCTGCTCCGAAGGTGGGCTGCGCGCCCTGCCGTCCGACCGACCCGACCGTTGACCCACCCGACACCGCCCCCGTGAGGCCCGGGGCACGACGACCCGAGGAGGCCGCGTGAGCCAGCGCACTCCGTCGGCGGGACGCCGTCCTCCCCCCGCGCCGACGACCGCCCCCGAGGACGCGGAGCGGGAGCCCACGCCGGCCGAGGTGGCCGAGGCCGCCGTCCGCGAGCTCTGGGTGCGCTTCAAGACGACCGGGGACGCCGCGGTCCGCGAGCGGCTGATCCTCCACTACTCGCCGCTGGTGAAGTTCGTCGCCGGTCGGGTCGGGGTGGGGCTGCCCTCGAACGTGGAGCAGGCGGACCTGGTCTCCTACGGCGTCTTCGGGCTCATCGACGCGATCGAGAAGTACGACCTCGAGCGGGCCATCAAGTTCGAGACGTACGCGATCCAGCGGATCCGCGGCGCCATCATCGACGAGCTGCGCGCCCTCGACTGGATCCCGCGGTCGGTGCGCAGCAAGGCGCGCGAGGTCGAGAAGACCTACGCCGAGCTCGAGGCGACGCTGCACCGCACGCCCACCGAGCCCGAGGTGGCCGCGAGGCTGGGGGTGCCGCTCAAGGAGCTGCACCACATCTTCAGCCAGGTGTCCTACGTCAACCTCGTGGCGCTGGACGAGCTCCTCACGGGAGGGGAGAAGGGCGACAGCCTCTCCCTCGGCGACACGCTCGAGGACACCCGCGCCGAGGACCCGGTCATGGCCTTCGAGGGCGAGGAGACGAAGTTCCTCCTCGCCCGGGCCATCGACCAGCTCTCGGAGCGGGAGAAGATCGTCGTCACGCTCTACTACTACGAGGGCATGACGCTGGCCGAGATCGGGCGCGTCCTCGGCGTCACGGAGTCCCGCATCTGCCAGATGCACTCCAAGGCCGTGCTGCAGCTGCGGACGAAGCTGGCCGACGCCGGCTGACCGCGCGGCGGCGGCCGGGCCACGCAGCGCCGACGCCGACCGGCTACCCGGCCCGCAGCCGCGGCGGCAGGGGGAGCAGCACCGGCGGGGAGGGTGGCGCCAGCAGCGAGAGCGGGTCCAGGTAGGGCGCCGAGCGTCCCTCGCCGCGGCGTACCCCCCAGTGCAGGCACCCCGGGCAGTGCGCCCCCTGCGCCGACAGCCGCCCCACCACGGCGCCCCGGGCGACGGGCGTGCCGACGGCGGGCGCGTCCGCGACCGGCTCGAGGGTCGTCCGCAGGCCCGCGGCGTGCTCGACGACGACGACCGCCCGGTCGACGACCCGCCGGGAGAGCACGACGCGGCCGTCGGCGGGGGAGCGCACCGGCGCGCCCGGGACGGACGCGAGGTCGACGCCGCGGTGGCCCGGCGACCAGCGCTGCGCCGGGGCCGTGAAGGGGCGCACGACCGCCGGCCGCCCCGCGAGGGGCCAGGACCAGCGGGCCGCCGTCCCCACGTCCTGCGGCGCGGGCGGGGCGGCCGGTGCCGGCGGGGCCGGGGGGGTCGACCCGCCTGGCGCCGGCGGGGCGGCGGGGGCGGACCAGCCCGTCGTCGTGGGGGTGCCGCCCCCGGCGTCGGGCACGGCGGTCGCCGAGGGGGACGAGGCCGCGCCGAGCAGCAGCAGCGCGACGACCGCGGGGAGCCGGACGGTGCGCGGGGCGGTGCGGGCTCTGGTCACCGGCAGGAGCGTGGCCGTGACGACGACCCCGTCGGACCGGCCGGGTCCGACGGTGGACACGCGCCGCCCGTCGCGGCCTGTGGACGGCGCGGCCTGTGGACGGCGCGGCCTGCGGACGGCGCGGCCTGCGGACGGCGCGGCCGGGCGGCGGGCCCGCCGGCGCGGGAGCGCGGCGGGAGGTCCGCGGCCTCCCAGGGCGTACTCTTCTCCCGGGGTCGGCCCAGGCCGACCTACTTCGCGCGCCCGCGCACCGCCGTCCCCGGTGGTGGCGCGCCTCCCGGTCCGGACCGCACCGCGGTCCGGGGCAGGTGCGTCGCGGGTGCCAGGGCCGGGTCCGCAGGGGATCCCGGCGACCAACCGGAGCCGCCCGCGGGCGGCGCGAGAGGACCACCCATGGCCGTCGTCACGATGCGCCAGCTGCTGGAGAGCGGTGTCCACTTCGGGCACCAGACCCGCCGCTGGAACCCGAAGATGAAGCGCTTCATCTTCACCGAGCGCAACGGCATCTACATCATCGACCTCCAGCAGTCGCTGACGTACATCGACCGTGCGTACGAGTTCGTCAAGGAGACCGTCGCCCACGGCGGCTCGGTCCTGTTCGTCGGCACGAAGAAGCAGGCGCAGGAGCCGCTCGCCGAGCAGGCCACCCGGGTGGGCATGCCCTACGTCAACCAGCGCTGGCTGGGCGGGATGCTGACGAACTTCCAGACGGTGAGCAAGCGTCTCGCGCGCATGAAGGAGCTCGACCTCGTCGACTTCGACGACGTCGCCGCCAGCGGGCGGACGAAGAAGGAGCTCCTCATGATGCGGCGGGAGAAGGACAAGCTCGACCGCACGCTCGGCGGCATCCGCGACATGGCGCGCACCCCCAGCGCCGTGTGGATCGTCGACACGAACAAGGAGCACCTGGCGGTCGACGAGGCCAAGAAGCTCGGCATCCCGATCGTCGCCGTCGTCGACACCAACTGCGACCCCGACGTCGTCGACTTCCGGATCCCCGGCAACGACGACGCCATCCGGTCGGTGACGCTGCTCACCCGCGTCGTGGCCGACGCCGTGGCCGAGGGCCTCGTGCAGCGCGCCGGTGGCGGCCAGCGCTCGGACGGCGGCCAGGAGTCCGAGCCGCTCGCCGAGTGGGAGCGCGAGCTGCTCGGCCAGGGGCCCGACCAGTCCGGCGCGTCGCAGGGTCACGCCGCCCGCGGTGGCGACTCCGAGGCGGAGGCCGTCGAGGGCTCCGTCGCGGACGCCGACGCGCAGCAGGTCGCCGAGGCGGCCGCCGGCGAGAGCACGGACGCGGCCCCGGCCGAGGCCGCGACCGGCGAGCCCGCGGACGCCCAGCCCGCGGACGCCCAGCCCGCGGACGCCCAGCCCGCGGACGCCCAGCCCGCGGACGCCCAGCCCTCGCAGGCCTGAGCCGCCGCGGGCGCAGGCCGCCCGCGCCCCGCACGACCGCCGCTCCCGCACCGGGCCCCGCCGCCGCGGGGCCCGGTGCGGCGCGTCGGACCCCGCAGCGCCCGGCGCTGCCCCTCCACCTCACGAGGAGAGACGGACATGGCGTACACCGCCGCTGACATCAGGACGCTCCGCGAGACGACCGGCGCGGGCATGCTCGACTGCAAGAAGGCCCTGGAGGAGTCCGACGGCGACCTCGCCGGCGCCCAGGAGTTCCTGCGCGTCAAGGGCCTCAAGGGCGTGACCAAGCGCGAGGGCCGCACCGCCTCGAACGGCCTCGTCGCCGCGCACGTCGACGGCGGCGTCGGCACGCTCGTCGAGGTGAACTGCGAGACGGACTTCGTCGCCAAGAGCGAGCCGTTCGGCCGGCTCGCGCAGCGTGTGCTCGACCAGGCGGTGGCCGTCGGCGCCGCCGACGCCGAGACGCTGCTCGGCTCCGACCTGGACGGGAAGTCGGTCCAGCAGGTGCTCGACGAGGGCAACGCCTCGCTGGGCGAGAAGATCGAGGTCCGTCGCGTGGCGCGCCTCGAGGGCGACCGCGTCGTCTCCTACCTGCACCGCACGAGCCCCGACCTGCCGCCGCAGATCGGCGCCATCGTCGCCGTCCGCGGCGACCAGGGCGCCGAGGTCGGTCGCGACGTCGCCATGCACGCGGCGGCCATGAGCCCGACCTTCCTCTCCCGCGAGGAGGTGTCCGAGGAGGTCGTCGCGAACGAGCGTCGCCTGGCCGAGGAGACCGCCCGCGAGGAGGGCCGCCCCGAGCAGGCGATGCCCAAGATCATCGAGGGTCGTGTCAACGGCTACTTCAAGGACAACGTGCTGCTCGAGCAGGCCTTCGCCAAGGAGGCCAAGAAGACGGTCGGCGCCTACGTGCGGGACGCCGGCGTCGAGGTCACCGGCTTCGCGCGCTTCCGCGTCGGCGCCACGGCCTGAGGCCGCCGCACCACGACGACGAGGGCCCGCCCTCCCCGCTCGGGGAGGGCGGGCCCTCGTGCGTCCCGCGTCACGACCGGGCCACCGCCGGGCCCGGTCCCGCCGTGCGTCGTCGCCGGGTCGGCTCAGGCGCCGCTGCCACCTGCGCCGGCGGACCTCACCAGACGCAGCAGCGCGTCCGCCACGGCGTGGGGCGCCTCGAGCGCCGTGAGGTGCCCCGACCCGGGGACCACCACGAGGTCGGCGTCCGGTCGGTCCGCGTGCAGCTCGCGGGCGCGCCGGTGGGGCGGGGTCGCCGCGTCGTCCTCCCCGAACAGGAGCAGCACCGGCCCGGGGAAGTCGCGGAGCGCCCCGGTCGTGTCACGGCGGTCCGCGAGCGCCCGGGCGACCCAGGCCACACCGTCGGGCCGCTGGCCGCGGATCGTGGCGGCGACGCGCTCGGCGAGCTCCGGGCGCTCCCGGCGGGCGCGCTCGGACAGGCCCTCCTGCACGGAGCCCATGACGGCGTCCAGCCCCTCGGGCCCGAGGACCCGCTCGGCGACCTCCCGGCGCGGGCCGGCCTCGTCCGGCGGCCCCAGCCGGGTCGTCGTGTCCAGCAGGGCGAGCGCCAGGAGACGCTCGGGGGCGCGACCGGCGAGCAGCGCCGCCACGTAGCCCCCCGTCGAGAGGCCCGCGACCACGGCGGAGGACGCGCCGAGGTCGTCGAGCGCCGCCAGGACGGCCACGGCGGCCACGTCCAGGTCGGGTGCGACGTCCGGCACCGCCGACCCGCCCAGTCCGGGCAGGTCGACGGCGACCACCCGGCAGGTCCCGGTCAGCAGCGGGACGACGTCGTCCCACATCGATCGGTCGAGCGGGAAGGCGTGCAGCAGGACCACGACCGGCGCCCCCGGCCCGGGCCCGTCGTGGACCGAGCGTGCGAGGACCGGGCGGTCGTCCCCGGCCCGGTCGTCCCCGGCCCGGTCGTCCCCGGCACGGTCGTCCCCGGCCCGGTCGTCCCCTGCCAGGTCGTCCTCGGGCCCGCTCGCCGCGGCGCCCACCTCGTCCCGGGACGTCGTCACCCGGTACCCCCTCGCTGCTCGGCGCGCACCTGGTCCGCTCGTGGATCGGGCAGACTGCCCCGGGCGCACCGGCAGCCCAGCACCCACGGCGCCCGGACGCCACCGGGCAGGCGGCCGACGGCCGGGGAGCCCCGGACCTGACGCCCGAGGACGTGACGCCCGAGACCGGCTGATCCGCGCACCGCCCGCCACAGCACCGTCCCACCCCGAGGAGCCCCGTGAGCCCGACGACGCCCGCCCGACCCCGCCGTGTGCTCCTCAAGCTCTCGGGCGAGACCTTCGGCGGCGGTGCCACCGGTGTCGACCCCGACGTGGTCAACCGCGTGGCCGCGGAGATCGCCGACGCGGTGCGCGAGGGCGTGCAGGTGTCCGTCGTCGTCGGCGGCGGCAACTTCTTCCGCGGCGCCGAGCTGTCCCAGCGGGGGATGGACCGCTCCCGCGCCGACTACATGGGCATGCTCGGGACGGTGATGAACGCGCTCGCGCTCCAGGACTTCCTCGAGCAGAAGGGGGTCGAGACGCGGGTCCAGAGCGCCATCACGATGGGCCAGGTGGCGGAGCCGTACATCCCGCGCCGCGCGATCCGGCACCTGGAGAAGGGCCGCGTGGTCATCTTCGGCGCCGGCGCGGGCATGCCCTTCTTCTCCACCGACACCGTCGCGGCGCAGCGTGCGCTCGAGACGCACTCCGACGTGGTCCTCATGGCCAAGAACGGCGTCGACGCCGTCTACACCGCGGACCCGCGCCGCGACCCGTCCGCGGAGCGGCTCGAGCACCTCACGTACGCGGACGCCCTGGCGCGCGGGCTCAAGGTGCTCGACGCCACCGCCTTCAGCCTCTGCATGGACAACGGGCTGCCCATGGTCGTCTTCGGCATGGGCGACGGCGACGTGGCGGCGGCGGTCCGGGGTGAGAAGATCGGCACGCTCGTCGAGGCCGGCTGAGCGCCGCCCCCGGCACCCCACCAGGCCAGGACGCACCACCAGCAGCGAGCGCGCGCTCCGCCCCTCGGGCGGTGCGGCGGCGCGACGAAGGAGCCCCGAGTGATCGACGACACCCTCCTCGATGCCGAGGACAAGATGGACAAGGCCGTCGAGGTCGCCAAGGAGGACCTCGCGGCGATCCGCACCGGGCGCGCCAACCCCGCGATGTTCTCCAAGGTCATGGTCGACTACTACGGCGCCCCGACGCCGCTGCAGCAGCTGGCGTCCGTCGCGGCCCCCGAGGCCCGCACCGTGCTGGTCAGCCCCTTCGACCGCAGCACGCTCGGCTCCGTCGAGCGCGCCCTGCGCGACTCCGACCTCGGCGTGAACCCCAGCAACGACGGCAACGTCATCCGGCTGCAGATGCCGGAGCTCACCGCCGAGCGGCGCCGCGACTACGTCAAGCTCGCCCGCACGAAGGGCGAGGACGGCAAGATCACCGTCCGGGGCGTCCGTCGCCGGGCGAAGGAGGAGCTCGACCGCATCGCCAAGGACGGCGAGGCGGGGGAGGACGAGGTGGGCCGCGCCGAGAAGGAGCTGGAGCGGCTCACGAAGGTCCACGTCGACGCCATCGACGACATGCTCAAGCGCAAGGAGAACGACCTGCTCGACGTGTGACCCGCGCCCAGCACGACGTACCGCGGTGGTCCCGACCCCGGGGCCGCCGCCGACCCGGCGACGGCGCCGGTGGACCAGCGCGAGGAGGACCCGTGGCGAGCGACCGCAGACCGACCGGTACGTCGCCCGACCCCGTCCCGGGGGCCCCGACGACGGCCGGGCCGACGACGACGGGGCCGACGACGACGGGGCCGACGACGACGGGGCCGACGACGGCCGGGCCGACGACGGCGGGTGCTGCCCCGCCGCCCCCGGCTCCCCGTCGTCGCAGCGCGGGGCGCGACCTCCCCGCCGCCATCGGCGTGGGCCTGCTCATCGGCGGCGTGTTCCTCGCCTCGTTGCTGCTGCTGCGACCGGCCTTCCTCGTCTTCGTCCTCGTCGCCGCCGTCGTGGGGGTGCTCGAGGTGTCCGCGGCGCTCGCCGAGCGTCACCTCGTCGTGCCGCGGGTGCCCGTCCTCGTCGGAGGGGCGCTGCTGCTCGTCGCGGCCTACGTCGAGGGCGCGGAGGCGGCGCTCGTCGTCTTCGGCCTCACCTGCGTGGTCGTGGCGGCGTGGCGCGTCGCCGAGGGGCGCGACGGCGCCGTCCGCGACGTCGCGGCGGGCCTGCTCGCCCTGGCCTGGATCCCGCTCCTGGCCTCCGCGGTCGTCCTCATGCTCGCCCAGCCGGACGGGCAGATGAGGGTGCTCGTCTTCGTCGCGGCCGTCGTCGCGAGCGACGTCGGCGGCTACGCCGCCGGGGCCACGCTCGGGCGCCACCCCCTCGCGCCGTCGGTGAGCCCGAAGAAGTCCCGCGAGGGGCTCGCCGGCTCCGTGCTCCTGTCGCTCGTCGTCGGCGCCGCCGGGGTCGTCCTGCTCCTCGACGGGCCGTGGTGGGCGGGCGTGCTGCTCGGCGCGCTCGTCGGGCTGACCGCCACCTTCGGCGACCTCGCGGAGTCCATGCTCAAGCGCGACCTCGGCATCAAGGACATGGGCACCACGCTGCCCGGCCACGGGGGCGTCATGGACCGGCTCGACTCGCTGCTCGTCACCGCGCCCGTCGCCTGGGTGGTGCTGGCGCTGCTGGTGCCCGCCTCGTGACCGCGGACGCCCCGGGGGCCCCGGGCGCGAGGGGCGGCGCCGAGGTCGTGCTGCACCTCGTCCGGCACGGTCGACCGCTCGTCGACCCCTCCCGGCCGCCGTCGACGTGGGGGTTGCACCCCGAGCACACGGGCGGGGTGACGGCCCTGCGCGAGAGCGGGGTGCTGCCCGGGCGCGCCCGGTGGGTGTGCTCGGCGGAGCCCAAGGCCCGCGAGACCGCCGGGCTCCTCACCGACGCCGACGTCGCCGTCGACCCGGCGCTGGGGGAGCAGGCGCGCCCCGCCGGCTGGCTCGACGACTACGCGGTGCGCATCCACCGCTCGCTCGTCAGCCAGGGCGCGCCGGCCGCCCCGGGCTGGGAGACGGCGGCCAGCACGCGCGAGCGCGTCGTCGCCGCGGTGGACGTCCACGCCGCCGCGGCGGCGCGGGACGGGGTCCGCGACCTGGTGCTCGTCGGCCACGGGACGGCCTGGACGCTGCTCGTCGCGGCGCTCACCGGCCGCCCCGTGGACCTCGTCGCCTGGGAGCGGCTGCTCCTGCCGGACACGTGCGCGGTCGCCGGTCGCGAGCTCGTCCGCCGCTGGGGGACCTGGCGGGGCTGAGTGCCGGGCGCCAGGGGCCGGCCCGGCGTGCGACCCTGGAGCCGCCATGCCTCCCGCCCCCGGTCAGCTGACCTTCTCCGCCCCGCGCCGCGGCAAGCCGCCGCGCCACCTCGCCGACCTCGCGCCCGACGAGCGCGCCGCCGCCGTCGCCGAGCTCGGCCTGCCGGCCTTCCGGGCCAAGCAGCTCTCGACGCACTACTTCGAGCGGCTGGTCACCGACCCCGCGCAGATGACGGACCTGCCGAAGGGCCGCCGCGAGGAGGTGGTCGCCGCGCTCCTGCCGACGCTGCTCACCCCGGTGCGGGAGATGACCGCCGACGGCGGGGCGACCCGCAAGGCCCTGTGGCGCCTGCACGACGGGGCGCTCGTCGAGAGCGTGCTCATGAAGTACCCCGGGCGCGTCACCCTCTGCCTGTCCAGCCAGGCGGGGTGCGGCATGAACTGCCCCTTCTGCGCGACCGGGCAGGCCGGGCTCACCCGCAACCTCTCCACCGCCGAGATCGTCGAGCAGGTCGTCGCGGCCGCGCGCTCCCTCGTCGCCGAGACCCGTGACGGGGACCGGGAGCGGACGACGTCCGCGGACGGCAACGGCGACGCGACGGGAGACGTCGGCGAGGCGCTGCGGGTCAGCAACGTCGTCTTCATGGGGATGGGCGAGGCGCTCGCCAACTACCGGTCGGCGATCGCCGCCGTCCGCCGCATGGTGGCGCCGGCTCCCGAGGGCCTCGGCATGTCGGCCCGGGGGATCACCATGTCGACCGTGGGCCTGGTGCCGGCGATCGACCGGCTGGCGGGCGAGGGCATCCCGATGACGCTGGCCCTCAGCCTGCACGCGCCCGACGACGAGCTGCGCGACGAGCTCGTGCCGATCAACACGCGGTGGAAGGTGGGCGAGGCGCTCGACGCCGCGCGCCGCTACTTCGAGGCCACCGGGCGTCGCGTGTCCATCGAGTACGCGCTGATCCGCGACGTCAACGACCAGGCGTGGCGGGCGGACCTGCTCGGCACCGAGCTGAACCGTCGAGGGCGTGGCTGGGTGCACGTCAACCCCATCCCGCTCAACCCCACCCCGGGGTCGCGCTGGACCGCGTCCGACCCGCGGGTGGAGCGGACCTTCGTCGAGCGGCTGCGGGCGCACGGCGTCCCCACCACCGTGCGCGACACGCGCGGTCGTGACATCGACGGCGCCTGCGGCCAGCTCGCCGCCGCGGACCTCGCGCAGCCGTCGGCCGGCGGTCCCGCGGGCGCGCCGGTCCCGCTCACGCTCGGGTCCTCGCGCCGCGACTGACGCCCGGTCGGCCCGGACGCGCACGCGTGCCCCCGGGTCCCCTCGCGCGCCTCGGCGGGCGGCGGCGGGCTCTCTGGCAGAGTCCTCGCCCGTGGACGCCTTCCCCCGGGTCGGGCGGCTCTCGCGCGGCTACGACGCCGCGCAGGTCGACGACTTCTTCGCCGCGGCCCGCCAGGCGTACGAGCGCCTCGGCGGACGCCCCCCCGGCGAGGGCGACGACGTGCCCGGGGGCGGGGTGCGCTCGAGCGGCGTGCCGGCGGCGCGGGCGGGGTCGGCGCTCGACCTCACCTCCGAGGAGGTCCGCTCCACCTGCTTCGACCTGCACCGCCACGGCTACGACGTCGTCGCCGTGGACGCGGCGCTGGCCCGGCTCGAGGACGCCGTCGCCCGGCACGAGCGGGAGCTCTCCGTCGCCCGGCGCGGCCGGGACGCCTACCTGGAGGACCTCGCCGCGCGGGCGCGGACCGTCACCGGCCGCCTGCGCCGCCGTCGCGGCGAGCGGGCGGCGCGGGCCTCCGGGCTGCACCGCGGCTACCACGTGGGCGAGGTCGACGACCTGTGCGACCGCCTGCGCGGCTACTTCGACGACGGCGACGCCCTCGCCGTCGACGAGGTGCGCGGCGCCGTCTTCCGCGCCCGGCGCGGCCGGCGCGCCTACGCCGAGGCCCCCGTGGACGCGCTGCTCGCGCGGGCCGTCGAGGTGATGGTGACCGCGCCGGACTGACCCCGGCGTCCGGCCCCCGTCGCCCGGCCCCCGTCGTGCGGCCCCCGGCGGCGCCTCCGGGGCTCTCAGCCCGCGGGCGGGGGTACCCGGCCGAGGACGCGGTCGACGGTGATGGCGAGGACGACGCGGCGCGGGTTCTCCCGCGGCGTGCGGTAGCGGGCGGCGTAGCGCTGCTCGCCGTCGCGCACCGCCGCGGCGTCGCGGAGCACCTCCACGGGTCCCTCGAGCGTGAGCCAGCGACCGCCGTCCACCTGGCACACGGCGGCGCGCCCGTGGCGGGCGGCCAGCCGCGCCTTGACCGAGTCGCCGGAGGTGATGACGCGCACCAGGCCCTGCTCGTCGTCCCACGTGAAGCCGACGGGCACGACGTGCGGGCTGCCGTCGCCGCGCAGCGACGTCAGGGTCGCCAGGTGCCGCTCCGCGAGGAAGGCGAGCACGTGCTCGGGCAGCGCCCGCGGGTCCAGGCCGGAGGGGGAGGGGCTCACGGGCACCGAGCCTGCCAGCCCCGCGAGTCCGCCGGCCCGCCGCTCCCCGGCCCGCCGTGCTCCGGCCGGCCGCTGGGGCGCCGCCCGACGCGCGTCGGCCAGGATGGGGCCATGACGACGGGGTCGCAGGGCACGGGCAGCGTCACCGCGGGCGGGGCGTGGGAGGCCGCGCACCGGCGGTCGCTGGAGGACCCCGACGCCTTCTGGCTCGAGGCGGCGCGGTCGATCAGCTGGATCCGCCGCCCGACGAGGGCGCTGGACCCGGCCGCCAACGCGGCGGAGGGCGCCGTCCTCCCGCGGTGGTTCCGCGGCGCGACGCTCAGCACCGCGTACAACTGCCTCGACCGGCACGTGGTCGCCGGCCGGGGGGACCAGGCCGCGGTCGTCCACCACAGCGCGTACACCGGCGAGCGGCGCACCCTGACCTACGCCGAGCTGCTCGACCAGTCGGCCCGGCTCGCCGGCGCCCTGCGCGCGCTCGGCGTCGACCGGGGCGACCGCGTCCTGCTCTACCTGCCGATGGTCCCCGAGGCCGTCGTCGCCATGCTCGCGTGCGCGCGCATCGGCGCCGTCCACGTCGTCGTCTTCGGCGGCTTCGCCGCCGCCGAGCTCGCCGCCCGCGTCGACGACGCGCAGCCGGTCGTCGTCGTCACCGCCTCGTGCGGGCTCGAGCCGTCCCGGGTCGTGGAGTACATGCCCCTGCTCGAGGCGGCCCTGGCCCGCGCCGAGCACGCGCCCGCGCACTGCGTCGTCCTCCAGCGGCCGCAGGTGACCGCGGACCTCGTGCCGGGGCGGGACCTGACGTGGGCCGAGGTCCTGCGCCCGGGGGCGGCGCCGCCCGCCGAGTGCGTCGAGGTCGCGGCCACCGACCCGCTCTACGTGCTGCACACCTCGGGGACGACGGGCCGCCCCAAGGGGGTGGTGCGCGACCACGGCGGCCACGCGGTCGCTCTCGCGTGGTCGGTGCGCCACCTCTTCGGCCTGGAGGCGGGCGACGTCGTCCTCACGGCCAGCGACGTGGGATGGGTCGTCGGCCACTCCTACATCGTCTACGGGCCCCTGCTCGCGGGGTGCACGACGGTGCTCTACGAGGGCAAGCCGGTGGGCACGCCCGACGCCGGCGAGCTGTGGCGCGCCGTGGAGGAGCACGGCGTCGCCGTCCTCTTCACCGCGCCCACCGCGGTGCGGGCCGTCCGCGCCCGGGACCCGGAGCTGGCGCTCGCCGAGGGGCACGACCGGTCGAGCCTGCGGGCGCTGTACCTGGCGGGGGAGCGGCTCGACCCCGACACGTGGGCCTGGGCGGGCGAGCACCTGGGCGTCCCCGTCGTCGACAACTGGTGGCAGACCGAGACCGGCTGGCCGATCGCCTGCTCGCCGCGGGGCCTGCAGGAGCTGCCGCTCAAGCCCGGCTCGCCGTCGGTCCCCTCGCCCGGCTACGACGTCCGCGTCCTCGACGCCGCCGGGCGCGAGGTCGGGCCGGGGGAGGAGGGGGCGCTGTGCCTGCGCCTGCCGCTGCCGCCGGGCACGCTCGTCGGGGTCTGGGGCGGCGACGACGGCCTGCGCGCCTCCGCGCTGGCCGCGTTCCCCGGCTCCTACGTCACCGGGGACGGCGGCTCGGTCGACGAGGACGGCTACGTGCGGGTGCTGGGGCGCACCGACGACGTCGTCAACGTCGCCGGGCACCGGTTCTCGGCGGGGCAGCTGGAGGCCGCGGTCATCGGCCACCCGGACGTCGCCGAGTGCGCCGTCGTCGGCGTCGCCGACGCCCTGCGGGGCCAGGAGCCGCGCGCCCTCGTCGTCCTCACGACCACGGCGACGGCACCACCGCAGGAGGTCGCCGCGCAGGTCGTCCAGCGGGTCCGCGACGAGGTCGGGGCCGTCGCCTCGCTGCGGCGCGTCGACGTCGTCGCGGCGCTGCCGAAGACCCGGTCCGGGAAGGTGCTCCGCCGGACGCTGCGGGAGATCGCCGACGGCCTCGACCCGGCGGTGCCGAGCACCATCGAGGACCGGTCGGTGCTGGAGGGCCTGCGGCACCTGCTGCGGCGCTGAGGACCGCCGGTGCCGCCGTCGGCCGGCTGCCCTGCTCGGCCGGCGACCGGCCACGGGGACTTCGCGTCAGTCCGGCACCACCGTCACCGGGCAGCGGAGGCCGGGGGCCCGGCTGAGCCGGCCGTCAGCGGTGACGAGGGCGCAGCCGAGGGCCTCGGCGAGGGCGACGTAGGTGGCGTCGTACGCGCTGACGGCCCCCCGCAGCTCCCAGATCCTCGCGAGGACGGGGGTGGCGGGATGGCGTCGTAGCCCGAGCCGCTGCCAGGTGCCCAGGGCAGCATGCCCGTGGGAGGCGCTGAGGCGGCCGGCGGCGACGTGCCGGCGCAGGACGCTCGCCACCTCGCTGTCCGCGAGGTGCGGGGCGTGCAGCCGCTCGTCGCGGACGAGCGCGCGGGCGGTGCCGGCGTTCAGCAGGACGTTGACCGCCGCGGAGGAGTCGAGGACGAGGGCCACGGGTCGGCAGGGACCGCTCAGCGGGCCGCGCGCTCGTCGTCGACCGCGTCGAGCGTCACGCTCGTCGGGACGTCGAGGTGGGGCAGGGCGGACAGCAGCGCCGGGTTGTCGACCCGACGGGTGGACTCGTCCAGCTCCCGCACGGCGACGGCGGCGACGGAGGTGGACTGCAGGTCGGCGAGGCGGCGAAGGCGTGCCACCAGCTCGTCAGGGACGTTGCGCAGGTAGAGGGTCGACATGTCGCAGGATGCTAGCGTCGCGCCACCTGCTCGCACCATGTCACGGAGTTCATCCCGCGCGGGCCGCGTAGAACTCGGCACCGGGGATGGCCGCGAGCAGCTCGCGCGTGTAGTCCTCGCGGGGGGAGCCCATGACCTGGTCGGTGCTGCCGCGCTCGACGAGCCGGCCGCCGCGCATGACGGCGACCTCGTGGGCGACCTGGCGCACGACCGCCAGGTCGTGGGTGATGAAGAGGTAGGCGACGCCCAGGTCCTCCTGCAGCTCGGCGAGCAGCTGCAGGACCTGGTCCTGGACGAGGACGTCGAGGGCCGAGACGGCCTCGTCGAGGACGACGAGCCGCGGCTCGACCGCCAGGGCCCGGGCGATGGCGACGCGCTGGCGCTGCCCGCCCGAGAGCTCCGCGGGACGGCGCTGCGCGGACTCCCGCGGCAGGGACACCTGGTCGAGGAGCTCGCCCACGCGGCGTCGCCGTGAGGCGCGGTCGCCCTCGCCGAAGACCCGCAGCGGCTCGTCGACGAGGCGCTCGACGCTCATCGTCGGGTCCAGCGAGGCGTAGGGGTCCTGGAAGACGGGCTGCATGGCGCGTCGCACGGCGCGCCGCCGGGCCCCGGAGGTCTCGCCGACGACGTCGTCGCCGACGAGGAGCCGCCCGGACGTGGGCGCCTCCAGCCCGAGGGCCAGGCGGGCGAGCGTCGTCTTGCCCGAGCCCGACTCGCCGACGACGGCCGTCGTCGTGCCGGCGGCGACGGCGAGCGAGACGCCGTCCACGGCCGTGATCTCGCCGTTCCCGCGTCCCCGGACCCGGTAGGTCTTCGTGACGTCCTCGACCCGGAGCACCGGGGCGCCGTCGGCGGTGTCGTGCCGGCGGGGCCCCGTGACGCCGTCGGCGCGCGCGCGGACGGAGGCACGCGCCGCGCTGACGCTCGGCGCCGCCGCGACGAGCCGGCGGGTGTACTCGTGCTGCGGGTCGACGAGCAGCCGAGCGGCCGGGCCGCTCTCGACGACGCGCCCCCTCGACATGACGACGACGGTGTCCGCGCGGTCGGCGGCGAGCCCGAGGTCGTGCGTGACGAGGAGCATCGACGTGCCCCGGCTCGTGGCCGTGGCCTCGGTGAGGTGCTCGAGGTGGTCGAGGATCTGCCGCTGCACCGTGACGTCGAGCGCGGAGGTCGGCTCGTCGGCGACGAGCAGCCGCGGCTCGCACGCCAGGGCGATCGCGATGAGCACGCGCTGGCGCATGCCGCCGGAGAACTCGTGCGGGAACGCGCGGGCCCGGCGCGCGGCGTCGGGGATCCCGGCCAGGCCGAGCAGCTCGACGGCGCGCTCCCTCGCCGCGCGTCCGGAGGCGAGGCCGTGGGCACGCAGGACCTCCTCGACCTGCGCGCCGACGCGCATGACGGGGTTGAGGTTGCTCATCGGGTCCTGCGGGACGAGGCCGACCTCGCGCCCGCGCAGGCGCAGCAGCCGGGCGTCCGAGGCGTGCGTGACGTCCTCGCCGGCGAAGGAGATCGTCCCGGCGGCCACGCGACCGCTGCCGGGCAGCAGGCCGATGAGCGCCGCGGCCGTCGTCGACTTCCCCGAGCCGGACTCGCCCACGACGGCGACGCGCTCGCCCTCGCGCACGAGCAGGTCCACGTCCTGCACGGCGGGCACCTCGTCGTCACCGGTGCGGTAGGTCACCGTGAGCCCCCGCACCTCGAGCAGCGGCGGGCCGAAGACCCTCTCGGGCACCGCGTCCGCGACCACCGGGGCGTCGGTCTCGTCGCGCCCGCCCGCGACCCGGGCGCGCAGCGCCCGGAAGGCACCGCCGGCACCGGCCGCGGCGCGGCCCCTGAGCCCACCCCCCGCCGCGTCGTCGGCCGCACGACCCACCCGGCTCACCGCCCCACCGCGTAGCCCTGGTCGCCGCGGGGGTTGGCCGCGGCCTGCAGCAGGCCCGTCGCCGGGTCCCGCGTGACGACGGACAGCCGTCCGAGCGCCCAGTCCCCGGCGCGGGTGACGACGTGCCCGCGGCGCTCGAGGGAGCCGATGACGTCCTCGCCCAGGCGGTCCTCGACGACGGCGCCGCCCGGCGTCCAGGTGCGCGGCCAGAACGAGCCGGCCATCGACGTCGTGTGCAGCGCCGGCGCGTCGACCGCCTGCTGCGGGGTGTACCCGCCGAGGAGCGTGCGCAGCAGGTAGGTCAGCTGCCACTGGTCCTGCTGGTCGCCGCCCGGGGAGCCCAGCCCGGCGACGGGGACGCCGTCGCGCAGCAGCAGGGTCGGCGTCAGCGTCGTCCGCGGCCGTCGGCCCGGGCGCAGCGTCGACGGCGAGCCCTCCTCCAGCCAGGTCATCTGCAGCCGGGTGCCGAGGCAGAAGCCGAGCTCGGGCACGGTCGGCGAGGACTGCAGCCACCCGCCCGACGGCGTCGCGGAGACGACGGTGCCCCAGCGGTCGACGACGTCGAGGTGGCACGTGTCCCCGCGGGTCGAGCCGGAGCGCGCCACCGTCGGCTCCCCGGCCGCGCCGCCCGCGGCCGTGGCGTCGTAGGTCTCGCGCAGCGGCGGCACGAACGGGGTGCGGCCGTCGGGCGAGCCGGGGCGCAGGACGTGGCTCGCGTCGTCGCCGACCAGAGCGCGCCGCTCGGCCGTGTACGCGGTCGAGAGCAGGGTGGTGAGGGGGACCTGCTCCTCCTCCGGGCCCGGGTCGCCGTACCAGCAGTCCCGGTCCGCGAGCGCGAGCTTGAGGGCCTCGAGGACGACGTGCGCGCCGTCCGCCGTCGACGGGTCGACCTCGGCGGGGGAGAAGGTGTCGAGCAGCGCCATCGCCTGGAGCAGCACCGGGCCCTGCCCCCACGCCGCCGTCTTCGCGACCGTGACGCCCATGACGTCGAGCGTCACGGCGTCCTCGAAGCCGGCGGAGAACTCCGCCATGTCCTCCCCGCGCAGGACCCCGGCGTGGTCGGTCCCGCTCGCGTGGCGGTGCGGGGTGCGGACGAAGGCGTCGACGGCGTCGGCGACGAAGCCCTCGCCCCAGGCCGAGCGGGCCGCCTCGACCCGCGCCTCGCGGCTCGGACGGCCCCGGCCGGCGTCGACGAGCCGTTCCAGGACGGCGGCGTAGGTGGGGTTCTCGATGCTCGTGCCGGCGGTCGGAGCCGCGCCCGAGGGCATCCACAGCGCCGCCGACGTCGGCCAGTGCTCGGTGAAGAGCTCTGCGACACCGGTGATCGTGGTGCCGACCCGGGCGAGCACCGGGTGGCCGTGCCGCGCGTAGCCGACGGCGTACGCGAGGACGTCGGCGAGCTCCCACGTGCCCCGGTCGCGCAGGAGCACGAGCCAGGCGTCCACGGCACCGGGCACGGCGGCCGCCAGCGCCCCGGCCCCGGGGACGAGGTCGAGCCCCTCGGCGCGGAAGTGCTCCGGGGTGGCGGCCGCGGGCGCCGGCCCCTGCCCCATGAGGACCTGCGGCGGAGCGCCGTCCGCCGTCGCGACCAGCCCGGTGACGTCCCCGCCGGGCCCGTTGAGGTGCGGCTCGACGACGTGCAGCACGAAGGCAGCCGCGCACGCGGCGTCGACGGCGGTGCCACCTCGTTCCAGCACGGACATGGCCGTGCCGGAGGCGATCCAGTGCGTCGTCGCGGCCATCCCGAAGGTGCCCTGGAGCGTCGGGCGGGTGGGCTGCTCCGCCGCCGACGGCGGCCGGACGAAGGTGGTCGACGGGCTGGTCGTGCTCATCGGGCGGCTGCCTTCTGCCGGCGGCGGCGCCGGGCGGGGACGGTGAGGGGGTCGAGGGCGTCGCGCAGCGCGTCGCCGAAGAGGTTGAAGCCCAGGCAGATCACGGCGATCGCGACGCCGGGGAAGACCGCCGCGGACGGTGCGCGCAGGAGGTACTGCTGGGCGTCGGAGAGCATGATCCCGAGGCTCGGCGTCGGGGGCTGGATGCCGAGGCCGAGGAAGGACAGCAGCGCCTCGCCGATGACGGCCGTCGGCATGATGATCGTCGCCTGGACGATGATCGCCGAGGCCGCGTTGGGCAGGACGTGCCGCGCCAGGATCCGCGGCCCGGACGCGTCCATGGTGCGGGCGGCGTCGACGAAGGGGCGTCCGCGGGTGCGGAGCGTCTCGGCCCGCACGACCCGGATCATCGTCGGGACCGCGGCGACGCCGAGCGCGACCGCCGCGTTGCCCAGGCTCGCCCCGCCGATCGCCGCCAGGCCCACGGCGACGATGAGGAAGGGGAAGGCCAGCAGCAGGTCCGTCAGCCGGGAGACGACGGCGTCCACGCCCCTCCACCACCCGGCGACGAGGCCGAGCGGGACGCCGACGACGACGGCGAGGCCCACGGCGAGAGCACCGACCTCCAGCGACGCCCGCAGGCCGAAGAGGATGCGCGAGAGGACGTCCCGGCCGAGGTCGTCGGTGCCCAGGAGGTACCCGACGGTGAGCGGCCGCTGGAACGGCGTCTCGAAGTGCACCTCCGTCGGCCCGTACGGGGCGAGCAGCGGCGCCAGCAGCGCTCCGAGCACGACGACGGCGAGCAGCGCGAGCCCGACGACGCCCTTGGGGTCGCGCACGACCTTCCGCAGCACGCGGCCCCGGCCGCCACCGAGGCCGTCACCGCCGCCACCGAGGGGAGCGCCCGCCGGAGCGCCGCCGCCGGGCTCCGCCGTCCTGCCCGTCTCCGCCCGCGCGCTGGGCGTCGCCGTGGCCATCAGGCGTCCACCCGCACGCGCGGGTCGAGCAACGAGTAGAGCGCGTCGACGGCGAGGTTGATGACGACGTAGAAGGCGGTCACGAGGATGACGACCGCCTGGATCACCGCGTAGTCGCGGGTGAACACGGCGTCGAGCGTCAGCCGCCCGAGCCCCGGCAGGCCGAAGATCCGCTCGGTGACGACGGCCCCCGAGATGAGCCCGCCGAGCTGCAGCCCGACGACCGTCACGACGACGACGAGGCTGTTGCGCAGCGCGTAGCGCCCGAGCACGCGGCGGGACGAGAGGCCCTTGGCGCGGGCGGTGCGGACGAAGTCCGCCGAGAGCGTCTCCAGCATCGAGGCGCGGGTCTGGCGCATGACGACGGCCGAGATCGCCGTCCCCAGCACGAAGGCCGGCATGGTGAGGTGCCACAGGGCGCGCAGGGGGTCCTCCAGGGGCGAGACGTAGCCGGAGGCGGGGAACAGGCCCAGCCCGACGGCGAGGACGAGGACGGCGAGGATGCCGATCCAGAAGCTCGGGACCGACAGCAGCAGCACGGACGTCGAAGAGACGGCCCACTCCTGCCAGCGGCCGCGGCGGACGGCGGCGACGACGCCCGCGCCGACCCCGAAGAGCACCGCGACGAGCAGCGCGTAGAGGGACAACCACGCGGTGACGGGCAGCGTCGTCGCGATGAGGTCGGCGACCGGCTGGCCGGTACGGGTCGAGTCGCCGAGGTCTCCGCTGAGCAGCTGTCCGACGTAGTGCCCGTACTGCACGGGCAGCGACTGGTCGAGCCCCAGCTCGGCGCGGACGGCGGCGACCTGCTCGGGGGTCGCCTCCTCGCCGGCGAGCGCCAGCGCGGGGTCGCCCGGCAGCGCGCGGACGCCGAGGAACACGACGACCGAGGCGAGCACGAGCGTGACGAGCGACTGCCAGGCGCGGTGGAAGAGGTAGCGGCCCACAGGTCATCCCTCCCGGGCGGTGGTGTCGTCGGCGTCGGCCGTGAAGGCCACGCGGGACAGGCGCACGACGCCGTCGGCAAAGGTCTGGACGCCGGCGACCTCGTCCGCGAAGGCGGTGAGGTTGCGCTGCCGGTAGAGGTAGACGACGGGGTCGTCCTCCTGGACCTTCTCGACGACCCGGCCGTACACCTCGGCGCGCTCGGCCGTCTCGGTGCCGGAGGCGGCCTCGACGAGCAGGGCGTCCATCTCCTCGTCGGAGTAGCCCGAGTAGTTGTTCCCGGCGCCGGTGGACAGGAAGTTCTGGGTGTTGGCCGCCGGGTCCACGCGACCCGACCAGCCGAGCTGCAGCATCCGGAAGTCGCCGCGGCTCTGGACGTCGAGGAGGGTCGAGTACTCGACCGGGGAGATGCGCAGGTCGAAGCCGCCCTCCTGGACGGACGCCTGCAGCGCCTGCCCGAGCCGCAGGGAGTCCGGCGTGTTGGAGATCTGCATGTCGATCTGCAGCGGCGGCTCGACGCCGGCCGCACGCAGCAGCTCCAGCGACGCCTGCGGGTCGTGCTCGGGGCAGGCCTCGCTCGCCGGGGTGCTGAAGGGGCTGTCCGGGCTGATCGGGGAGCAGGCCGGGTCGAACCACCCGTTGAAGACGGAGGCCACGAGCGCCTCGCGGTCCACGGCGAGGGAGAAGGCGTTCCGCACCCGGGCGTCCTGCGCCTCGGGGGTCTCCACCTCGCCCGGGGGCTCCCCGGTGCCGTCGACGTTGCCGACGTTGAAGGTGACCGCCTGGTAGCCCAGGGAGCCGGTCTGCAGCAGCGTGATGCCGTCCTCGCGGGAGAGGGCGTCGGCGTCCTGCGTGGACACGGTGTCCACCACCTGGACGTCGCCCGAGCGAAGGTTGGCGGCGCGGATGGAGGCGTCGGTCATGATCCGGTAGGTGATCGAGTCCAGGTGCACCTCGTCGGCGGCGTAGTACAGCGGGTCGCGCTCGACGACGATCTCGGTCTGCGGCACGCGCTCGACGAAGCGGAAGGGGCCGACGCAGGTCGGCGAGCTGCCGAAGTCCTCGCCCAGCTCGTCGAGGGCGGTCGGCGACATGATCATCCCGGCCCGGTCGGCCAGCGCGGCGGTGATGGGCGCGAACGGCGTCTCGTAGGTGAGGCGCACGTGCGTGGCGTCCGTCGCCGTGATGTCGGCGACCGGGCCCATCTCGCTGGCGCGCGAGGAGTCGGGCAGGTCGAGGTGGCGCTGCAGCGTCGTGGCCACGGCCTCGGCGTCGAACGGCGTCCCGTCGGCGAAGACGACGCCCTCGCGGACGGGGATCACCACCTCGAGGCCGTCCTCGGAGACGGTCGGCAGGTCGGTCGCCAGCTGCGGCACCAGCTCGCCGCTCGCGTCGATGTCGTAGAGCTTCTCGCAGATCGACGCCATGACGTAGCGGGTGTAGAGGGAGGAGGACGTCGTCGGGTCCAGCACGTCGGGCTCCGCGGACAGGCCCATGACGAGGTCCCCGCCGTCGGTGACGGGCGTGTCGCCGACCGGCTCCCCGACGGTGTCCGCCCGTTCGACGGTCGAGCTCGTGTCCTGGACGGCGTAGCAGGAGGACAGGGCCAGGGTCGCGGCCAGGGCGACGACGGCCGCCCGTCCTGCCCTCCTCCGGCTCCGGTCGTGCCGGCCCGCTCGACCGCGTGCTCTCACCAGGGGACCTCCTCCGCGTCGTCGTGCGGGCTGCTCGCCGGTGCCCGACCGACGGGCCCCCCGGGCTCGCGGGGACGCTACGACCGATCCGTCCCGGGTGGGGCGGTCCGGGCCCGACCCGCCAAAGGTCGGTGATCGGACCTCGCCCCGACGGGGCGAGGTCCGGGCCGTCAGGCCTCGACGGACGGGGCACCGTGGCGCGCGGGCGGCCGTGCCGTCGTCGGTGAGGGCTGCGGGGTCGTCGTGGCGCCCCGCCACGACGCGTCAGGTGGTCGTGGGGCGCCGGCGCCGGTGCGCCGCGTCGACGGCTCCCACCGCGCCGAGGACCACGGCCGTCAGGAAGAACAGGCCCACGGGGTGGAGGAAGGCCAGGAACTCCAGCCCGGACCCCCACCCGCTGAGCTGGTAGCGCACGGCGACGACAGCCGCCACGACGACCTGGGGGACGACGAGGACGGTGCCGGTGGCCACGTAGGCGAGGTAGCTCGCCCGGGCCCGCCAGGCCAGGACGGCCGCCACGGGCACCACTGCGTAGGCGAGCCACCACAGCCAGCCGGTGACGAAGGTCGTGTCGTAGGTGGTCCCGTCCACCGTCGTGGCTCCGGGGGCGGTCACCAGGGCCAGCGCTCCGACAGCGGCCGAGAGCGCCCCGACGGGCAGCACCACGCGTCGAGCCGCCCGGTGCGGGCGGGTCGGTGCGTCCTCCTGCCGGACGGCCATGGTGGACCCTCTCACCTCCGACGTCAGCCCCGCCGCCGTTTCCCGAGGCCGCTCGCGACGACCGGAGCCCTGCTGGGCCGCGTCTGCTCGGAGCGTCGTCGTCCTCGCCGCCGGTGCTCCCCGCGGACCGGTGGCGCCTTCGGGTCGGCGCCGCCGGCCTCCCGTGCCAGGCCCCTGCGGGGGGACTGGCCGTCCGGACGGGTCACCGGGACGCGAGAGCCGCAGCCCGTGCCCGACCAGCCGCTGACCTGGTTGGTCACCGGTACGTGGTCGTTGCTGGGACGCCGCGCTCGAGGCGTCGTCGTGGGCGTCGTCGTGGGCGTCGTCGTGCGCGTCGTCGCATCCTCGACGGTGGGCTCCCCTCGGTCGTGGATGTCCGGCCTGCTGGACCGAGCGTCAGCTCCGAGCCTCCACCGGACCCGGTACGTGGTCCAGCCGGCTGAGCGACCGGGAGTTCGCCCGGCACCCGCTCCGGCGG
>NZ_JBBIAA010000007.1:0-54415 GCF_037482545.1 Pseudokineococcus basanitobsidens | reverse complement strand
GACGTCCTCGGACGTCCGCCGGAGCGCCGGTCGCTCATCGCCGAGCTCGCGTCCTGAGCAGGATGTCGTCGACGACGCGCGCCAGCGGTGCGGTGGCGTCGACGGCGATGCCGTCGGGCGTGGCCTGCCCGGACCGGTGGAGCCGTTCCACCAGCTCGCGCTCAGCCGGCCGCGCGCCGAACTCCCCCTCGGGGCGGTGGTCGAGGCGCCGGGCGAGGGTGTCGCGGTCGACGGTGAGGACGAAGACGGCGTCGAAGAGATCGACGAACGTCGGGACGTTGCGGGAGCCCCCGCAGACGAACGTCGCCTCGTGGTGCTCGTCGGCGACGAGGGCCTCGACCTGGGCCACGTCCCAGAGGTGGTGCTCGTGGCCGCCGACGTCGACCGGTGCGCCGGTGGCCGGGTCCCCGCGGTAGGCCAGCTCTCTGTCGCCGTGGACGACGTGGTGGCCACGACGCTCCAGCTCCTCGCCGACGGAGGTCTTGCCGCTGGTGGAGACGCCGTCGACGAGGTAGTTCCTCCTGGCCACGCGCCGACGCTAGACCTCGGCGCCGCGGACGACGCCGACGTCCCGGTACCGCGGCCGTGCGGATGACCCTGCTCCTGCTGTCCCTGGCCGCAGCAGTGGTGCTGCTCGCAGTCAGCCGAGTCGTCGTCGGCTGGTGAGGGCGAGCACGAGCAGGCAGGTGCTGACGGCGGTCAGGAGCGCGAAGCCGCCCCGGGCGCCGACTGTGTCGATGAGGACGCCGGCCAGCGCTCCTGCGGCGGCGCTGCCGGCGGCGCTGGCCGAGCTGGCCCACGTCAGCGCTTGGGTCAGGACCGCCCGGGCCAGACCGGCTTCGGTCAGGACGGTCAGCTGCACGACGACCACGGGCACCATGACGCCGGTCAGGGCGATGCAGGCGCCGAGGGCGAGTGCCCGCGTCACCAGGGGTGCGTCGTGGTCGTCGAGGCCGCTGACGGCGGCCGCGCCGGCGCAGCCGAGCGCCATGACCGCGGCAGCGCAGCAGAGCTGGACGACGGGCGGCGCCTGCCAGCGGCGCAGGCCGTACGCCCAGGCTCCGATCGGGCCCGCTGCGCTGGAGGCCCCGATCAAGCCCGTGGCCGTCGCTGCGCTGCCCTGCTCGGTGGCCCAGGCGGTCATCGACAGCGTCACCGCACCGAAGTGCAGTCCCAGCACCCCGGTGAGGGTGACCAGCAGCGCGAGGCGAGCACTGCGCAGGCCGTGGCCGACGGCGTGCCCGCTGCTCCGCCCGTCACCGGTGCACGGGCCGGTGGTCGGTGTCGCGACGGGGGGCGCGGTGCGGGGCTGGAGCGCCAGCGCTGAGCCGCCGCCGACGACCACGACGGCCGCACCTGCCGTGCCGGCCCACGCGGGCCCGGTGGTCGCGGCCACGCTGACCAGGACCGGGCCGAGGAGGAAGGCGACCGCGTTGGCCAGGGACTCCAGGGCGAAGGCGCGCGGCAACCACCCGCGACGGTCGGCCAGCAGGGCGGCCCACCTGGCCGTGGACAGCGCCCCGAGCTGGGGGGTGCTGGCGCCGGCGACCGCGCCGGCCATGAGCAGGACGACGACGGGGGACCCTGCGAGCACGGCGGTCACCGTCGCCACCACGGCCGCGGCGTGGACGGTGAGGACCCACGGCAGGACGCGGGTCTGCCCCCACCGGTCGACCAGTCGCGCGACCTGCGGGCCGATGAGCGCCTCGGCGGCGGCGAAGGCGCCGACGACGAGGCCCGCGACGGCGAAGGCGCCACCAGTCCCGGTGACGAGCCAGATCAAGCCCAGGCCGGTGGCGGCCACACCGACCCGGCCGCTGTTCGCGGCGAAGAAGAATCCGGCCGCACCGGGCAGGGCCAGCAGCGCGCGGTAGGAGCCGTCGCCCTGCACGGCAGGCACAGAGGGCGAGTCAGAGCTCGGGGACGTCGTCGACACGGGCGGAGGCCTCTCGCGGCCCGGCCGGACGTGAAGGGTCGCCAGCGCTCGAGGGCGCTGGGTCTCACGTCAGGAGCCACCACGGCGACGACGCTGACGACGCAGCGGACGGCGCGCAGGCTCCCTGGCCGGGCGGTCTCGATGCGGCCAGGCAGACACCTGACGCCGCCGAGCATGCCACTCGCCGCGAGCAGCGGGACAGGTGACCTCGAGGTGCTCGGCGACCGTCGACCACGCCGCCCGTCGGCTGGGGCGCCGACGCGTGGAGGCCGCCCACGTCGACGCGGGCCTGGAGCCGGTGGCGCACCACAGCGTCCGGGGCGTCCCCGACCTGGTGCCCGACGCCGGCCGAGAGCACGGACCGGGCGTCGACGCCGGCCGCCTCCGTCTCGAGCCGGCCCTGTGCGACCGCGACCCCTTCGCCGGACGGTGCTCACCGGCGGGTCGGCGTCACGGCGGCGGACGTCGCCCGCGGCCGCGACCCCGACCACCGCAGGTCGGCCGCCCGTGACCGCCCGAGGGTCTCCGCCGTGAGCTGGTCGAGCAGCCCGGTGCCGGCGGCCCCGGCGGCGAGCACGGGCAGCCACAGGACGGCCACCGTGGTGGCGAGGTGCTCCAGCGCCGCGCCGACGTCCGTGCCGAGGCCGGCGACGGACAGCAGGCCGCCCGCGGCCGCGGCCCCGCCGACGGCGGCCGCCGCACCGCGCGAGGCCCGTCGCAGGGCCCGGGAGCAGGCGGACCACCCGACCTGCAGCATCGCCCAGGCCGCCGCGCCGAAGCCGACGACGGCGGAGCTCGTGTGGACGAGGTCCTGCGCGGTCGCGCCGGTCGTGAGCGGGACCGGGCACCCGGCCGTGCAGGTCACGCGGGAGGCGGCGGCGAAGGCGAGGCACGCGGCGGCGAGCGTGGCGCTCGTCGACCACGTCCTCAGCAGGGGCTCGCAGGCGCGGTGACCGCGGACGGACCAGGCGACGAGCCCGCCTCCCACGGCCAGCGCGAGCAGCGCGGTGTTGAAGGCGGCCGCCGTCGGCATGCCGTCGGCGCCCAGCTGGCTGACGTAGACGCCCTCCCCGTCCACCTGCAGGCGCGCGACCCAGAGGACCGCCAGCGCTGCGAGAGCGGTGAGGGCCCCCAGACCCGCCGCGGCGCGGCGCCGGACGAGCGCGGGCGGCAGGACGAGCGCGGGCGGCCGGGCGGGAGCGGGCGGCAGGGCGGGAGCGGGCGCCACGGCGGCGCGGCGTCGGGCGACCGGGCGCGGGGCACGGGGGCCGACGGTGGTGGGCAGGTCCTGGTTCATGCCCTCGACGCTCTGCAGCAGGCCCGGACCGCGTCGTCGGCCGTACGGCCGTCGCGGCAGGGCCGCGGGGCGCTCGCGCGCGGGCCGGGCGGGGGAGACGTCCCGCCGTCCGGACCGCTCCCTCGTCGCGGCCGCCCGAGGCAGGGCGGAGGAGGTCCGACCGGACCGGGTCCGTAGCCGTCCGGACGCAGCGCGCGGCCGACGCGGCGTCCTACCGTCGCGCTGTGCCGACGCGCGTGCCGACGACCGACCCGATCCCGAGGACCGGGGGGACCCGCCCACGGACCGGCCACAGCGGCGGCGGGCCGTGCGTGAGGTGGTCGTCGTGGGCCTCCCGGCGCTCTCGATGACCTTCTCGCTGGGGATCGAGCCGCGCGAGGAGGTGGCACCACGGCTCGCGACCGCCGCCGTCGTCGTCGTGCTGCTGCTCCTGCGGCGACGGGCGCCCCTGCTCGTGACGGCCGGGACGGCGTCCCTCATGCCCACCGGCCAACCGGTGCAGGTCGCGGCCCTGGTGGTGCTCCTCGGCGTCGCCGTCCGCAGCAGCTGGCGCCGGACGCTCGTGGCGGCGGGCGTGCTCCTGCTCGGGTACACGGCCACGCTCGCCCTGCGCCGGACGCTGCCGTGGGCGGCGTGGCTCGAGAGCACCTCCGTCCTCGTCACGGTCGCCGCGCTGCTGCTGGGCGCCACGGCCGGTGTCGGCCTCTACGTCGGTGCCCGGCGCCAGCTGCTCGTCGAGGCGCGAGAGCGGGCCCACCGGGCCGAGGCCGACCTGGCGCGGCACGCCGAGCAGGCGCGCGACCGCGAGCGCAGGCGGATCGCCCGCGAGATGCACGACGTGCTGGCGCACCGCCTCTCGGTGCTCGCGCTCCACGCCGGGGCCCTGGAGTACCGGGTGGGCGCCGCCGGTGGCGAGGTGGCGGGAGCGGCCGGTGTCGTCCGGGAGAGCGCGCACCAGGCGCTGCAGGAGCTGCGGGACGTCCTCGGCGTCCTGCGCGCCGCGTCCGACGACGGCCGCGTCGAGGACGTCGAGGACGGCGCCGGCCTGCGTCCCCGGCCCGCGCTGCCCGAGGTCGCCGCGCTCGTCGACGAGGCCGCGGCCGCCTCGGGCTCGCCGGTCCGCCTCGCCGTGGACGGCGAGCTCGCGACCGTCCCCGCGGCGACAGGTCGGGCGGCGTACCGGGTGGTGCAGGAGGGGCTCACCAACGCCCGCCGCCACGCGCCGGGCGCCCCCGTCCTCGTGACGGTCCGCGTGGCACCCGGTGATGGGGACGTCGCCGTCGCGGTGCGCAACGACCGCCCCCCGCGGGCCGCGGGTGCCCCGCGCGCCCCGCTCGGGGGGCGGGGCAGCGGGCTGCTCGGCGTCGCCGAGCGGGCGGCCCTGCTGGGCGGCCACGTCGAGCACGGCGCCACGCCCGACGGCGGCTTCCGCCTCGCCGTCCTGCTGCCCGGGGCGGGGCACCCGGTCGCCGCGGGCCCCGGCGGCGACCCGGCCCCGACGCCCGAGGGGTCCGGCGCGTGAGCCTGCGGGTGCTGCTCGTCGACGACGACGCCCTCGTCCGGTCCGCCCTCCGGATGGTGCTCGCCGGGGCGGACGACGTCGAGGTCGTCGGGGAGGCCGTCGACGGCGCCCGGGCCGTGGCCGCGGCCCGCGACCTCGAGCCGGACGTCGTGCTCATGGACATCCGGATGCCCGGCACCGACGGCCTCGCCGCCACCGAGGAGCTCCTGCTGCGCGGCCCGCGGGACGGGCACCGACCGGTGGTCGTCGTCCTGACCACGTTCGACGCCGACGACCACGTCCTGCGGGCCCTGCGCGCGGGGGCCGCCGGCTTCCTCCTCAAGGACACCCCGCCGGCGCTCCTCGTCGAGGGGCTGCGCACGGCCGTCGCGGGCGCGCCCGTCCTCTCGCCGTCCGTGACGCGGCTGCTCATCGCCCGCGCCGTCCGGGAGAGCGGCGACGACCGTGCACGGGCCGTCGTCGCCGGCCTCAGCCCGCGCGAGCGCGACGTCGTCGCCGGCGTCGGGCGAGGGCTCTCGAACGCCGAGGTCGGCGCCGAGCTGCACCTGTCTCCCGCGACCGTCAAGGCGCACGTCTCGCGGCTGCTGACGCGCCTGGACCTCGAGGGGCGCGTGCAGCTCGCCGTGCTCGCGCGCGACGCCGACCTGCTGTGACGGCGCTGCGAGGACCACCGCACGCTCCGAGCACCCCGGTCGGGCCGCCGCCCTGGACCGCCGGCGACGTGCTCGGAGGCCCCCGCCACGGTGCTCGCGACCGTAGTGCTGCCGGAGCGCCGAAGGGCGCCCAGGTGCCGGTGGCACCATGCCGGACGTGAGCACGCCGCCGTCCGACCCCGCCGCACCGGAGCGGGGCGGGCCCGCGCAGCGCCGGGTCGTCGTCCTCGGCTCGACGGGCTCGATCGGCGTGCAGGCGCTCGCCGTCGTCGCGGCCGCGCCGGAGCGCTTCCGCGTCACCGCGCTCGCCGCCGGCGGGTCCGACCCCGCGCTGCTGGCCCGCCAGGCGCTCGCCACCGGGGCCGAGCACGTCGCCGTCGCCGACGAGGCGGCGCTGCCCGCCCTGCGGGAGCACCTCGCCGCCGCCGCCCGTGCGGCCGGGCGGACGGGCTGGTCGCCCGAGGTCGACGCCGGGGCGGACGCCGTCGTCCGGACCGCCGCCCTGCCCGCCGACGTCGTCCTCAACGGCATCACCGGCAGCGTGGGCCTGGCCCCCTCCCTGGCCGCGCTCGAGGCCGCGGCGCCCGGCGGGGCCGCCGAGGGGGCGGTCCTCGCGCTCGCCAACAAGGAGTCGCTCGTCGTCGGCGGCCCGCTGGTGCTGTCCGCCGCCGAGCGGGCGGGGGGGATGGCGCGTGCCGTCGTGCCCGTGGACTCCGAGCACTCGGCGATCGCCCAGTGCCTGCGCGGCGGACGCGCCGACGAGGTGCGTCGCCTCGTCCTCACCGCCAGCGGCGGCCCCTTCCGCGGCCGGACCCGCGCGCAGCTCGAGGGCGTCACGCCCGAGCAGGCGCTCGCGCACCCCAACTTCGCGATGGGCCGGGTCATCACGACGAACTCGGCGACCCTCGTCAACAAGGGGCTCGAGGTCGTCGAGGCCCACCTGCTCTTCGGCGTGCCGATGAGCCGTGTCGACGTCGTCGTCCACCCGCAGCAGGTCGTGCACTCCATGGTCGAGTTCGTCGACGGCGCGACGCTCGCCCAGGCCTCGCCGCCGAGCATGCTCATCCCCGTGGCCCTCGGCCTGGGCTGGCCCGACCGGGTGCCGGACGCCGGTCCGGGCTGCGACTGGACCCGGGCGCAGAGCTGGGACTTCGAGCCGCTCGACGACGACGCCTTCCCGGCCGTGCGCCTGGCCCGGGAGGTCGGTGCCGCCGGCGGCACCGCCCCGGCCGTCTACAACGCCGCGAACGAGGAGTGCGTCGAGGCCTTCCTCGCCGGCAGGGCCCGCTTCACGAGCATCGTCGACACCGTGGCGCGGGTGGTCGACGACGCCGCCTCGGCCCCGGACGCCTCGGCCGGCGTCCCCGACGGGCGGCTCGCCCTGGACGACGTCCTCGCCGCGGAGCGCTGGGCCCGGGCCCGGGCGCACGAGCTGCTCGGCACCGCGACGAGCGCCGGGGCGGGCCGGTGACCGGCGGCACGGTGCTCGCCGCGGCGACCGCCGGCAGCGGCCTGACGATCACCTGGTCCGTCGGGACGGTCGTCCTCGCCGTGGTCGCGGTGCTCGTGTTCGCCCTCGGGCTGGCGGCCTCGATCGCGCTCCACGAGATCGGCCACCTCGTGCCGGCGAAGCGCTTCGGCGTCAAGGTCACCCAGTACATGGTCGGCTTCGGCCCGACGGTGTGGTCGCGGCGCCGGGGCGAGACCGAGTACGGGGTCAAGGGCGTCCCGCTGGGCGGGTACATCCGGATGCTCGGCATGTTCCCGCCGCACCGCGGGGAGGACCCCTCCGTCGTCCGGGAGTCCTCGACCGGGATCTTCCAGACGATGGCCGACGACGCCCGCCGCCTGTCCGCCGAGGAGGTCGGCCCCGACGACGACCACCGCGTCTTCTGGCGCCTGCCGGTCTGGAAGCGGGTCGTCGTCATGCTCGGCGGGCCCGCCATGAACCTCCTCCTGGCGGTGGCGCTGCTGGGCGGGGTGGCCGTCACCGCGGGCACCGTCGTCGTGCCGACGACGACCGTCGCCGTGGTGCAGGAGTGCGTCCTGCCGGCCGGCACCGGCCGGGACACCTGCCCCGAGGACGCCCCGCCCACGCCCGCCGCCGAGGCCGGCCTGCTCGCGGGGGACCGGCTCGTCTCCTTCGACGGGCGCCCCGTGACCGGGTGGGACGCCGTCCGCGACGACATCCGGGACGCCGCGGGCCGCCGCGTCCCGCTCGTCGTCGAGCGTGACGGCCGGGAGGTCACGACGACCATCACGCCGATCGCGACGCGGGTCGCGCGCGTCGACGAGGACGGCGAGGTGCTCCTGGCGGACGACGGCCGGCCCCTGACGGAGGAGGTCGGCTTCATCGGCGTCCGCCCCGAGCAGGTGCAGCCCGCCCAGCCGCTGTCCGACGTCCCGGGCGTCGTCCTCGACGCCTTCACGGGCACGGCCTCGGTCGTCGTGACCCTCCCGGTGCGGATGATCGACGTCGCGCAGGCCGCCTTCGGCGACGCGCCGCGGGACCCGGACGGGCCCATCGGCATCGTCGGCGTCGGTCGTCTCTCCGGCGAGATCGCCGCCATCGACCAGATCTCCTCCGTGGACAAGGTGACCGGGCTGGTGTCGATTATGGGCAGCCTCAACATGGCGCTGTTCGTCTTCAACCTGCTGCCGCTGCTGCCCCTGGACGGCGGCCACGTCGCCGGGGCCCTCTACGAGGGCGCGCGCCGCCGCGTGGCCGCGCTGCGCCGCCGCCCCGACCCCGGCCCCTTCGACGTCGCCCGCCTCATGCCCGTCGCCTACGTCGTCGGCGGCCTGCTCGTCGCCATGTCGGTGCTCCTGCTCTACGCCGACATCGTCCGCCCGATCTCGCTCCTGGGCTGACCCGCTCCTGGGCTGACCCGCTCCTGGGCTGATGCAGACCTAGACCCAGCAGCATCTCCTCCGGCGACGCGGGACGAGCGGGACGGGTCGGCCGCGGCGCCAGAGCCACGCGCGCGAGAGGTCGGGCCGGGTGACGCCCCGGGCACGTCAGGCCGGCGCCCCGCGCCTCCCGTGACCGGACCACCGCGCGCCGAGGCAGTGCCCGGGGCGCCACGCGGCCCGACCGGCCCCAGCCCGGCGACAGCACCGCACGGCCCGCTCAGGGAGAGCCGGCCGCCGGAGGGGGATACTGCGCCCATGAGCCCTTCGGTCCCGATCTCCCTCGGCATGCCCGCCGCCCCGCCGCCGGTGCTGGCCCCGCGGCGCAGGAGCCGCAAGATCAAGGTGGGCACCGTGGACGTCGGGGGGGACGCGCCGGTGAGCGTCCAGTCGATGACGACGACGCCGACGACCGACATCAACGCGACGCTGCAGCAGATCGCGGAGCTGACGGCGACGGGCTGCGACATCGTCCGGGTCGCCTGCCCGAGCCAGGACGACGCCGACGCGCTGCCCGCCATCGCGCAGAAGTCGCAGATCCCGGTGATCGCCGACATCCACTTCCAGCCGAAGTACGTCTTCGCGGCGATCGACGCCGGCTGCGCCGCGGTGCGCGTCAACCCCGGCAACATCCGCAAGTTCGACGACCAGGTGGCGTCCATCGCGAAGGCCGCCAAGGACGCCGGGGTGAGCATCCGCATCGGGGTCAACGCCGGCTCGCTCGACAAGCGGATCATGGACAAGCACGGGAAGGCGACGCCCGAGGCGCTCGTGGAGTCCGCCGTCTGGGAGGCGTCGCTGTTCGAGGAGCACGACTTCCACGACTTCAAGATCTCCGTCAAGCACAACGACCCGGTCGTCATGGTGCGGGCCTACGAGCTGCTCGCGGAGCGGGGCGACTGGCCGCTGCACCTCGGCGTCACCGAGGCCGGGCCAGCCTTCCAGGGCACCATCAAGTCCGCCACGGCCTTCGGCGCGCTGCTGTCGCGCGGGATCGGCGACACCATCCGGGTCTCCCTGTCGGCCCCGCCGGTCGAGGAGGTGAAGGTCGGTGCGCAGATCCTGCAGTCGCTGAACCTGCGCCCGCGCAAGCTGGAGATCGTCTCCTGCCCCTCCTGCGGGCGCGCGCAGGTGGACGTCTACACCCTCGCCGACCAGGTGACGGCCGGGCTCGAGGGCATGACCGTGCCGCTGCGCGTGGCCGTCATGGGCTGCGTCGTCAACGGCCCGGGGGAGGCCCGCGAGGCGGACCTCGGCGTCGCCTCCGGCAACGGCAAGGGCCAGATCTTCGTCAAGGGCGAGGTCGTCCGCACCGTGCCGGAGGACCAGATCGTCGAGACGCTGATCGCCGAGGCCGAGCGCCTCGCCGAGGAGATGGGCGAGCCGGCGGGCGAGGCCGCGGGCGCGGGCGCGCCGTCGGTCCGCGTGGGCTGAGCGTGCCGCTGCGCTCGTCCGCCCGGACCGCCCTGCGCGGGCTCGCGGTCACCGACCACGTCGTCGACGTCCCCCTGCGGTGGGACGTGGGGCACGGGCGTCCCGTACCGGCCACCGGGCCCGTCGCGGCCGCGGACCCCGGCCCGACGCTGCAGGTGCTGGCGCGCGAGGTCGTCGACGTGCGCCGCGAGCACGACGACCTGCCCGTGCTCCTGTTCCTCCAGGGCGGTCCCGGCGGGAAGTCGCCCAGGCCGGTGCCCGGGCAGGGCTGGCTGGCGCGGGCGACCCGCACGCACCGGGTCGTCCTGCTCGACCAGCGGGGGACCGGGCGCAGCACCCGCGTCGACGCCAGCCGGGTCGACGAGCTCGGGCCCCCCGGACCCGGTCGGGACGCCGCCCTCGCCGAGCACCTGCGCCACCACCGCGCGGACGCCGTCGTGGCGGACGCCGAGCACGTGCGCCACTCCGTCTACGGCGGTCGGCGCTGGGAGTCCCTCGGCCAGAGCTACGGCGGGTTCCTCACCCTCACCTACCTCTCCCGCGCCCCGCACGGCCTCGCCGCCTGCTACGTCACCGGCGGCCTCGCCGGGCTGACCGCGAGCGCGGACGAGGTCTACGCGCGGCTGTACCCGCGGGTCCTCGAGCGGGGCGAGCGCCACCGGGCGCGCTTCCCGGGCGACGGCCCGCTGCTGGACGCGCTGGCCGAGCGGCTCGACGCCGAGGACGTCCGGCTGCCGTCGGGGGACCGGCTGACGACGCGGCGGCTCCAGTCGCTCGGCATCGCGCTGGGCCGCGGGGACGGCTCCGACGAGCTCCACTGGATGCTCGACGAGGCCTTCCGGGACGGCCCCGCGCCCACGGACGGCCCGCTGGCGCCGTCCTTCCTCGCCGCGGTCGAGCAGGCGACGTCGCACGCCGACGGGCCGCTCTACGTCGTCGTGCACGAGTCCATCTACGCCCAGGGCCGCGAGCGCGGGCAGGGGCCGACGGCGTGGGCGGCGCAGCGGCTGCTCCCGGACGCCCTGCGCCCCGGCTCCCGCCCGCTGGGCCTGCTGGGGGAGACGACCTACCCCTGGCAGCTGGAGGAGACCCGCGCCCTGCGCCCCTTCCGCGGCGCCGCCGAGCTGCTGCACGCGGCCGACGACTGGGAGCCGCTCTACGACCTCGACGTGCTCGTGGCCAACGAGGTGCCCCTCGCGGCGCTGGCCTACCACGACGACCTCTACGTCGACGTGGACCTGTCGCTCACCACGGCCCGGGCCGTCGGGTCCACCGACGTGTGGGTCACCAACGAGTGGCAGCACGACGGGCTGCGGGCCTCCGGCGGCGCCGTCCTCGACCGGCTGCTCGCCTCCGTCGCCGACCGCGGCGGCCCGCTGCGCTGACGCCCTGCTGCGCCGCGGCCCGCTGCGTCGCGCGCGGCCCGGACGGCGGGGTGGTGGGATGACCGGCGTGCTGCGGACCGGGGCGAGGGTGCTCGACGACGGCGACCGCGAGGAGCTGCTCGCGCTGTGCGCCCGCGACCCCGTCGCCAACGTCTTCGTCGCCGGCCGGGTCGAGGCGCACGGGCTCGACCCCCGCCGTGTCGGCGGCGAGGTCTGGGGCCACGGTCGCCCTGGCTCGCTCGAGGCCGCCTGCTGGTCCGGGGCGAACCTCGTCCCGGTCGAGGCGGGCGAGGACGCCCTGGACTCCTTCGCGGCCCGCGCCCGCTCCCAGGGCCGCCGCTGCTCGTCCATCCTGGGCGCGGCCCCGGCCGCCCTGGGGCTCTGGGACCGGCTCTCGCCGTCGTGGGGCCGCGCCCGGGAGGTGCGCGAGCGCCAGCCGCTGCTCGTCCTCGACGGACCTGCGGCGGTCGAGCCCGACCCGCTGGTGCGCCGCTCGCTCGAGGAGGACCTCGACGTCCTCGTCCCGGCCTGCGTCGCGATGTTCACCGAGGAGGTCGGGTACTCGCCCGTCGCCGCCGACGGCGGGCGCGCCTACCGCGCCCGGGTGGGCGAGCTCGTCCGCGCGGGGCGCTCCTTCGTCCGGCTGGACGCGGGCGAGGGGGACGAGCTGCACCCCGTGCTGGAGCCGCGGGCGGCGCGCCGCGTCGCCTACAAGGCCGAGCTCGGAGCCGTGTCCTCCACCGCCGTGCAGGTGCAGGGGGTCTTCGTGGACCCGCGGCTGCGAGGACTCGGCCTGGCGGCGCCGGGGACGGCCGCGGTGGCGGCGCTCGCCCGCGAGCGGTCACGCGTCGCCGTCAGCCTCTACGTCAACGACTTCAACACCGCCGCCGTCGCCGCCTACCGGCGGGCCGGCTTCCGCGAGGTCGGCACCCTGGCCACGGTCCTGTTCTGACCGGCACGCGCGAGGCGGGCGCACCTCCACCAATCCGGCACGGCCCGCGGGCCGAACCGGGGGCGACCAGCCGTCCGGCGGACGCACGACCCCGCAGCGTGACGGGCGGTCGCCCGAGGGGCGGCCGTCCACCCGCACGGGTGACGCGGAGCGTCGGACCGGCGGTTCTCTCGACGGCGGCGTGACCCCCGTGTGACCATGGGTCATACGGAGCGTCGAGGAAGCCGCTGCATCAGAGCACGACTCTCGCTCCACGGAGGCTCCTCGACATGGCTGACGCCGCGAGCCCGACACCGGGCTTCCCGCGCACGAGCACGGCCCACCGCTCCGACACGACCACGCACCGCGACCTCCTCCCCGGTCCGCGCAGCCGCGCCGCCTCCCGTCTGGCGGGCATCGTCGAGCGCTCCGCCGGCCGGGAGGAGACCGCCCGCAGCGCCGACGCGGAGGGCATGCTCGCCGCGGCCGCCGCGACGGGCGGGCGTCGCCGCCAGCCCTTCGACGTCCGCGCCGTGGCCGCCCTCGGCGTCGACCTCGCCGTCGCGGTCGGGGCGGGCTTCGCCGTCGAGCTGCACAGCCTCATGGCGGTGCTCACGACCGCCCTGCTCGTCTTCGCCCGCACGACCCTGGGCCTCTACCAGCGCCGGCTCGGGCTGAGCGTCCTCGACGAGTTCCCCCGCGCCGTGCAGAGCACCGTGCTGACGCTCGGGGTCGCGAGCATCTCGGTCGTCCTGGCGGGCAGCGCCCAGCTGCTGGCGCCGACGACGGTGTTCCTGGCGCTGTTCCTCCTCGTCACGACGGTCCTGCGCGCCGGCCTGTACGCGGCGCTGCGCCGGCGGTTCCGGCACGACCCGTCCACGCGGCGGCGGACGCTGGTGCTGGGCGCCGGGGCGGTGGGCCGCGACCTGGTCGCGGCGATGCAGCAGCACCCGGAGCGCGGGCTGCTGCCCGTCGGCTTCATCGACGGCCACAGCCGCAGCCGCGGCGCCGAGCAGGACGTGCCCGTCCTGCTGGAGGATGAATCCCGCCTGCACGAGGCGCTCGACCGCCACCGGGTGGACACCGTCGTGGTCGCCTACTCCAGCCAGCCGGAGGCGGAGGTCGTCGACAGCGTCATCGTCGCGGCCTCCCACGGCTGCGAGGTCCTCGTCGTGCCGCGCCTGTTCGAGCTGCAGCACGACGGGCAGGACGTCGAGAGCCTGCGCGGCACGCCCCTCGTGCGGCTGCGCACGGACGTCATGTCCTCGCCCACCTGGTTCGTCAAGCGCCTCGTCGACCGGGGCCTGGCCGCGCTGGCGATCCTGGTGCTGTCGCCCGTCCTGCTCGCCGTCGCCGTCGCCGTCGTCGTCGACTCCGGCTTCCCCGTCCTGTTCCGGCAGGAGCGCGTGGGCCTGTGGTCCCGACCCATCACCGTGCTGAAGTTCCGCTCGATGCGTCCCGCCACCGAGGAGGAGAGCCGCACCAACTGGAACATCGCGAACGACGCGCGGCTGTCCGGCATCGGGAAGTTCCTGCGCAAGACCTCGCTCGACGAGCTGCCGCAGCTGTTCAACATCCTGCGCGGGGACATGAGCCTCGTCGGCCCGCGGCCCGAGCGCCCGACGTTCGTGCGCCAGTTCTCCCGCGACCACGACCGCTACTGGGCCCGCCACCGCGTCCCGGTCGGGCTCACCGGCTGGTCGCAGGTCAACGGGCTGCGGGGGGACACCTCGATCCAGGACCGCTCGCGCTACGACAACTACTACATCGCCAACTGGTCGCTGTGGCTGGACGCCAAGATCGTGCTCCTGACGCTGCGCGAGGTCCTGCGCGGTGGCGGCGGGTGAGCGCGGCGACCACCCGTCCGGCGCCCGGCGCCTCGGACCCCGCCCCTCCGCGTCGCCGCCGGCGGGCGCTGCTCGTCGGGACGGCGGCGGTCGTCCTGCTCGCCGTCGTGGCGGTCGTCGCCTGGCTGGCGACCCGCCCCGAGGAGGTCCGTCCCGAGGACTTCGGCGCCGTCGGCGACGGCAGCGCGGACGACACCGCCGCGGTGCAGGAGGCCCTCGACGCGCTCGAGCCCGGTCAGCGCCTCGAGCTCGCCGACGGCGCCGTCTACGCGACGTCGGACGTCCTCGTGCTCTCCGTGCCGGACGTCGAGGTCACCGGCGACGCCGAGCTGCGGGCCACGGACGAGGAGCGCTCCTCCTTCCGGGTCGAGGGCGACGACGTGACGATCTCGGACGTCACCCTCACCACCCCGCAGACCACGCGGCGGTGGGACGCGCTCGAGCAGCAGCGCCTGCTGCTGGAGGGGACGCGCGGCGTCGAGCTGCGCGACGTCACCGTCCGCGGGTCGGCCGCCGCCGGGGTCTTCGTGGCCGGCGGGTCGAGCGACTTCCTCCTCGACGGTGTCGTCGTCCAGGGCACGAGGGCGGACGGGATCCACATCACCCAGGGCTCCTCGGACGGCCGGCTCGTCGACGTCCGCACGCAGGACACGGGGGACGACGGCGTCGCCGTCGTCTCCTACGCCCAGGACGGCGCCCCCAGCGCCCGCATCGAGGTCGACTCGCCGGTCGTCGACGGCACCGACGCCCGCGGGATCTCCGTGGTGGGCGGCGAGGACGTGACGTGGACGGACGTCGACGTCTCCGGCACGGCCGCCGCGGGGATCTACGTGGCGACCGAGGGCGACCCGTACTTCACGACGGACACCCGCGGCGTCGTCGTCGACGGCGGGCGGGTGACGGACGCGAACACCGACGAGGGGACCGACCACGGCGCGGTCCTCCTCTTCGACGGCAGCGACGACTCCTCCCTGGCCGACGTCGTCGTGCGCGACGTCGACGTGCGGGGGACGCGGGAGAGCGCCAGCCGCCAGGTCGGCGTCATCGGCGAGCAGCCGGTCGAGGGGGTCGAGCTGGACGGGATCTCGCTGGAGGGCGGGCCCTCGGACCTGCTGTCGGCCCCGGCGGCGCAGGACCTCCAGGTCGAGGGCTGGACCCACGACGGCGAGCCCGTCGACCCCGTGGACGGCGGCGGCTGACGCCCGGCGGCTGCACCCGTCCGGGGGTGCCCGCGCTCGCCGCGCCCCCCGGCGCAGCCCCGCGGGCTACCCTCGCCCTTCCGGGAGCCGCGACCGCAGGCACGACCGCCGCCGGGACCGCGACCCGCACGCCGCCGCGACACGCAGGCACCACGACCCGCCAGACCGGGCCGGCCCCACCCCCCGAGAGGACACCCACCGTGCGCCGACCGACCGCCACCCGGCTGGGGGCGACCCAGGTCGCCCTCGTCGCCGTGCTCCTGGCCGCCCTCGTCGGCGCCCTCGTCGGCGGTCTCGTGGGCGCCTCGCGAGCCGTCAGCTCCACGGCGACCACCCTGCTCGCGCTGCAGCCCGACAGCTCGGTCAGCTCGGACGCGGACGCCAGCCTGGACCCCTCCGTGGACGTCTCGGACGCCTTCCTGCAGACCGAGCTGGTCTACCTCAACTCGGACCGCTTCGTGTCGTCCGTCGAGGACACGGTCGGCGACGACGTCGACGTCGAGGCCACCCGCGTCAACCAGTCCAACGTCGTCCAGGTGTCCGCCACCGCGGACTCGCCGGAGGTGGCGCTCGCCGCGTCCGAGGCGGCGGCGAGCAGCTACGTCGACCAGCGCACCCAGGCGGCCTCGGACCGCCTCGACACGCAGGCCGCGGCGGTCCAGGACCAGCTCGACATCGTGCTGCAGCAGATCGCCAGCGCGACCGACGGCGCGGTGCTCCCGCCGGACTCGAGCCAGTCGACGGCGCTGCAGGGTCGCTACGAGAACCTGCTGACCCTCTCGAGCAGCATCGCCCTCGCCCGTCAGGCGTCGGACCAGGGCGCGACGGTGCTCCAGCCGGCCGTCCTCGCCGAGCCCGACGGCGTCTCGCCCACCGCTCTCGGCGTCGTCCTCGGCGCCCTGCTCGGCGCCCTCGTGGGTGCGGGCGGCGCGCTCGTGTGGCGCCAGCGCTCGACGACCCTGCGGGGGGAGTCCGACCTCGTCGGCGTCGAGCGCGTCCTGGCCCCCCGGGCGCCGGCCACGGGGGCCGACCTCCTGCTCCCGGCCGGGGCCGGCGCGACCTCCGCCCTGGCCCGGGCCGCGCAGCGCCAGTCGGCGCAGCTGCTCGCGGGGCGGGACGACGCACCGGTCGTCGTCGCCTTCGTCGGGGCGACGGAGGGCGCCGGGACGAGCGTCGTCGCCGTCCACCACGCGGCGGCGATGGCGCGACGGGCCCCCGTCCTCCTCGTCTGCGCCGGTGACGCCGCCCCCGACGCGGGCCCCGCGCCCGCCGGCCGGCTGCCCGGCGTCGACCGGCACGCGCGCGGGCTGCTCGACCTGGGGGTGGCCGGGCGCGAGCCGCTCACCGCGCAGGACGTCATGGCCGTCGTCCAGGCCAGCGAGGTGGACGGCCTCCTCGTCGTCACGGCCGGCACGCGGCCCGGGAGGGTCGGCGACCTCGAGCACCTCGTCGGACGGGGTCTCGTCGCGGCGCTGCGCGGCACCGGTCACGACGTCGTCGTGGACGCCCCCTCCCTGGACCGCTCCGGCGCCGGGCCGCGCCTCGCGGACGCCGCCGACGTGACGGCGCTGGTGGTCGGCGTCGGCGCCTCCAGCCGCGACGACGTGCAGGTCGGCGTGCGGGCGCTGACCCGCGACGGCGTCGCGCCGGCGGTGCTCCTCGACGAGCCCATTACCGGTCGGCGGCACCGCTCGCCCGGGCGACCGGCGCCGGCGGCGGCCGAGCCCGCCGGGGGCGCGCGGCCCGCGCCCCGGGCGGACCGCGGCGGCGCCGGGGGTCTGCGCGGCGACCTCGGGCTCGCCCCGGGTGACGCGGAGGTGTCCGAGGGGTCGGCCGGCCCGCAGGACCGCGGCCAGGACCCGCGCCACGAGCGCACCGGCAGCGGCGGGCGTCGATGACGGAGCCCGCGCTGTCGTTGGTCGTCACGACGGTCGGCCGTCCCCAGGAGTTCGAGCGGCTCGTCCGGTCGGTCCTCGCCTCCGAGGCGGCCGACCGCGTCGAGCTCGTGCTCGTGGACCAGAGCGCGGACCAGTCGTGCGCCGCGGTGCTCGACCGGCTCGCCCCGCCGTCGGCGCCGGGACGGCTGGCCCGCACCGCGAGGACGACGTCCGGCCGCGGCGCCTCGCACGGCCGCAACACGGGCATGGGCCTCGTCACCGCACCGGTGGTCGGCTTCCCCGACGACAACTGCTGGTACCCGCCGGGGACACTCCTCCAGGTCGTCGACGCCTTCACCGGCGAGCCCGGGCTGGCCGGCCTCTCCGGCCGTCAGCTCACCGAGGGCGGGGCGCCGTCCATGCTGCGGTGGAAGGCCTCGGCCGGGCCGATCACGCGCCACAACTTCCTGCGCACCTCCATCATGTCGACGATGTTCTTCCGCCGGGCGGACATGGACGCCGTCGGCCACTTCGACGAGACGATGGGCGTCGGGTCCTTCGGCTGGTACGGCGCGGGGGAGGAGTCCGACCTCGTGCTCCGTGTCCTCGCGGCCGGCGGGCGGGTCCGCTACGACCCCGCCCTCGTCGTGCTGCAGGAGGAGCCGCGCGACGCCCCGGACGACCGCTTCGTCGCGAAGATGCTCAGCTACGGCTGCGGCATGGGGAACCTCTGGCGCCTGCACGGGCTCTCCCGCGTGCAGCTCGCGTACTACGCGGTGCGCAAGGTCGGCGCCGTGGTGCTGCGCGGCGCGCGCGGCCGACGGGTCACGGCCCGGGCCGACGCCGCCTACCTGCGCGGCCTGCTCGCGGGCCTCGTGGACCGTCCGCCGCGCGAGCTCCGGGAGCGCGCGGAGGTCGCCGGCACGGCCCGCCCACGCCCGCGCCCCGAGGTCGGCGGTGCCTGAGCCGCGGGCGGCGGCCGGCCGGTCCCTCGCCCGACCGGGGGCGACGTCGTGGCTGCCGGGGGGGCTGTGGTGGGTGTCCCCGGTGGGCGCCATCGCGCTGATCGTGCCGGCCTCGCTCTGGTACGCCTCCTCCCTCGGCGACGAGACGTACCGCCTGCTGTGGCGCACGCCCAAGGTGCTCACGGGGGACACGACGGCGCTCGCGGCGGCCGCGGCCCTCGCCTTCGTCGCCGGGGCCGCGGTCGTCCGCGCGCTGGCCCGCCGTCGCGTCGTCCGCCCCTGGCCGGGGCTGGACCCCGAGGGCCTGCGCCGGCTGGAGAAGGGCTCCTCGGTGGTCTTCTGGCTGACCGCCGTCGGCTACCTCGCCTTCGCCGCGGCGGCGGCGGCGCGCGGGCTCTCCCTCTCGGCGCTCGTCCGGTCGGTCGTCGACCAGGACAACTACGGGTCGGAGTTCCGCGAGCAGCTCGCCCCCGTGCCCGGCGTCACGACCCTCACGCAGTGCGGCCTCGCGTACGTCGCGATGGCCGGGATCCTGCTCGTGCACCGCTGGGACGCGCGGACGGCGCGCCGCCTCGGCGTCGTCCTGCTCCTCGCGCTGGTGCGCTCCTTCGTCAACACCGAGCGGCTCGCGCTGCTGGAGCTCCTCGTCCCCCTCGTCGTGGTCGGCGCGGTCGCGCTCCGGCGCCGGGGACCGGTGGTCGCGCGCCGCGCGGTCGTCCTCGCCCCGGTGGTGCTGCTGCCCGTCGTCGTCGCGATCTTCGGCGCCTTCGAGTACTCGCGGAGCTGGCAGTTCTTCCAGGGCCGCACCGACCAGGGCTTCTGGGGCTTCGTCCTGGCGCGCATCGCCGGGTACTACGCCACCGCGTACAACAACGGGGCCATCCGCCTCGACGAGGGCACCTACCCCGGACGGCTGCCCTACGAGAGCGTCCAGCTGCTCTGGGACGCCCCGGGCGTCTCGTCGCTCGGCCTGTACGAGCGCTGGTCGGCGGCCACGCCGCTGGCCGCGCAGGACCTCCTCGAGCGCTTCGGCAACCCGGAGTTCAACAACCCGGGAGGGCTGACGGTGCCGCTCGTCGACCTGGGCGTCGTCGGGGGCCTCGTCTACCTCGCGGTCGCCGGCGTGCTGATCGGCCTCGCCTACCAGGCCTTCGTGGAGGGCCGCCTGATCGGCCTGCTGCTGTACCCGATCGCCGCCACCGGCGCCTTCGAGCTGCCGCGGTACGTCTACTGGAGCCAGGGGAGGGTCCTGCCCGCCGTGCTGTGCGTCGTCGTCGTCACGCTCTACGTCGCCCGGGCCGGACGCCGGCGTCCGGCCGGACGGACGGCGCCGGCCGTCGCGGGCCCGCGCGAGCGGGTGCCCTCGTGAGCGCGTCGCCGCAGGGTGCGAGCGGGCCGCCCCCGCTGCGCTGGCTGCTCATGGCGGCGCACGTCGGCCCGGACGGCCAGGGCGGCGGCATCGTCCGCTACACCACCCAGCTGGCGGCAGCGCTGGAGCGGCGGGACGACGTCGAGCTGCACGTGCTCGCGGGCGAGGCGGCGGACTGGTTCCGCGCGTGGCTGCCCGCGGACCGAGTGCACGCCGCACCGAGGCTGCCGCGGGTCGCCACCGCCCTCGTGGAGCGCCTCGGCGGCGGCCCGCTGGGCCGCGAGGGCCTCGACGTCGTCCAGGGCACGAAGCACCTGCTGCCGCTGCGCCGCCGAACCGGCCGGGCGACGTCCGTGCTCACCGTGCACGACATGATCCTGCTCGACCGGCCCCGCGACTTCGACCGCGCCAAGCGGACGCTGCTGCGCCGCCCGTACCTGGCCAGCCTGCGCGAGGCCGACGTGCTGGCCGCCGTGAGCCGGGCCACCGCCGACGCCGCCGCCCGGTGGGTGCCGACGGCGCCCGCCCGCACGGCCGTCGTCCCCCTGGCCACCTCGCCGACGCTGCTCGACGCCGTGCCGGAGCCGGTGCCCGGGCTCGAGGGGCGCCCCTTTGCCCTCGTCGTCGGCGACCCGAGCCCGCGCAAGAACCTGCCGCTCGTCGTGGACGCCTGGCCGGACGTCGTCCGTCAGGTGCCCGGCGCGGTGCTCGTCGTCGTGGGTCCCGACAGCTGGGGGGCGACCGTCCACGGGGCCCGCTTCGCCGAGCTCGCGGCCGAGGGCAGCCTCGTGCGCCTCACCGGCCTGCCGGACGCGCCGCTGCGGTGGTGCTACGAGCACGCGGCCGTCGTGCTGTGCCCCAGCGTGGCCGAGGGCTTCGGCCTGCCGGCGCTGGAGGGCCTCGACCTCGGCGCGCCCGTCGTCACCTCCCGCGACGCCGCGCTCGTCGAGGCCACGGGCGACGCCGCCCCGCACCTGCCCGCCGACGACCCCGGCCCCTGGGTCGAGGCGACGGTCGCCGCCCTGCGTCGGGGCCGGGCGGCCCACGACGTGGCGCGCGGAGCCGTGCGCCGCCCCCGCACGTGGGACGACGTCGCGGCGGAGACCGTCGCCGCCGTCCGGGCCCGCCGGGACCGCTAGCCGCGTCGCCCCGCCCGGGGACCGGGCCCGGGGATGGCGTGCGAGGTGGTCACCTCCCGCGGTCGCCGGACGGCCGGAGCCCCGGGGCGCCGGCCGGACAGACGGAGCAGTCGCTCGTCCGGCTCCGAGGGGCCGCGCCGCAGCAGCTGGAGCCCCAGCAGCACCGCAGCCTTCCCCGCAGCGGCGGTGCCGCGACCGTCGCCGCGCCGGGCCTGCTCCGCCGTGTCCCGGGCGGAGGCCAGCACGAGGCGGTGCTGGAGGGCCCGCCACGCCCGCGCCGCGGTCCGGCGCTGGGCGGGTGTGTTGTGCTCCGACATCCACGTCTTGCGCCGGACCACGTCCTGGAAGAAGACGCTGCGGGCGGTGTCGCGGGTGATGTTGCTCCCGTGCTGGCGGTACCACGCGACCTGCTCGTCGACGAAGACGAAGTCGCCCGCACGGCTGCTGCGCAGGTAGAGGTCCCAGTCCTCGTGGAGCGGGAGGTCCTCGTCGAAGCCGCCCGCCTCCTCCACGACGCGGCGGTGCAGGAGGACGACGGCGGCGGGCCAGATCGCCCCCGAGACGACGAGCGAGCCGAACCCCGTCGTCGCCTCGGCGGCCGGCACGCTCTCCAGGTCGAGCCCCCGCACACGACGGCGGTCGCGCTGACGCGACGGGTGCTCGCCCGGTCGGACCGGCGTCCCCTCCTCGTCGACGTACTCCGCGGTCCCGTAGGCGCCGACGGCCGAGGGCGCCGCCCGGACGGCGGCCACGAGGCGCCCGAGGGCGTCGGGGAGCCACACGTCGTCGCCGTCGAGGAAGGCGAGCAGCTCCACGCCCGGGGCCAGCTCCGCGATGCCCCGGTTGCGCGCGGCTGCTGCGCCGGCGCCGGTGTGGCGGACCACGGAGAAGCGCGCGTCGCGACGGTAGGACTGCGCCACCTCCCACGTCCCGTCCGTGGAGCCGTCGTCGACGACGACGCAGTGCCACCGCGCGTGGTGCTGGGCGAGCACCGAGTCCAGCGCCGCGGCCAGGTACCGCTCGCCGTCACGCACGGCGACGACGACGCCGACGCAGGGTTCGTCCTCACTCCCCGTACGACGGGGACACAGGTCTTCCGTCCCGGTGTGGCGCTTCCGCCGGCTGCTCATGTGACGCAGAGTAGGCGTCGCCGCGCGCGGCGGGGGAGCGGTTCAGGTCCTTCCGCTCCGACGGGTGAGGACGAGAACCCGGTCGGCGGCACGCGCGGCGCCCGGGAGAGGGGCCGGCCTCAGAGCGCCCGTCCGGTCCGAGCGATCGCGTCCGCGTCCGGCAGCGGGGGCCGGGAGCCGAGCATCTGCGCGCAGAGGGTCAGCGTCGCGCGGAGGGAGTGCGCGGTCGCCCGTCGGTCGCGTCGCTCGAGCGCGGCACGACCGCGCCGCGCGGAGGCGAGGACCCGCCGAGCCTGCAGCGCCCGCCAGGCGCGCACGGCCTCGTGCCGCTGCGCGGCCGAGTTGGCGGCGTCGGCCCAGGTCTTGCGGCGCACGGCGTCCTGGAAGTAGACCCGCTGGACGGTGCGGTGGGTCACGTTCGTCCCGTGCTGGCGGTACCAGGCCACCTGCTCGTCCAGGACGGTGAAGTGGCCCGATCGGCTCTGGCGGATGTAGAGGTCCCAGTCCTGCTGGAGCCGCAGGCGCTCGTCGAAGCCCCCGACCCGACGGACCACGTCGTGGCGGTGCAGGGCCACGGCCGAGGGCCAGATCGGGCCGGAGACGAGCAGGACACCGAAGTCGGTGTCCTCACCCCGCGGCACGGAGGCGATGCGGTGGCCCCGCATCCGCCGCCGGTCGCGCTGCCGCCACGGGTGCTCGCCGACGCGGACGGGCCGCGACGCCTCGTCCATGTACTCGGCGAGGCCGTAGGCGCCGACCGCGCGGGGGTCGGCCAGGAGCGCGTCGGCCAGCCGCTCCAGGGCGTCGGGGAGCCAGGTGTCGTCGCCGTCCAAGAAGGCCACCAGAGGCACCTCGGGCGCGACGGCCGCGAGCCCGGCGTTGCGCGCGGCCGCGGACCCGGCCTGCGGCTGCTGGAGGAGCCGGACGCGCTGGTCGTGCAGGTAGGGGGCCAGTGCCTCGGCGGTGCCGTCGCGGGAGCCGTCGTCGACGACGACGCAGGACCACCGGGGCCAGGTCTGGGCGAGCAGCGAGTCCATCGTCTCGGCCACGTACTGCTCCACGTCGTGGACGGCGATGACGACGGCGATCTCGGGGGCCCCGTCAGCCCCGTCCGCCTCGTGCGCAGGTGGGCCGAGACGGTCGCCAGCGGGGCGGCCCGCGTGCGGACGTCGGTGGTGCGGGGGCTCCGTCATGTCTCGTCCTCGGAAGTCGGCCTGCGGGCCGGTCGCCCACGGAGAGGGCCACCGGTAGTGGCCGCCGCGGCTGCTGCACGGCGGGCGACACGCTAGTGCGGGCTTCGCCCGCCACGGACGTCCCCCGGCAGCAGCTCGCCGACGAGGTCCGCGACGGCGCGGGTGGACGCCTCGGGGCGGAACCGGGCCTCGTACAGCCCACGGGCGCGCGCCGCCATCTCCTCGGCGCCCCGCGGGTCGCGGTGCAGGTCGAGGAGCGCGTCGGCGGCGGCGTCTGCGCTCTCGCGCACCAGGAGGTGCTCGCCGTCGCTGGCGCCGACCCCCTCGCAGCCGAGCGCCGTCGAGACGACCGGCACGCGGTGCGCGAAGGCCTCGAGGACCTTCAGGCGCGTCCCGCCGCCGAAGCGCATGGGCACCACGACCGCGGTTGCTCCGGCCAGCTCCCCGGCGACGGAGTCGACCGGACCGACGAGGTCGAGCCCGTCGAGACCGCGGAGGTCGTCGAGGCGGTCGGCCTCCCGGCCGACCAGCCGCAGCCGTGCCGCCGGGGCGCGCGAGCGCAGCGCGGGGAGCACCCCGAGCGCGGCCGCCCGGGCGGCGTCGAGGTTCTGCGGGGTCGCGTAGTTCGCCACGACGAGGGCCACGGGGTCCGGCGGCGGGCGGCGCGCGACGAGTGGTCCCGGGTCCGGGTAGGTGTTCGGCACCACGGCGACCCTCGCCGGCCCGCCGAGCCGCTCGGCGTCGACGTCGCTGCACACGACGACCGCGTCCGCCCAGGAGGTCACGTCCCGCTGGACACGGCCCCACAGCGGCAGCTCCAGTCGCCGCTGCACCCGCTCGGAGCGGTCGACGCCCGTCGAGGGTCCCCGCAGGTAGGCGCGCCACTTCTCCGTCTCGACGTCGTCGCAGTCGACGACGCGCACGGGCGCCCGCAGGTCCGCCCGCAGCGCGGCGGCGTGGTCGAGCCCTCCGAACCACACGAGGTCGTAATGCTCGTCGGCCCAGGGCGCGAGGTCGGCCCGGACCTCGTCCCATCGCTGCGCCGAGACGTGGACGGGAAGCCGGTGCCGTAGGGCGCGCCCGGCGGCTCGGGGACGGGGCAGCGGCGGTGGGGAGGAGCGCAGCCACCGCCGTACCCGGACGTCGGGGGGCACGGGCGCGACGTCTACGGGCGCCCGGGAGTGCAGGACCGCGAGGTCGACGTCGGCGACCTCGGCGAGACCGCGGAGGACGCCTGCGCAGCGCAGCCGCTTGCCCCCGTCCAGGGGCCACGCGACGTCGGGGAGGGTCACGAGGGCGTGGGGGCGTCGTGACGGCACGCCGGGACGGTACCGGTCGTCGGGAGCGCGACCCGCCGGTCGGCGCGTCCCCGACCGGGTGGTGGGGACCGCGTGCGGGGCGGCCGGGTCCGGGCGCGGCGTACGTTGCGCCGCGTGGTCAACGGTGACGCGCACGAGAGCGGACCGGCGAGCCGGCCCCTGCGACGGGCCGCGAGGACGGCGCGGGCGGTGGCGCGGCTCGTCGAGCTGGAGCAGGCGCAACGGGCGGCGGCCGGGTCGCGCGAGCCGGCGCTGTGGCGACGGGGGTTCGTGTCCAGCCGCCGCGCCCTGTACCCGGGCATCGAAGATCGACGGGTGCGGTACCTGAGCGACCTGGACGTCGAGGAGAAGCTGCGCCGCGTCAACACCGCGACGGGCCGGACGCTGCTGGAGGACAAGCTCGTCTTCGCCGAGGCGCTGGCGGCGAGGGGGCTCGCCGACCGTGCCCCCGAGGTGTACGGGACCGTCCTGCGCGGCACCTTCCGACCCCGCGCCGGTGGTGCGCTCGAGCGCCTCCACGAGCAGGAGCGTGTGGTGCTCAAGCCGGTGCGGGGACGCGGCGGGCGGGGAGTCCGGCTCGTGCGACCGCAGGAGCTGGGGCAGGGGGCCGCCCGCGGGCTCGGCGAGGACGTGCTCGTGCAGGAGGTCGTCGCACCGGACCCGGCGTGGTCGGCGATCAACCCGGCCTCGCTCAACACCGTGCGCGTGATGGCCCTGCGTCCCGTGGGCGCGCCCCCGGTGCTGGCCGCGGCGGTCCACCGCTTCGGCACGGCGGCGTCCGGGGCGGTCGACAACCTGACGTCCGGCGGCGTCGCGTGCCGGGTCGACCTGGCCTCCGGCGTCCTCGGGCCGGCCGTGGGGATGCCGTCCGCGGGGCGTCGCGTCGAGCACGACGCGCACCCCGACACCGGGGTGGTGCTCCGCGGACGGGTCGTGCCGGGATGGGCAGCCGTCCGGGACCTCGTGCACGAGCTCATGGCCGCCTTCCCCGAGGTCGACCACGCGGGGTGGGACGTGTGTGTCTCGACGACAGGACCCCTGGTGGTCGAGGGCAACGGCGGGACGCCGAACCTCAACCTCGTCCAGATGCACGGCTCCTTCCTGGACGATCCCCGTGTCCGCGGGTTCTACGCCGCGCACGGCCTCCGGCCCGCGTAGCGCTGCGCCGACCACCCCGCCCGCGACGGACGAAGCTCCGTGTCCCCACCACCACCCGAGGAGCGCAGTGCTGCCCTTGCCCACGGCCGTCGTCAACCGCCTGCCCGTCGCCTGGCGCCGGGCCCGGCAGTTCCGGGAGGTGCACGGCTACCGGCCGAGCACCCGGTCGCCGTCCACCTTCAGCGAGAAGGTCAACCACCGCGTCCTGCGCGACCGTCGCGCGCTCCTGGTCCCGCTCTGCGACAAGCTGGCGATGAAGGATGTGGCCGCCGCCAGCGGGGCGGACGTGCGGATCCCCCGCACGTACTGGGCGGGGGCGGACGCAGGCGAGCTCGCGGGCGTCGAGGTGCCGGGGGGATGGGTCCTGAAGCCGAACCACAGCACGAACGGCCGCGTCCTGCTCGGGACCGGGGCCCTGCCCGCGGCCGACGACCTGCGTGCCGCGACCGCGGGCTGGTTGGACGAGGACGGGCACGCCCGCGGGCAGGGCGAGTGGGCCTACGCCTTCGCGCGGCGGCTGCTCTTGCTGGAGGAGAGGGTCGGTCCCGGCGACGGGACCCCGGCCGACCTCAAGGTCTTCGTCTTCGACGGCGAACCCGCTCTGGTGCAGGTGCACGACGACCGCTTCGGGACCCACACCAAGCGCCTCTACCGCGCGGACTGGACGCCGCTGCCGGACCAGCCCGGCTACCCCGTGAGCGAGCCGTCCTCTCCGCCGCCGGAGCTGGACGCCCTGCTGGAGGCCGCGTCCGTGCTCGCCGCCGGGTACGACTTCATGCGCGTCGACCTCTACGTGTGGCGGGGGGAGGTCTGGTTCGGCGAGTACACGCCCTACCCCTCCAGCGGCCTGCGGCGGCTCGCCCCGGCCGCCCTCGAGGACGAGCTCGGGGCCCTGTGGAGGCTGCCGGCGAGGGGGCGCCGCCGGCCGGCGGACGTGCTCAGGGCAGCAACCCGTGGGAGCGGTAGAACTCGCGCACTCCGGGATCGTGCGTGAAAGGCCCGTGGAGCTGGTAGAGCTTCACGCCGACGAACCGGGCGTTGCCCTCGACGACGACCGGGCCGTCCTCGGAGACCGCCATGTCCCAGCCCACGTGGACGGCGTCGGGGAAGGCGTCCATCAATCGGTGGACGAGCGCGACGAGGTCGCGCCAGCACGGGACGGTGCGGCCCGTGATGCGCACGCCGGTCTCGGGGTGGTCCTCGAAGAGGACGCGACCGGGCCGCCGCACCCGGCTCATGACAGGCCCGAGGACGCCGTCGGCCGGGTCGACCGGGACCACCATGCCGCCCGAGCTGTAGTTGTCCACGGCACCCGTGGTGCTGCGCCCCACGCGCTGCACGGCGCTCGGCAGCACGACGCGGCCGTCGGCGGTCCGCACGGCCAGCACCCGGACGGTGTTGAGGCTCCCCGGCCACAGCGCGGCCGAGCCAGGGTGCTGGCGCACCGCCTCCTGCAGGAGGTGGTCGGTCGAGAGGTCCGTCGCGGCGACCGCCGCCGGGACGTCGTCGAAGCGGCGGACGCCCCGCCCGCCCGACCCGCCGGTGGGCTTGGCGACGCACGGCCCACGGGCACCTGGGGTGATCTGCCAGCGCCCGCCGCGCAGGGTGCCGAGGGTGCGGGGGGCGGCGTCCACCAGTCCTCGGTCGGCCAGGGCCGCGGCGAAGGCGGTCTTGTCGGTGAGCAGCTCCTGGAGCGCGTCCGGGTTCATCCGGTGGGCGACCCGCGCGTAGGGCAGGTCGGCGATGTAGCCGGTGCGCCGGGACGCGCCCTCGGGCAGCAGCCACCGGCGGTCGGAGTGGAAGCCGCGCGCGAGCATCGACGGTGACCGGAACGCCACGTCGAGGGCCCGCTCCGTGCGCAGGAAGTAGCGCACGGCGCCGGCCGTGTCCCGCAGCTCGTGCCGCAGCCGCCGTCGGTGCCGGGATGGGCTCACGCCGCAGGACTCTAGGGACCCGCCGCGCCGGTCGTCCCGTCGTCCGTGGCCCCGTCCGTCCCGTCCGTCGACGGGCCCCGCCGCGACCGGTCGCGCAGCAGGCGCAACGGCCAGACGAGGGCCTTCGTCATCTGCACGCCGGCGGGCAGCAGGGCGCCCCCGCCGACGCCGCGGCGCCCGCCCACGAAGGTGAACAGGTAGGACGAGACGACGTACGAGGCGACCGTGGCGACGGCCGCACCGCGGATGCCCGCCGCGGGTATGAGCACGAGGTTGAGGCCGACGTTGACCAGCGCGCCGGCCGCCTGCCGGGAGAGCGTCTGCAGCAGGTGGCCCTCCGCGACCACCCACTTGCCGAGGACCGCCGACATGAAGACGAAAGGCAGCGCCAGCACGTGGATGCGCAGCACGCCGGCGGCCTCCCCGTACCGGCTCCCGTACAGCAGGTCGATGACGGGCGGGCCGAGGACGAACGTGACGGCGGCGATGGCGACGCCGGCCCAGCACGCCCGGTCGTAGGACCGCTGCACCGTCGCGCGATAGCGGGCGCTGCCCGCGCCCCACTCGCGGCGGGCGGCGAGCAGCGCCGGGAAGGTCGCCGTCGTGAAGACGATGGGCAGGAAGTAGGCGATCTCGCTGAGGCGCGCGGCGACGGTGTAGATCCCCGCCGCTCCCGTTCCCGCGAGCCCGACGAGGAGCACCACGTCCGCGCGCAGGTTGATCTGCCGGGCGAGGTTGGCGAGCAGCAGTGGCCACGAGCGGACGACGACCCCCCACGCGCGGCGCGGCTGCGGCCGCCCGAACCCCGGGCTGCCCGCGGACCGCAGGTAGGTGAGCGCGACGGCCCCCGCGGACAGCACGGCCTCGGCGACGTAGAGCAGGAGGAACGTCGTGATGGTGGGGGAGACGAGGGCCGCCACGACGCGGGCGGCGAGCAGGACGAGCACGACGCCGATGCGGACCAGGGAGACGGCCCCCGTCCGCACGCGGGACTGGAACCAGGCGTCGGTGCAGTCCAGCCCTTTGGCGAAGAGGGCCAGGCCGGCGACCGCCGCGGGCACGGTCGTCGCGGGGTCGGTCAGCTGCGCGACGCCGACCAGCGCGAGGAAGGCGACAACGGCGAGCAGCTCGCGGAGCAGGAGGAAGGCGCTGACGGACCGGTTCTGGGCGTCGGGGTCGTCGAGCAGGATCTTGATGCCGAGGGTGCCGATGCCGCCGTTCGCGACGGCCGTGCCGATCGCGACGAGCGAGACGACCGCGCTGTAGAGGCCGAAGTCGGACGTCGTCAGCGCCCGCGCCACGACGACGCCGACGACGGCGCTCGCGACGAGCGAGACCGTCTGCTGGGCGCTCCCGAAGCTCGCGCTGCGCAGCTCGCGGCGGCCGAGCACCCGACGGACCCGCTGCCACCACGCGGCCGCCGTCACCGTGGCGCCGTCCCGGTCCCGCCGGCGACGACGGCGGGGGGCGGACGCACGCGGACGACCGTACCGCCGGTACGGCGGCGTCCCGGCCGGCTCCTCACCGGGTGCCCCGGCCCGGGTCTAGCGCCGGCTCACCGCGGGCAGCAGCCGGCCCAGCGGGCCCGGGAGCACCTCGGCCAGCCAGCGGCCGTCCTCAGCGCCGAGAGGGCGGAGCACCCGTGCGGCGGCGGCGAGGACCACCACGAAGAGGGCGCCGCCGACCACGACCGCGGGCCAGGGCGCAAGGAGCGCCGCCGGAACCGCAGCCGCGCCGCCGGCCGCCGCGGCGACCACGAGGGGCCGCAGGAGCAGGGACGGCCGCAGGGAGCGGGTGGACGGCTCGCGACGCGAGGCGAGAACGAGCGTTGACAGGTAGACCACCTGAGCCGTCACGCTGGCGACGACCGCTCCCGCGGCCGCCAGGGCGGGGACGAGGGCGAGGCACAGGCCCACGTCCGTCGCGGCGGCCGCGAGACCGGCGCGCACGACGACGTGCACGCGCCCGACCCCCAGGTGGACGGCGGCGAGCGCCCCCGCCAGCGGGGCGGCCAGAAGGACCAGAGCCAGCCCGCGCAGGAGAGGGCCGGCGTCGGCGAGCCCCGGCCCGTAGAGGGCGACGACGGCGCTGGGCCCCAGCACGACGAGGCCGACGACCAGGACCGGGCTCCCGGCGGCGAGCACCCGCAGCGCTCGTCCCACGAGGACGTCGAGCTGCTGGGCGCCGCCCGCCGCGTGGGTGCGGGCCACGGCGGGCATCGCGGCGCCGGTCACCGCCGCGCTGGCGGCCACGGCGACGGAGACCAGCGTGAAGGCGGCCGAGAAGAGGCCGACCTGCCGGGCGCCGGAGAACAGGTCGAGGAAGACGAGCTCGACCCTGCGCTCGACGACCTGCGTCAGCGCGAGGGTGAGGACGAAGCCGAGCCACACGCGGGCCACGGGCGCTACCGGTGGCCGCGGGCCCCCGGCCGGGGCGCGGGGCACGCGCCGCTGGAGGACCAGGAGCGCGACGAGGAGGTAGAGGGAGCCGACGGCCTGGCCGACGAAGACGCCGGTGATCCCCAGCCCGCCGAGGACCGCGGCGACGCCGAGCAGCGGCCCCAGCCCCTGGCTCACGAGCCGTCGCCGGCTCACCCGGGCCCAGCCGTCGTAGGTGACGACCCGCACCGTGAACGCGTACGCCACGGCGTCGACGAGCGCCGTCCCGGCGATGACCCCCCAGAGCAGCGGGGACTCGTCCCGCAGCCCGCCGAGGCCGAGCAGGAGCCCGGCGAGGACGACGCCGACGATGGCGTGCACCTGGAGCGACCAGCGGCGCAGCCAGTGCAGCGCGGCCCGGTCGTCAGCCCCGCGCGCCCGCGACAGGAGCTGGATGCCGGCCTGCGAGAGCGAGAGCACGAAGGTGTTGAGGACGAAGCCCTGGATGTACGACAGGAGGCTCTGGAGGCCGAGCGCCTCGGCCCCGAGCGTGCGGCTCACCGCGACGGACAGCGCGAGGGCCGACACCATCGGCAGGAGAGTGGCGGCGGCCCGCCAGAGGCCGCCGAGGACGACCTCCCGGCTGCCGGTGGCCCGGGACCGCCCGCCCGGCCCCGGCGGGGCAGGAGCAGCCACTACGGGAGGCCCGGGCGGGAGCGCAGCAGGTCCTCGAGGAAGCCCGCGAGGACGCGGGCGCGCCCGCTCCAGTCCATGCTCCGGGCCGCGGCGACCCCTTCGGCGTTGACCTGCGCGGACAGGGCCCGCTCCACGACGCCGTCGTCGGCCCCCGGCTCGTGGACGTGCACGCCGGGAGGCTTCGGCGTCACGGACGGGGGGATGGTCGTGAGGACCTGGAGCCCGGAGGCGAGGTACTCGAACAGCTTCATCGGGCTCCGCCCCCGGTTGGCCGGCGTCGACGCGAAGGGCAGGAGCCCGACGCGCGCCCGCCGCAGCAGCGAGGGCGTTCGGTCGTAGGCGACCTGGCCGTGCACCTCGACGTTGGCGGGCAGCGGGGGCACAGGCACGGTGGGGGGCCCGTAGACGTCGACGGGCTCGTCCGGGCGCTCCTGCGCGACGTCCCGGACGGCCTCCCAGTCGAAGCGCTCGTCGATCGCGCCCACGTAGACGCTGCCCCGGCGCTCCTGCGTCCCCGTGGCCTCGAAGCGCGAGAAGTCGACGCCGTTGTCGAGGACGAGGTGCGGCAGGTCGGGCCGCCGCGCGCGCAGGATCTCGAGCACGGCGGCCGAGGTGGCCACGAGGGCGTCGGCGCGGCGCAGGAGCCGCTCCTCCGCCCGCCGCTTGGCCGTGCCGGCGACGACGTCGGTCGACCGGTACACGACGAGGCGCGCGCGGACGATGCTCTCGATCCCGGCGGCCAGGGGCTGGTCGACGAGCAGGACGTCGACCTCGTCGACCCCGGCGGACCGCAGGGTCCGGCGCAGGGACGGCAGCGCCGTCCTCAGGGCGAGGCGCCCGGTCGCGAGCGGGCCGACCGACAGGGGCAGCAGCGTGAGAGGGAGCAGGCCGGCGGCGCCGGGCGCCGCCTCGTGGGCGGTGCGGGACAGGCGCACCCGGCGCCGCACCTCCGGGTCCCTCCACCTCAGCAGGTGCACGAGCGAGACGGGCGACGAGAGGTGGACGACGTCGTGGCCCTGGAGTGCCAGCTCCCGGGCGAGGTGGTGGCTGCCGACCGTGAAGACGCCGCCCGGGGCGGTGTGGCCGACGATGAGGACGCGCACTCAGCCACCTCGTCGGGGGGACAGGAGGGTGAGGGCGCGGGCGGCGGGCGCGGGGAGGGTGCCGGCGAGCCACTCGCGGTCGTCCTCGACGACGAGGCCGACGAGCCGGAGGCCGACGGCGGTGACGAGGACGAAGACGGCACCGCCGAGCAGGAGGGCGGGCCAGGCGCCGAAGGGCAGCTCGACGGCGGTGGCCAGGCCGGCGGCCACGACGGCGACGGCCGCGACCCGGGCGACCGGTGCCGCGCGCACCCTCAGCCGCAGCCCGGTACGGACGGTGTGGGCGATGATCAGCAGCGCCGCCGTCCCCTGGCCGCTCAGCGTGGCCACGAGTGCCCCGCCCGTGCCCAGCGACGGGATGAGGACCGCCGCCAGGGTGATGTCGATGACGGCCCCGGTGCCCCCGGCGACGAGGACGGGCCTCAGTCGGCCCGTGCCGATCCAGTAGGCGTTGCAGAGCGCACCCGTCGGGGTGATGAGGAGCGCGACGGCCAGCACGCGGACGATCGCGGACGCCTCGGCGAACTCCTGGCCCCAGAAGGCCAGCACGACGGAGGGGCCGACGGCGACGACGGCGGCGCACATGAGGACGCTCACCGCGACGACGACCCGGGCGGCACGGCTGAGCCCCGAGACGACGCGGTCGTGCTCCCCGGCCCCGTGCGCGGCGGCGACCGCGGGCACCGCCGCGGCGATGAGGGCGGTACCGACCACGAGGGCGATCCCCACGATGTTGAACGCCACGGAGTACTGCGCGACCTCGACGGGCGTCCGGTAGAGGTCGAGGAAGACGAGCTCGAGCCGTCGGTCGACCACCTGGGTGACGACCGCCGACAGGGCGAAGAGCGACCACAGGCGCACGACCGGGCCGACGGGTGGGGCGGCCAGCCCCGCCGGTGCCGGCAGCGGGTCGCCCCGCTCGAGGCGCCGCAGGGCGACCAGCAGCCCCACGGAGACGAGGAGCTGCGCGGCGAAGACGCCCTGCACCCCGGCGCCCAGCAGCACCGCGGCGATGCCGAGCAGCGGGGTGAGCGCTTGGGAGACGAGGCGGCGCGCGGAGGTGCCGCTCCAGCCGTGGCGGGCCACGTGCCGGCTCGCGTAGCCCCAGCCCACGGCGTCGACGAGGGCGGTCGCGGCGGCGAGGAACCAGATCGAGCCGAAGGAGTCGCGGCTGAGACCTCCGACGACGAGCACGACCACGGCGACGCCGCCGCCGACGAGGTGCGCCGTCATCGACCAGCGCGCGAGGTGGGCGAGACGAGCGGTGTCCTTGGCCCCGCCCGCCGAGGCGATGAGCTGGATGCTCGCGACCGTGAAGGAGTAGATGAGCACGGACACCAGCAGCGAGGCGACGTAGGCCACCAGGCTCTGCTCGCCGAGCACGTCGGCTCCCAGCACGCGGCTGATGACGACCGACAGCGCGAGCGTGGACACCATCGGCAGCAGGTTGCTGGCCGCCGACCACACGCCCCCCGTGAAGACGGCCCGGCGGTCTGCCCCGCCGAACCTCGGCGCCGTGCTGGCCGGGAGCGGGTCGTCGTCGATCGCGCCCGCGGTCGCGGTCGCGTCGTCCGGCTCCTCGGGCACCGCGCCACCTCTCGTCCTGCTGCTCGCCCGAGCGACGTGCCGGACGGGCCCGAGGTTACGGGCCCGTCCGGTGGTGCGGGTGCAGCCGACCCCAGGTGGAGCAGCCGCTCCCGCGCGTCACCGCTCGACGCACACGGCGCGCCCGTCGACGACCCATCCCTTCGCCTCGTAGTCACCGGGGGGCGCCTGCGCCACGAGCAGGTTCGTCGGCCCGCCGGTGATCGAGAAGCGGTTGAGATGCACCCCTGTGGCGGTGGAGCCGAGGCCCCGCAGGAAGCCGACCTGCCGGCTCGCGGAGCTGCGGGTGCCGGTGATCGAGAGCCCCTCGACGACGACGTCCCGCATCTGCCCCGGACCGGCGACCCAGCCGTCCCAGACGAGCACGGCGCCGTGGTCGACGGTCCGCGACTGGTTCGCGTCCACGACCGTGCCGCCGACGACGCGCACGCGGACGGGGGCGAACGTCCTCCAGCCCGGCTCTTTGGCGATGTAGACGGCGGCGGCGTTGGACCGCTCGACGCGGATGTCGCTGTAGGTGATGTCCTCCCCGCCGACGACCGTGACCCCCCGGCCCCAGGTCGTGCCGAGGACGGTGGGCGAGGTGACCGTCACCCGGCGGACCGGCTGGCCGTCCTGGGCGTAGGAGACGACGGCGACGCCGTCGTCCCCAGAGCCGGTCACGACGGGTCGGGTGATGGTGCCGTCCGAGGACGGGCCGGTGACGTGGATGCCGTCGGCGCGGGTGCCGCTGACGGACAGGTCGGTGGCCGTGAAGCGCTCCGCGCCCCAGAAGTAGACGCCGGCGCCGGCGGAGCCCCGCACCCGGACCCGCTCGAGCGTGACGTCCTTCGCGCCCAGGACCGTGAGCTTCATGTCCTCCCAGGTGCCGATGCGCCGCGTTGACCCCACGAGCTCCAGCGTGACGTCGCGCACGGTCGTCCGGTCGCCGGACACGAGGAGCGACGACTTCTCCTCCCGGGTGGCGCGCAGCGTGCCGGTGCCCGCGAGCGTCAGGTCAGGCCGCTTGAGGCGCAGGACGTCCGTGTGCCGGAAGATCTTGCCGGCGGGGACGACGAGCGTGGTCCCTGCCCTCGCGGTGTCGAACGCCCGCTGGATCGCGGCCGTGTCGTCGGTGACGCCGTCGCCCACCGCCCCGAACGCCGTCAGCGGGGTGCCGGACACGGCGGAGGTCACGGGGACGGCGGGCGCGGGTGCGCCCGTCGGGGTGGGCGTGGGTGTCGGCGTCTGGGTGGGCACAGCGGGCGTGGGGGGCGTCGGCGCCGGGGTGGGAGTGGCGGGCGTGGGGATCGGCGCGGGGGCGGCTGTGGCTGCGGGTGCCGGGGTGGGGGCCGCGACGGGCGCCGCCGCGACGCGGAAGGTCGCCTCGAGGCGGTGCGTCGACCCGCTCGGGTACGTCAGGTGGGCGACGAGCTTCGTCGACGAGCCCGCGAGCGCCGCGAGGTCGACGCGCAGCGCCGCCACGTGCTGCCCGAGCGAGTCGCGGCCCACTGCGGTGGTCGAGGTGAGCGTCCTCGACCTCGCGTCGGCGAGACGGACCGCGGTGATGCGCTGCGGCGAGGTCACGACGACGTCCACGACGCCGGCCGGCTGGGTGCTGCCGAAGAGCTTCCGGCCGCCGGCCGTCAGCGAGTAGCCGCTGCCGACGGCAGGGGTGGTGGCGACCGCGCCGGCGTCGGCGGCGGCAGCCGTCGGCACGAGCGGGGGGACGAGGCCCTGGGGCAGGAGACCGAGGCCGAGGCCCAGGCCGAGCACGACGACGAGCGAGCGGTTCCGGCGCGGATGGTGCGCGGCGGCAGAGGAGGTGGCCATGGCCCGCCATCGGGGCCGCCGCTCGGAGCGCTGGAGCGGGTGGACGGGGCTGTCACCCGCGCGCACGGGCCGTGCTCACCCGCTCGTCCCAGCGCGGTCGGCCGGTCGGATGGTGCTGCGGCCGGTGACCTCAGGCCGTGGTCCGGCGCGTGGGTGACCGGGCCGTGCTCACACGCTGTCGAGCACGACCTGCCGCATCTGCTCGCGGAACCGGGCGCGGGAGAAGCCCTCGGCGTGCGTGCGCACGTCGGCCGGGTCCAGGTCGCCGTCGAAGGCGGCGAGCGCCTCGGCCCAGCGCTCGACCGCGCCCTCCGGCTCCTCGGCCACGAGCGCGCCCGTGCGGCCGGGCACCACCGTGTCCAGCGCCCCGCCCTCGCCCGCGGCGACGACGGGTGCCCCTGTCGCCTGCGCCTCGACCGGGACGATCCCGAAGTCCTCGACACCGGGCATGAGCAGGGCGCGGCATCGGCGGTACAGGTCGAGCTGCTCGGCGTCGGTCGTGCGGCCCACGAAGCGCACGGTGGGGCCGGCGACGCGCTCGCAGTCGGCGCGGGCGCGCCCGTCCCCGGCGACGACGAGCGGCACGCCCGCAGCCGTCGCGGCGCGCACGGCCAGCTCGGGACGCTTGTAGGGGACGAGCCGGCCCGCGAGGAGGAAGAAGTCCTCGCGCTCGACCGACGGGTCGGGCGTGTAGCTCTCGACGTCCACGGGCGGGTGGACGACGACGGACTCCCGCCCCCACCACCGCTGGATGCGTCCCGCGACCGCCGAGGAGTTGGCGACCAGCGTCCGCACCCGCTGCGCGGCGCGGCGGTCGGCCGGCCGGAATGCCGCGGAGAAGCCTCCGAGCAGCGCCTCGCCGGCCCGCCCGCCCACCTCGCCCCGACGCATCGCCGGGTCCCAGACCCAGCGCGCAGGGCTGTGCACGTAGGCGACGACGGGGGCCTCGGTGGCGTGCACGACCTGCGTGGCGAAGGCGTGGTGGCTCGCGACGACGACGTCGACGTCGGGCAGCCGGGTGCGGGCGTGGGCGACCGGCAGGGCCGGGAGGAGGTGGGCGTAGCCGCCGCCCGGACGGGCCAGCGGCGACAGGCGACCGGGGCGCAGGCGGGGGCGCAGCTCGGCGGGCACGACGTCCTCCTGGACGACCGGCGCGTGGATCGTCGCCGCGGGCCACTCGTGCGCGAGCTGCTCCACCACCATCTCGGAGCCGGCCCACTCGGTGAAGCGCTCGTGCACGAGCGCGACGGTCGGTGCGGGGGTCGCCATGGGCGGCAGTCTGGTGCAGGCCGCGGGAAGACTCCCCCCCGGCGGACGTGCGGCACCCGGTCGAGGGACGCAACGGCCGCTGCGCCCGGCCGTGCCGCTCCGCGGTCCCGGCGACGCCGTCGCGGCCGTAGCATCGGCACTGCCCGAGGACGAGCCAGGCCCTCGTCGTCCTCGGCGTCCGCGCCCGGCCCGCCGCGACCTGACGGACTGCTGCGACGAGGTGCCTCCTGTGCTCACCGACCTGCGCACCGCTTCCCTCCCCGCCGACGCGGGCGACGCCGTCGTCGTCGTCGGCTCCGGGGCCGCCGGCATCGCCCTCGCCCTGGCGCTCGGCGACGCCGGTCGGCGAGTCCTCCTCCTGGAGTCCGGTGGTGACGTGGCCGACCCCACCGCCCTCGGGCGGGGGGAGGCTCTCAACGGCGGCGTCGCCGACGCGCTGCCCTACGAGGGGCTCGACGTGGGCCGCGCCCGTGTCCTCGGTGGGACCACGCAGCTGTGGCACGGGCAGTGCATGCGCCTGCACGACCTCGACCTGCGGCCCCGCTCGTGGGTGGCCCGCAGCGGCTGGCCGCTCCGCCCGGCCGAGCTCGAACCCTGGTATGTGCGCGCCGAGCGGTGGCTCGACGTCTCGGGCGAGGGCTACGGCGAGGCGCGCTGGGCCGAGCACCCGCACCTGCCGCCGCTGGGGTGGGACCCCTCGCACCTGCTGCACGACTTCACCGAATACCTGCGGCAGCCCCACCTCGGCACCGAGCACCGCGACCGCCTGGCCGGCCACCAGGGCGTGGAGGTGCTGCTGCACGCGACCGTCGCGAGGATCCGCACCGAGGGCGGGGCCACGGCGGGGCTCGAGGTCGTCCTGCCCGACGGGACGCGCCGTGACCTGGCCGCGGCCGAGGTCGTCCTCGCGGCGGGCACGATCGAGAACGCCCGCCTGCTCCAGCTCAGCGACCCCGACGGTGTGGGGCTCGGCGACGGCCGGGAGCACACCGGCCGGTACCTGCAGGACCACCCGATCATCCGCACCGCGGAGGTCCTGCCGCACGACTTCCACGTGCTGCAGGACCGCTACGTCGTCTTGCGCCGGGGCGGTCGGCGGCTGTTCCCCAAGGTGCGCCTGTCCCCGCTGGCCCAGGAGGAGCACGGTCTGCTGGACGCCACGGCCGTGTTCGTCCACGAGCACGACAGCCCCGGTCTGGAGGCGAGCCGACGGCTGCTGCACGCCGCCCGCGAGCGCCGGCTCCCGCCTCGTGCCCTGCGCGAGCTGGCGATCGCGGCCACCGCGGCGCCCGGGGTGGCGCGCACGGCCTACCGGCGGCTCGCGAAGGGGATGGCGATCGGGGAGCGCCCGTCGAATGTGTGGCTGCAGCTGTGGGTCGAGCAGGCGCCCGACCCGGCGCGGCGCGTGCGGCTCGCCGACGAGCTCGACGCGCACGGGCTGCCCCGGGCCCGCGTCACGTGGACGTGCGACGACCTCGAGCTGGAGACGACGCGGCGGATGACCCGCTGGGTGGCCCAGGACCTGGAGCGCCTGGGCGTCGCCGCGGTGCGCGAGCTGCCGGCGATGACCGACGACGCCGCCTGGCGCTCCACGGTGACGGACGCGGCGCACCCCGCCGGGACCACGGCTATGGCGGAGCACGCCGCCGCCGGCGTCGTGGGCACCGACCTGGAGGTCCACGGCGTGCGCGGTCTCTCGGTCGTCGGCGGGAGCGTCTTCCCGACGTCGGGCTACGCCAACCCGACGCTGACCATCGTCGCCCTCGCTCTGCGGCTCGCCGAGCGGCTCGGCGCGCGTGAGGCGGTCGCCGCCGGCTGACGCCGCGGATCCGGTCGGGCGCTCGTCACCGCCGGGCGGCGGCGGCCGCGGCGTCGACGACCTCGAGGACCGCGGGCGGCAGCGCCACGTCGCCGCGGGCGAGGGAGACGCTGCGCGGCAGGCGGTCCGGTCGCGAGGTCGCCACGAGCACCTCGTCGACCGGCAGGTGCGCGGCCCGGGCGAGCAGCGCCTCGGGGAGACCGACCGGACCGTCGAAGGGCGTGCCGGACACCGCCTCCCGCCACCGGTCGGCGAGCACCGGTTCCCGCAGGGCGTCCCGCAGCGCGGCGAGGTGCGTCCCGCCCCCGCCGAGGAGGCCGTGCCCGACGCGCGTGGTGACGGACGCGGGCAGCGTCACGGGCGGCGACAGCGGACCGACCTCGTGGTGGACCACCGTGAGGAGCCCCTCCCCACGGGCCACGGCGGCCGCCGTGAGCGCGTTCGCCGTGGCAGTGCCGACGGCGCCGACGTCGCCGCTCTCGAGCAGGCGTCGCAGCAGGGCGAGCAGCTCCTCGTCGAGGTCGTGCGGCGAGACCTCGTGCAGGAGGAGCCGGTCCACGCGCCCGTGCAGCCGGCGCAGCGACCGCTCGACGGACGCGCGGACCGCCTCGCTGCCGAAGCGGCCCGTCGGGCGCGTCGCCCGGCGGTCGAGCGCGGCGTCGAGCGCCCCGGACGCCCGCCCGGGCAGCAGGCGCCGCGCCGCGCCGCGGGCGAGGTGCCGCGGGCTGCGCCGCCCGGTGCGCGCTTCCAGCCCGACCTTCGTCGTGACCGAGCGCACGCCGTCGCGGCCGTCGAGGAAGTCGCCGACCTCGGGCTCGGACCGCCCGCCGCCGTAGAGGGGAGCCGTGTCGAGGCGCCGGGCCCCGGCGTCCCAGCCCCTCTGCAGCAGCCGGCGGGAGGTCGCCTCGTCGGCGAGGCCGAACAGGTGCGCGGTGCCCAGGACGACGTCGGTCATCCCCGGACCCTAGGGACACGAGCCGGCGACGGGGCGGGGTGCACGCGGGCGGCCCCCACGAGGGCGGTGCCGGTCGCCCCGGCCCAGTAGCCTCGCGGCCGTGCTGCTGCGGATGTCGTCCCTGTTCGTCCGGACCCTGCGGGACGACCCCGCCGAGGCGGAGGTCGCCAGCCACCGGCTGCTGGTGCGTGCCGGGTACATCCGCCGGGCCGCGCCCGGCATCTACACGTGGCTGCCGCTGGGCCTGCGCGTCCTGCGCAACGTCGAGCGGGTCGTCCGCGAGGAGATGGACGCCGTCGGCGGCCAGGAGGTCCTCTTCCCGGCGCTGCTGCCGCGCGAGCCCTACGAGGCCAGCGGGCGCTGGACCGCGTACGGCGAGGGCATCTTCCGCCTGCGGGACCGCAAGGAGGCGGACTACCTGCTCGCCCCCACGCACGAGGAGGTCTTCACCCTGCTGGTGAAGGACCTGTACTCCTCCTACAAGGACCTGCCGCTCCTGGCCTACCAGGTGCAGACGAAGTACCGCGACGAGGCCCGCCCCCGCGCGGGGCTGCTGCGCGGGCGCGAGTTCGTCATGAAGGACGCCTACTCCTTCGACGTCGACGACGCCGGCCTCGAGCGCAGCTACGCGCGCCAGCGCGAGGCGTACCTGCGCATCTTCGCCCGCCTGGGCCTCGAGGTCGTCGCGGTCCGCGCGACCTCGGGGATGATGGGGGGGTCGCTGTCGGAGGAGTTCCTGCACCCGACGCCCGTCGGCGAGGACACCTTCGTCCGCTCGCCCGGCGGGTACGCGGCCAACGTCGAGGCAGTGACGACGCCCGTGCCGGAGGCGGTCCCGTTCGACGGGCTGCCCGCGGCGCACGTCGAGGACACGCCGGGCACGCCGACCATCGAGACGCTCGTGGCGCGCCTGCAGGAGGCCTACCCGCGCGAGGACCGCCCGTGGACGGCGGCGGACACGCTGAAGAACGTCCTCGTCGTGCTGCGGCACCCCGACGGGCGGCGCGAGCCGCTCGCCGTCGGGCTGCCCGGGGACCGCGAGCTCGACACCACCCGCCTGGAGGCGGCGCTGACCCCGGCGGAGGTGGACGCCTTCGGCGCGGAGGACTTCGCCGCGCACCCCGAGCTCGCCAAGGGCTACATCGGCCCGGGCGCCCTGGGGCCGAACGCGCCGCTCGGCGCGGACGGCGAGCGGGCGCCGTCGACCGTCCGGTACCTGCTCGACCCGCGGGTCGTGGACGGGACGTCGTGGGTCACGGGCGCCGACACCGACGGGCGGCACGTCCTGGACCTCGTCGCGGGCCGGGACTTCACGGCCGACGGCGTCGTCGAGGCCGCCGCGGTGCGTGCCGGGGACCCGGCGCCGGACGGCTCCGGCCCGCTGGAGCTGGCCCGCGGCATGGAGATGGGCCACATCTTCGCCCTGGGCCGGCACTTCGCGCAGACCCTCGGGCTCACGGTGCTCGACGCGAACGGCAAGCAGGTCGTCGTCACGATGGGCTCCTACGGCATCGGGGTGAGCCGCGCGCTCGCGGCGATCGCCGAGCAGGGCGCCGACGCCAAGGGGCTCGTGTGGCCGGCCTCGGTCGCGCCGGCGCAGGTGCACGTCGTCGCCGCGGGCAAGGGCGAGGACGTCACGGCCTACGCCGAGCAGCTCGCCGCCGACCTCGTGGCCTCGGGCCTGGACGTGCTGCTCGACGACCGGCCCAAGGTCTCGCCCGGCGTGAAGTTCACCGACGCCGAGCTGCTGGGGATGCCCGTGGTCGTGCGGGTCGGGCGCCGGCTCGCCGACGGGGTGGTCGAGGTCGAGGACCGCCGGACGGGCGAGTCCGTCGACGTGCCCGTCGGCGGGGCCACGACCGGCGCCGTCCTCGCCGCCGTCCGGGGCGAGGCGCGGGGGCCCGGCGCCGAGACCGGCAGCGACCGCTGAGCGCCGCGGCTCCGGTGCTCGCCGCCGCGGCGGCGCTGCCGACGGCCGCGGCGACCGGGAGCGGCGGCTGGCTGCCCGCGGGGCTGACGCCCGGCACGCTCGTCCTGCTCCTGCTGGCGGCGCTCGCCGCGGGCTGGGTCGACGCCGTGGTGGGCGGCGGTGGGCTCGTGCAGCTGCCGGCCCTGCTCCTCGTGCCCGGGATCGCGCCCGTGCAGGCGCTCGCGACCAACAAGCTCGCCGGCATCGCGGGCACGTCGGTGAGCGCGGCCACGTACCTGCGGCACGTCCCGGACGGCCAGCGGCCACCACCGGCCGTCGCCCTGCCGATGGCGCTGCTCGCGCTCGGCGGGGCGGCGGGCGGCGCCGCGCTCGCGTCCTCCCTGCCGGGGGAGGCGCTCACCCCTCTCGTGCTGGGCGCGCTCGTCGTCGTCCTCGTCGTCGTGGTGGCCCGACCACGGCTGGGGGAGACCTCCTCCCAGCGGCTCACCGGCCTGGGGCAGGTCGGTGCCGCGGCCACGCTGGGGGCCGTCCTGGGCGCCTACGACGGCCTGCTGGGCCCCGGCACGGGCAGCTTCCTCGTCTTCGCCCTCGTCGGCGTGCTCGGCCTCGCCTTCCTGCGCGCGACGGCGACGGCGAAGGTCGTCAACGTCGCGACCAACCTGGGGGCGCTGCTCGTCTTCGCCCCGCAGGGCCACGTGCTCTGGGGCCTGGGGGCGCTCATGGCGCTCGCCAACGTCACCGGCGGCTACCTCGGGGCCCGCACCGCCGTGGCCCGCGGGAGCCGCTTCGTGCGCCTCGTCTTCCTCGTCGTCGTCGGCGCGCTCGTCCTGCGCCTCGGCGCCGACGTGCTGGGCCTCACGTAGGCGCCCGCGGGCGACCGACGGCCGCGGGGGTGCCTCAGGCCGGCGCCGTGCCGGGCAGCGCGGCGGTGCCGACGTCCGCGCCGCCGGGGCGCCAGGTGCGGGCGGCGAGCGCGGTCCGGACGAGGACGCCGGCGGGCGGCGTCCGTTCCTCGCCGTCGAGCGCGGGCACGGCGGCGAGGGCCGTCGCGGCGAGCCGGTCGAGGACCGTGACGACGAGGGCGACGGCGTCCTGCGGCCCGCCGAGGGGAGCGGGCAGGACGTAGCCCGGCGCCGGGACGGGGTCGGTCGCGCCGGACGCCCGCAGGGCCGGGGCGAGCGCGCCCGCCTCGGCGGCCAGGGCGTCCCGCAGCGCGAGCGCCCGCGCCCGGGCGTCGTCCTCCAGGGACGCCGCGGCGACCTCGACCCCCCGGGCCGCGGCGAGCGCGCCGGCCGCGACGGGCACCAGGGGCGACCCGGGCGGTCCGGAGGGGTCCGGGGACGGTGTCCGCGTCCCGGTGGGGGACGGGGTCGGGGCCGCCGTTCCCGGTGCGCCGGAGGAGACCGGTGCCGGCGCCGCCGGGGCGGGCAGCCCCGCGGCGTCGGCGACGACCGCGGCGAGGACGGACCGGGACGCGGCGACCGCGGCGAGCAGGCGGGCGAGCCCGGCGGACGTGGTCGTCAGGTCCTCGCCCGCCTCGGTCGCGGCGGCGACGAGGAGGTCGACGAGCCCGGCGGCGTCCGCCACGGCGGGCTCCCCCGGGGCCCCGCTGCGCCGGGGGCCGCCGGTGGGGACGCCGGTGGGGACGCCGGTGGGGACGCCGGTCGGGCTCGGCTCGTCCGTCGCGCCCAGCTCCGCGAGGTGGCGGTCGGCCACGGCTACGACGAGGTCCCTGCTCGACGCCGTGCCCGCGGCGGACGGGGCCGCGCCGTCCTGCACCGCGGCACGCACCCGGCGGGCGCTCGCCACGGCCCGGCGACGGGCGAGCTCGTCGGCGTCGGGGGTCGGCGGGGCCGGCGTCCCCGGCCAGTCGGGGTCGACGCGGACGTCCTGCAGGGCGGTGCAGCCGGCGGCGGGGAGGGTGGGGGCGAGCACGAGCAGCGCCAGGACCGAGCGCCGGGTCGGCGACCGGTCGGGCGGTCGTCTCGGCACGGCGGCGATGCTGCCACGGCGCCACCGCTCCCCGCGGCGCCGAGCCCCCGGTGCCGAGCCCGCGGTGCCCGGGGAGTGCCGGGCGCCGGGGTGGGAGCCGGGGTGGCAGCCGGGGTGGGAGCAGGGGCTCGCGCCGGGCTAGTCTCGACCGCCCCGCCCGGCAGGTGCCGCGACGGGGAGGACGCACCGACAACTGGACACGGGAGGACGTCGTGGCGAGCAGCGCCCCGAGCAGGCCGGAGGAGCTGACCCGGCTCCTGGACCCCGTCGTCCGCGGTGCGGGGCTGGTGCTGGAGGGCGTCGCCGTCACCCCGGCCGGCCGTCGTCGCGTCGTGCGCGTGACGGTGGACCTCCCCGACGACGAGGTCGGCTCGGTGCCCCACGAGCGCGTCGCCGACGTCAGCCGCACCGTGTCGACCGCGCTGGACGACGCCGGCGCCTTCGGCGAGCAGCCCTACCTCCTCGAGGTCGGCAGCCCCGGGGTCGGCCGGCCGCTCACCGAGCCCCGCCACTGGCGCCGCGCCCGCACGCGGCTCGTCGAGGTCGACGTCACCGGGGACGACGGCACGGTCCGCCGCACCCGCGCCCGGGTGGTGGACGCGGACGCCGGCGGCGTCGTGCTCGCCGACGGCGACGGGCGGACCCGCCTGACGTGGGAGCGGCTCGGCGCCGGCGCGGTCCAGGTCGAGTTCCGCCGGCCCGCCGACGAGGACGACGGGCCCACTGGCGACGAGCCCGAGGACGACGAGCCCACTGACGACGAGCCCACTGACGACGGGCTCGAGGACGACGAGGCCGGCGACGACGACGGCTCGGCCCAGGACGACACGCACGACGAGGACGAGGGCAGGCCCTGATGGACATCGACATGGCGGCGCTGAGAGCGCTCGAGCGCGAGCGGGAGATCCCGCTGGACGTGCTCGTGGGCGCGATCGAGAACGCGCTGCTGCTGGCCTACCAGCGCACCGACGGCTCGGCGTCCCGGGCCCGCGTGGAGCTCGACCGGGCGTCGGGCCGCGTCACCGTCTGGGCGCAGGAGCCGCGCCCCGAGGCGCCCGAGGTGGCCGAGGGGGAGGAGCCGCCCGCCCCGCCGCCCGTCCGCGAGTACGACGACACCCCCTCCGGCTTCGGGCGGATCGCCACGTCCACCGCTCGCCAGGTGATCTTCCAGCGCCTGCGGGAGGCCGAGGACGCCGCCGTGCTCGGCGACTTCGCCGGCCGCGAGGGCGACGTGATCTCCGGCGTCGTCCAGCAGGGCCGCGACCGCTCCGTCGTCCACGTCGACCTCGGCCCGGTCGAGGGCGTCATGCCGCCGGCCGAGCAGGTGCCGGGGGAGTCGTACCCGCACGGGTCGCGCGTGCGGGCGCTCGTGGTCTCGGTGCGGCGGGGGATGCGGGGGCCGTCGATCACGCTCTCCCGCACGCACCCCGACCTGGTGCGCAAGCTCTTCGCGCTCGAGGTGCCGGAGGTCGCGGACGGCGACGTCGAGATCGTCGCGCTCGCCCGGGAGGCCGGGCACCGCAGCAAGGTCGCGGTCCGCAGCCGCGTGGCCGGGCTCAACCCCAAGGGCGCCTGCATCGGGCCGATGGGCCAGCGCGTGCGGGCCGTGATGTCCGAGCTGCGGGACGAGAAGATCGACGTCGTCGACTGGGACGACGACCCCGCACGCTTCGTCGCCGCCGCCCTCTCGCCGGCGCGGGTCAGCGCCGTCGAGGTCGTGGACGAGGTCGGACGCGCGTGCCGCGTCGTCGTGCCCGACTACCAGCTGTCCCTCGCCATCGGCAAGGAGGGGCAGAACGCCCGGCTCGCCGCCCGGCTCACCGGGTGGCGGATCGACATCCGCAGCGACACCGCCCCCGAGCCGCCGTCCTTCGAGCCCGAGGCCGGGCGCCGCGAGCCGCTGCGCGGCGGTCCTCGGACCCCGCCCCGGACGGGCGCGCCGCGCCAGGACGCCCGCGGCGGCCCGCGCGCCGGGGTCTCCCGCGCCGGGGGCCCGCGCTCCGGGGGCCCGCGCTCTGGGCCTCCGCGGTCGGGTCCCCCGCGGTCGGACACCTCGCCCGGCGGCCGTCCGCCCGGCGGGCCCCGCTCCTGACCGGCGCGGTCGTGACGGGCCCCGGCGCCTCCGAGCGGGGCGCCGCGACCGGCGCGGGTGCTCCGGGAGGCCCTGCGCCGCACCGGCCCCGGCGTACCTGCGTGGGCTGCCGCACGACGACGGACGCCGCCGACCTCCTGCGGCTCGCCCTCGTCCCGGAGCCGGCGGGCGCCGGGGGGCCGGGCGGCGGCGCACCGGCGGCCGTCGTCGACGTGCGCCGGCGGCTCGGCGGTCGCGGTGCCTGGCTGCACCCGGACCCGGCGTGCCTCGCCCTCGCCGAGCGCCGCCGCGCCGTGCCCCGCGCGCTGCGCGTGCCGGGCCCGGTCGACCTCACCGCCGTCGCCGAGCACCTGGCGGCGGCCGAACGTCCCGAGGACCTCGCACGCCCCGAGGACCCGGCACGCTCTGAAGACCCCGCACGCCCCGAGGACCCCGGCGCGCCCTGACCGAGGACGCCGGCCCGCCCGGAGGGCCCGGCAGGCGGCGTCCTCGGCGCTCACTCGCAGTGGTCGGGTGTGGCAGGACGTGCTCGTCGGGCCGCGGGGTGTCACGCCGGTCCCCGGAGGGGGCACAATGGACGGGCGCGCGTCGGTCTCCCGGTCGACGTCGGCGCCCCCTCCGCCCCCGCCGTCCGTCGACGCCGGTGGCCGTGAGCGGGGCCGCGCAGCACCGGCACCACCCCGGGACGACGGTCGAGATCGAGAGCGGGTCGGCATCTGATGGGCACCCGATGAGCTCCCAGCGATGAGCACCCCCCAGCAGCAGTAGGCCCGCGCCTGTCCAGGCGAGGGCCAGGACAGGAGAGATGTGGCAAAGCCCCGGGTTCACGAGATCGCCAAGGATCTCGGCGTGGAGAGCAAGGTCGTGCTGGCCAAGCTCCAGGAGATGGGCGAGTTCGTCCGGTCGGCGTCGTCGACCGTCGAGGCCCCCGTCATCCGGCGCCTGAAGGAGGCCTTCCCCGCCGCAGACGGCGCGGGCTCCTCCACCCCCAGCAGCTCCGGCAACGGCCGGAGCAGCACCGGCGCACGGCCGGGCGCCCCGCGCCCCGCGGCCTCCGCGCCCGGTGCGGCAGCCCCCGGTCCCGTGGCCCCCGCGGCCCGCCCGGGTGCTCCCACCCCGAGCGCCCCGTCGCCCGGATCGCAGTCGCCCGGCCCGCAGTCGTCCGGCCCGCAGTCGCCCGGCCCGCAGCCGGCCGACCGGCGCCCCGAGCCGCAGACGCCGGCCCCGCAGGCCCCGGCCGCGCGCTCCGAGGCCCCGACGCCCGGCGCCCGTCCGGGCCCCGCACGGCCCGCGCCGCAGGCGCCGGCCGCGCGTGGCGCCGACCGTCCCGCCGGTCGCCCCGCGCAGGGGGACCGCAGCACCCGCCCCGGCAGCGCCAACCGACCGGGCAACAACCCCTTCGCCACCAGCCAGGGCATGCCCCGTCCCGGCGCGCGCCCCGCGCCGACCGACCGCGGCGACGCGGGCGGCGGCGAGACCGCCGGCCGTCCGGCCGAGCGCAGCGGCGGCCCGCGCCCCGGCGCCCCCCGCCCGGGCAACAACCCCTTCGCCACCAGCCAGGGCATGCCCCGCGGTGGCGGCCCCCGTCCGGGCGGTGCCGCCGGCGCGGCGGCCGGTGCCGGCGAGCGCCCCGGTGGTCCCCGTCCCGCGCCGCGGCCCGGCGGTGCGAGCGGTCCCGGCGGCCCGCGCCCGAACCCGGGCATGATGCCCGGCCGCTCGACGGTCGGTCGTCCGGGCGCCCCGGCGCGCGGTCGTCCGGGCGCCGGCGGACGCCCCGGCGCGGGTGGTCGTCCCGGCGGCGGTCCCGGTGGTCCCCCCGGCGGCGGTGGCTTCCGCGGCCGCGGCGGCGGTCGCGGCACCACCGCGGGCGCCTTCGGCCGCAGCGGCGGACGTCCCGTCCGCGGGCGCAAGAGCAAGCGCGCCAAGCGCCAGGAGTACGAGGCGATGCAGGCGCCGAGCGTCGGCGGCGTGACCGTCCCGCGCGGCGACGGCTCGACGCTCATCCGGATCCGTCAGGGCGCGACCCTGACGGACTTCGCGGAGCGCATCGACGCCAACCCGGCGAGCCTCGTCACGGTGCTCTTCCACCTCGGCGAGATGGCCACGGCCACGCAGTCGCTCGACGAGGACACGTTCAAGGTGCTCGGCACCGAGCTCGGCTACGACATCCAGCTCGTGTCGCCGGAGGAGGAGGAGCGCGAGCTCTTCGCCGACTTCGACATCGACCTGGCCGGCGAGCTCGAGGGCGAGGGCGACGACGTCCTGACGGCGCGGCCGCCGGTCGTCACCGTCATGGGCCACGTCGACCACGGCAAGACGCGGCTGCTGGACGCCATCCGCTCCGCGGACGTCGTCTCCGGCGAGGCCGGCGGCATCACCCAGGCCATCGGCGCCTACCAGGTGGTGCGCGAGCACGAGGGCGAGGACCGCGCCATCACGTTCATCGACACCCCGGGCCACGAGGCGTTCACCGCCATGCGGGCCCGCGGTGCCGACGTGACCGACATCGTCGTGCTCGTCGTGGCCGCCGACGACGGCGTCATGCCGCAGACCATCGAGGCGCTCAACCACGCCCAGGCGGCCGGCGTCCCGATCGTCGTGGCCGTCAACAAGATCGACAAGGACGGCGCCAACCCGGACAAGGTCAAGCAGCAGCTGACCGAGTACAACCTCGTCGCCGAGGAGTACGGCGGCGAGACGATGTTCGTCGAGGTCTCCGCCCGGGAGAACGTCAACATCGAGGGCCTGCTCGACGCCGTCCTGCTCACGGCGGACGCGGCGCTGGACCTGCGGGCGAACCCGGACAAGGACGCGCGCGGCGTCGCCATCGAGGGCCACCTCGACAAGGGCCGCGGCTCCGTGGCGACGGTGCTCGTGCAGTCCGGGACGCTCAAGGTCGGCGACGCGATCGTCGCCGGCGGGGCGCACGGCCGCGTGCGCGCCATGCTCGACGAGCGCGGCGGGAGCGTCGCCGAGGCGGGTCCGTCCCGCCCGGTGCAGGTGCTGGGCCTCACGCAGGTCCCCGGCGCCGGCGACACGTTCCTCGTGGCGTCCGACGACCGCACCGCCCGGCAGATCGCCGAGCGCCGCGAGGCGAGCGAGCGCGCCGCGCTCCTGGCCAAGCGTCGCAAGCGCATCAGCCTCGAGGACCTCACCGCCGCCCTGGCGGAGGGGAAGGTCGACAACCTCAACCTCATCCTCAAGGGCGACGGCTCGGGCTCGGTCGAGGCGCTCGAGGAGGCGCTGCTCAAGATCGACGTGGGTGACGAGGTCGCGCTGCGGATCATCCACCGCGGCGTCGGCGCCATCACCCAGAACGACGTCAACCTCGCGACCGTCGACAACGCCATCATCGTCGGCTACAACGTCCGGCCCGCCCCGCGGGTCGCGGACCTGGCCGAGCGCGAGGGCGTGGACCTGCGGTTCTACTCGGTCATCTACGCGGTGATCGACGAGGTCGAGCAGTCGCTCAAGGGCATGCTCAAGCCCGAGTTCGAGGAGGCGCAGCTCGGCACCGCCGAGGTGCGGGAGGTCTTCCGCTCCTCGAAGTTCGGCAACATCGCCGGGTGCCTCGTGCGCACCGGCGAGGTGCGCCGCAACGCGAAGGCCCGTGTCCTGCGGGACGGCGTGGTCGTGGGCAACGACCTGTCGATCCAGTCGCTGCGACGGTTCAAGGACGACGCCACCGAGGTCCGCGAGGGCTTCGAGTGCGGTATCGGCCTCGGGACGTTCAACGACATCAAGACCGACGACGTCATCGAGACCTACGAGATGCGCGAGAAGCCGCGCGCCTGACCGCGAGCGGCACGGTGCGCGGGGAGGGAGGGGCTGCGTGTTCGTCGCCGCGCTCGTGTGCGACCTGCTGCTGCCGGCGGAGGTCGGCTCGCTCAAGGGCAAGCGGTCGGTCGTCCGACCGCTGATCGCGGACCTGCGGCGCCTCGAGGTGGCCGTCGGCGAGACGGGGCACCAGGACCTGCACCGTCGCGCCGAGGTCTCCGTCGCCGTCGTCAGCGCGACGGCGGGCCGCTGCGAGGAGGTCCTGGACGCCGCCGAGCGCCTCGTCGCGTCCCGGCCGGAGGTGCAGCTGCTGGCGGCGCACCGGCTGCTGCGCTCGGACTCCGACGACTGAGCGGCCCCCGGGCCCCCCCGCCCCGGACCCGGGCCCCGCCCTCCCGCACGACCGCACGACCCGCACGAGAGGCGGTGGCGCCCCGCGCCGCCGCGGAGCCGAGGAGGACCGATGGCCGACCCCGCGAGGGCCCGCAAGCTCGCCGACCGCATCAAGGTGGTGGTCGCCGAGACGCTCGAGCGCCGCATCAAGGACCCGCGCCTGGGCTTCATCACCATCACCGCGGCCCGGGTGACCGGGGACCTGCAGCACGCGACGGTCTTCTACACCGTGCTCGGCGACCCCGTGGAGAAGGAGGGCACGGCCGCCGCGCTCGCGAGCGCCCGCGGCGTCCTGCGCTCCGAGGTCGGTCGCCGCACCGGTGTCCGGCTGACCCCGACGCTGGAGTTCCTCGAGGACGCGGTCCCCGAGAACGCCCAGGCCATCGAGGACCTCCTGCGCGCAGCCCGCGAGCAGGACGCGTCCGTCGCCGCGCTGGCCGCCTCGGCGCAGCCCGCGGGGGAGGCGGACCCGTACCGCCACGACCCCGCGCTGCTCGACGAGGACGACGACTCGGACGACCTGGAGGACGAGGACGTCGAGGACCCGGACGACGTCCGCGACGAGGACGTCCGGGCGCGTCGGCGGTGACCGTCGCGTGAGCCGTCGCGGGTCCGGCCCTGCCCCGCCGGGGGGCCTCGTCGTCGTCGACAAGCCGGCCGGGTGGACGAGCCACGACGTCGTCGCGCGGGTGCGCCGGCTCGCCGGGACCCGTCGCGTCGGCCACGCCGGCACCCTCGACCCGATGGCGACGGGCGTGCTCGTCCTGGGCGTCGACCGGGCGACGAAGCTCCTCACGCACCTGGTCGGCGTCGACAAGGAGTACCGCGCGGTCGTCCGGCTCGGCGAGGCCACGACGACCGACGACGCCGAGGGGGGGACGACGTCGTCGGCCGGCGCCGGTGGGGTCGACCCCGCTGCGCTGGAGGCCGCGGCGGCGCCGCTGCGGGGAGCGGTCGACCAGGTGCCGAGCTCGGTGAGCGCGGTGAAGGTCGACGGACGGCGCGCCTACGCCCGCGTCCGCGCGGGGGAGGACGTCGTGCTGGCGGCCCGCCGCGTCGAGGTCTCCGTGCTCGAGCTCGGCGAGCCCCGGCCCGCGCGCGGGACCTCGGGCGCCGACGTCCTCGACGTCGACCTGCGCTGCGTCGTCAGCTCGGGGACGTACGTGCGCGCGCTGGCGCGCGACCTCGGGGCGGCGCTGGGGTGCGGCGGGCACCTCACCGCGCTGCGCCGCACGCGGGTCGGCCCGTACCGCCTCGACGGCCCGCCGCCGGGCGTGGCCCGCACGCCGGCCGAGCTCGAGGAGTCCTTCACGCTGCTGCCCCTCGCCGACGCCGCCCGTGCCGCCTTCCCGGTGCGCGAGCTGACGGCGGCCGAGGCCGTCGACCTCTCGCACGGGAGGGCGCTGGAGCCCGCCGGACCCGTGGGGACGCCGGCCGCGCCCGTCGCCGCCCTCGGCCCCGACGGCGCCCTCGTCGCGCTCGTCCACGACGACCGCGGGCGCACGCGACCCTCGCTCGTCCTGGCCCCGGCGTGAGCGCCCGCGCGGGCCGGCGACGCTGGGCGGTCCTCGTCACGCCCGTGGCCAACCGTGCCTACGCCGGCGACGCGCCGCGGCTGCTGGCCGTCGAGCTGGCGACCGTGCTCGGGGAGCGGGCGCGGGACGTCGTGGTCGAGGACCTCGCGGGCACCCGCTTCGTCACCCTCACGACCCCCGGCCCCCTCGACGACGCGTCGCTGCAGGCCGTCGCGGCGGCCTCGACCGCCCACGCCCTCTTCGGGCGCCGCACGCTGGACGACGGCCAGGACGCGCTGGTACCGGTGCGGCTGCCCGCGGTCGACCGCTACGACGACGACCTCGTCACGATCCCGCGCTACCCGGGCAAGACCAACGAGCACCTCACGCGCATGATGCTCGGCCTGGCGACCAGCGCCCTCGACCTCCCCTCCGGCGCGCACCACCGCCGGGTGCTGCTCGACCCGCTGGCGGGCCGGGGGACCACCCTGAGCCTGGGGCTGCTCGCGGGCCTCGACGTCGTCGGCGTCGAGGTCGACGCCGCGGACGTCGACGCCTACCGCGCGCTGCTGACGCGGTGGCTGCGGGAGAAGCGGCTCAAGCACTCGGTCTCCGCGTCGCGCCTGCGCGTCGGGGGGCGGACGCTCGGGACCCGGCTCGACGCGACCCTGTCGCCGTCGAAGGAGGCGGCGCGGGCCGGCGACGTGCAGACCCTGGCGCTGCTCGGCGCGGACGCCCTGGACGTCGGCCCGGTCCTCGGTCGGGCGGGCGTCGACCTGCTCGTCACGGACCTCCCCTACGGCGTCGCCCACGGCAGCGTCCGCGGCGGTGCGCTGGCGCGCAGCCCCCGGGAGCTGCTCGCCGCCGGGCTCCCGGTGTGGGTGCCGTCGCTGCGGCGCGGGGGCGCCGTCGCCATGTCGTGGAACACGCACGTGCTGCCGCGCGCCGAGCTCGAGCGGCTCCTGGTCGCGAACGGGCTCGACGTCACGGACGTCGGCGCCGACGGCGCCCTGGCGCACCGCGTGGACCAGGCGGTCCACCGGGACGTCGTCGTCGCACGCAGGCCGCGGGGCTCGTCGGCCCCCTGACGTCTTGTCCCTGACGTCCTGCCCCTGACGTCCTGCCCCTGACGTCCTGCCCCTGACGTCCTGCCCGTGACGTCCTGCCCGTGACCTCGTGCCCCGGGCCTCCCGCCCATGATCTTCCGGGCTGCGGAGCGGACGCCCGGGGCGTAGAACGGTCCGCGCGGCGCGCAGCACGCGGCGCCGCGAGCAGCAGCGGCGGACGGGAGCACGGCATGAGCAGCAGCGACGAGCCCGCGGGGACGGCCCCGCCGGCCCGCCGGGACAGCAACCGCAAGGCCGTGGCGCTGGCGCTGGCGGCGGCCGTCGGCGGCTTCCTGTTCGGGTTCGACTCCTCGGTCATCAACGGGGCCGTCTCGGCCATCCAGGGGCAGTACGAGCTGTCGTCCTTCGTCATCGGCTTCGTCGTCGCGGTCGCCCTCCTCGGCTCCGCCGTCGGCGCCTGGGTCGCCGGGCCGATGGCGGACCGCATCGGTCGCACGCGGGTGATGCTCGTCTCCTCCGTGCTCTTCCTCGCCTCCGCCGTCGGGTCCGGCTTCGCCTTCACCCCCTGGGACCTGACGTTCTGGCGCGTCGTCGGCGGTGTCGCCATCGGCGTGGCCTCCGTCATCGCACCCGCCTACATCGCGGAGATCTCCCCCAGCGCCATCCGGGGGCGGCTCGCGTCCTTCCAGCAGCTGGCCATCACGCTCGGCATCTTCGCCGCGCTCCTGTCCGACGCCTTCTTCGCCGGTGCGGCCGACGGCGGGGCCGGCGGCACCTTCGCGGGCCTGGACACCTGGCGCTGGATGCTCCTCGCCGAGGCCGTCCCGGCGGTCGCCTTCGGCGTCCTCGCGCTGCTCATCCCGGAGTCGCCGCGCTACCTCGTGGCGAAGGGGGAGACGCAGCGGGCGATCGCGGTCTTCCGGGACTCGTTGCACGCGCGGAACGCCGACCGTCTCGTGCAGGCCGTCCGCACGAGCCTCCAGCGCGAGGACGAGCCGTCGATGCGGGACCTGCGCGGCCCGCGGCTGGGCCTCCAGCCCATCGTGTGGGTCGGGATCATCCTGTCGGTCCTGCAGCAGTTCGTCGGGATCAACGTGATCTTCTACTACGTCCACGACGTTGTGGCAGTCCGTCGGCTTCGACGAGTCCGACTCCTTCACGATCTCCGTCTTCACCGCCGTGCTCAACGTCCTGGTCACCTTCGTGTCCGTGGCCTTCGTCGACAAGGTGGGCCGCCGGAGGCTGCTCATGGCGGGCTCCGCGGGCATGGTGCTGGGGCTCGGCGCCGTCACCCTCGCCTTCACGCAGGCCGCCGTCGTGCCCGGGCAGGACGACGTCTCGCTCCCCACGGGGTGGGGCCCGGTCGCGCTCGTCGGCGCCAACCTCTTCGTCATCTGCTTCGGCGCCTCCTGGGGCCCCGTCGTCTGGGTGCTCCTCGGCGAGATGTTCCCCAACCGCATCCGGGCCGCCGCCCTGGCGGTCGCCGCGTCGGCGCAGTGGGTGGCGAACTTCGTCGTGACCGTGACCTTCCCGGTGCTGTCCCAGGACGTCTCCCTGTGGGCGACGTACCTGATCTACACGGTGTTCGCCGCGCTCTCCTTCTTCTTCGTCCGGTCGAAGGTCCCCGAGACGAACGGCATGGAGCTCGAGGAGATGGGCGCCGACGCGCAGCGCAGCGCCGCGACCGCCCGCGGCGCCTGAGGTGACCCGCGGGCCCGGCGCGGGCCCGCGGCGAACCCCTGGCACAGTGGGGCCGACCGGGAGCGGCCCGGAGGAGGAGGGCTGCCCCGCGTGGAGCGCTGGTACGGCTCGCAGGCGGTGCCGGCGGCGCCGCAGGGCTCGGTCGTCGCCGTCGGCAACTTCGACGGGGTCCACCGGGGTCACCGGGTGCTCCTCGACGAGGTCGTCCGGCAGGCACGCGCCCGGGGCATGCGGTCGCTGGCGGTGACCTTCGACCCGCACCCGCTGCACGTCCTGCACCCGGACCGGGCGCCCGCGCTGCTCACCGGGCTGGACGAGCGTCTGACCCTCCTGGGCGACGTGGGCCTCGACGGCGTCGTCGTCCTCCCCTTCACCCCGGCGCTCGCCGCGCGGACGCCGCGCGAGTGGGTCGTCGAGGACCTCGCCCGCGACCTCGGCATGCGCGCCACCGTCGTCGGCCACGACGTGCGCTTCGGCGTCCGCAACTCCGGCGACCTGGCGGCGCTGCGCGCCCTCGCGCTGGAGGTCGGCGTCGACGTCGTGGTCCTCGACGACGCCCGGAGCCGGGGCCGCCGCTGGTCGTCGTCCTGGGTGCGCGAGCTCCTCGCGGCGGGTGACGTCCGCGGTGCCGCCGAGGTGCTGGGCCGCGCCCACCGTGTGGTCGGCGAGGTCGTCCACGGCGACCACCGCGGCCGCGAGCTCGGCTACCCGACCGCCAACCTCGCCCCGGACGCCGAGGGCCTCGTCCCGGCCGACGGCGTCTACGCGGGGTGGCTCACGCCGCTCGCCGACGGCCCGGGCGGCCCGGTCGCGAGCGGGGTCCGGGCCGGGGACCGGCGTCCCGCGGCCGTCTCGATCGGCACGAACCCGACGTTCGACGGGCTCGAGCGCCGCGTCGAGGCCTTCGTCCTCGGGGTGCCGGACGGGGCGCCGCTCGACCTCTACGGCGTCCGCGTCCGCGTCGAGCTCGTCGAGCACCTCCGGCCGACGCTGCGCTTCGACGGCGTCGAGGAGCTCTGCACGCAGATGGCGCAGGACGTCGCACGGGCGCGCGACGTGCTCGAGGCGCCCACCGGCTAATGGGGGCTACCGGACCGGTTCCGCAAGGGGCAGG
>NZ_JBBIAA010000006.1:145698-149898 GCF_037482545.1 Pseudokineococcus basanitobsidens | reverse complement strand
AAGTGTTTCGGCGGTCATAGCGTCGGGGAAACGCCCGGTCCCATCCCGAACCCGGAAGCTAAGCCTGTTCGCGCCGATGGTACTGCGTGGGGGACTGCGTGGGAGAGTAGGTCGCCGCCGGACATCTGTTGTGGGTGGGGGTCGTTCGTCTCCTGGCCTCGTGCTGCTGGTCTTCTTCTCTTCGGGGGAGGGGGGCTGGTGGTGCGGGTCGGGGACGGGCGGCCCCTTCTCGCATGCCCGGAGATGCTGGGGCGCACGGCCGTGGACCCCACCCGGTCGAGGCCGGGCGAGGTCTCAGTCGGCGAAGCCGGGCAGGTGGTCCTCGAGCACCTCGATGCAGGGGACGGTGCCCCCGAGCTGGCACAGCACGCCGAGACCCCCGAGCCACACGCGGTGGATGAGCACGTACTCCCGGGGCAGGTTGAGCCGTAGCCCGACGGCCCATCCCGGGGTCCTCGGGTCGTTGATGTGCCCGAAGAGCTCCCGCAACCAGGACCGGTCGAAGGTGAAGGTCTCGCTGTGCACGGGGCGCAGGAAAGGATCGACGTAGTCGAGGAGCTGGCGGCCGTCGAGGTCGATCGAGGCCTTGACGAACCCCTCCTCCCGCAGCCCGGCGACGACGCCGTCGGGGTCGTCGGACAGCGCGACGCCCAGCAGGCGACCCACCGCGGGCGGCATGCCGTCCGGCAGGCGCTTGACCGCCCCGAAGTCCAGGACGCCGAAGCGGCCGTCCGGCGTGAGGCGGAAGTTGCCGGGGTGCGGGTCGGCGTGCAGGAGACCGACCTCCGACGGGCCGAGGAGCAGGAACTCCAGGTAGCGGCGCGACGCCAGGTCTCGCTGCTCCTGGGTGCCGTGGTCGACCACGGCGGACAGCGGCTCGCCCTCGAGCCACTCGGAGACGATGACCTTCTCGGTGCCGACGAGGACCTCGGGCACCGCGATCTCGGCGTCGCCGCGGAAGGCGTCGGCGAAGGCCCGCTGAGAGGCCGCCTCGACCGTGTAGTCGAGCTCCTCCACGAGCCGCTCGCGCAGCTCCGCCAGCACCGGCCCCAGCTCGAGGCCGGGGAGCCAGCCCCCGGCGAGACGCGCGACGCGGGAGACCTGCGTGATGTCGGACACGAGGGCCTCGGCCGCGCCGGGGTACTGCACCTTGACCGCGACGTCCCGGCCGTCGGACCACGTGGCGCGGTGGACCTGCCCGATGGAGGCCGCCGCCACGGGCGTGTCGTCGAAGGCGACGAAGGAGGACCGCCAGTCGGAGCCCAGCTCTCGCCGGAGGACGGCGTGCACCGTCGCCGCCGGCAGCGGGGGCGCGGAGTCCTGCAGCCGGGTCAGCACGGCCCGGTACGGACCGGCGACGTCCTCGGGCAGGGCGGCCTCGAAGATGCTCATGGCCTGCCCCACCTTCATGGCGCCGCCCTTGAGCTGGCCGAGCACCGCGAAGAGCTGCTCGGCGGTGCGGGCCTGCATCTCCGCCGCGACGGCCTCGGCGGACCGTCCCCCGAGGCGCTTGCCGAGGCCCAGCGCCGTCCGTCCCGCGAGCCCTGCCGGCAGGCTCGCCAGACGCACGCTGCGCGAGAGGGCCCGGCGGGGGAGGTCGTCGTCCACGCCCCCATCATCACCCGCGCCCCCGGGGGCGTCGCGGCCCGCCCGCGCGCTGCGCCGCGACCTTCCGTCCTCGTGCGGTGCGGCCCGCCTCCTCACCCGGGCGGCCACGTGCAGCCGCACCGCGGGTGCGGCGCCCACGTCCGGCTGCGGGCGAGCCCGTCCGCGACGTCGACCTCCCACGCGGTCCCCGGGGGGACGCGCGTGCGGTCCGACCGGCGGCCCGCCGGCGGCTCGTCGAGGTGGTGCAGGACGCGGACGACGGCGAGGGCGGAGACCGAGCGGGCGAGCACGACGTCCTCGCCGCCCGCGCCGGGAGCGGGCGCCGCGGGGTGGGCCAGCTGTGCCGCCACGCGCGGCCACTCGGCGTCGCGGTCGGTCCGTCGGAGGTCGACGCAGCGCAGGCAGGCGCTCCGCCCCGGGACGACGAGCGGACCGACGTCGGCGGAGCGCACCCGGAGCACGACGGGCAGGTGCACCGCGTCCTCCCGGACGAGCGCGTGGGCCCGGTGCGGGGGGACAGCACCCCGCGCCACGAGCACCGTCAGGTCGACGGGGCGGCCGCCCTCGCGGGGCAGCTCCCGTGGCGGGGAGGAGACCGGAGGCCCGTCCGCGGGCTGCCCCACGTCCCCCGGCGGCAGGCCGCCCAGCGCGCCGTGGTCGGCCCGGGTCCCCGCCTGCGGGCGGGCGGCGACCTCCACCCGGCCCACGCCCGCCTCGACGAGACCGGAGGCGAGGGCGGCGGCGGTGCGCGAGCCCCCTTCGACCCGGACCGTCGCGGCGGCGCGCCGGTCCAGGACGTCCCACCCGCTGCCGCCGTGGACGAGACCCAGGGCGGCCGCCTCGGCGGCGCCCGCCCGCGCCCGTGCCCGTGCCCCCGGGGCGGGGGACGGCTCGAGGGCGTCCGCGGCCCGCAGGAGGGAGAGCAGGTGCTCCACCGCCGCCGGGGACGCGCCGTCCCGACCGCGGCGGCGGGCGCGGAGCTCGGACAGGTCTACCCCCACCGCGAGGTCGTCCAGGAGCGCCTCCTCGCCCGGACCGAGGCCGTCCAGCACGACCGCGTGCGCGGCGTCCTCGCCGAGCTGCACGCGACCCACGTCGCGCCACAGACGCCGCAGCGCCGGTCGCGTCCTCAGCAGCGCACCCACCCCACCCCTCCTCGGTCCCCGCCCCGGCGGCCGGGCGACGTCGGTGCGTCGCCCGGCGGGGCCGGCTGCCTCCCCGCCACCGGCCTGGCGTGCCCGCCGGCCACCGCGAGAGCCTGGCCGAGCGCCGCCGGCCGGGCGGTGCGTCGTCCACAGGCGCCGCCGGTCCCGCGCGTCGTGCCGTCGCGCCGGTCGTCCCGGCCGCTACGGTGCCGGGGATGGAGCCGGGCCGGGCCGCGAGGACCCCGCCGTCCGGGCGCGCCGGCGTCGACGCCGCCGCCCCGCCGGTGCGGGTGCGTCGCAGCGCCCGGCGACGGCGCACCGTCACGGCCTTCCACGAGGACGGCGCCGTGGTGGTCTGCATCCCGGCCCGCTTCTCCCGGGCCGAGGAGGAGGTCTGGGTCGAGCGCATGCTCGCCCGACTCACCGCGCGCGACCGGCGCCGCCACCTCGACGACGGCGAGCTCGCCGAGCGGGCGCGCACCCTGTCCGCGCGGCACCTCGACGGGCGCGCCGTCGCCACGTCCGTGCGGTGGGTGGGCAACCAGAACTCGCGGTGGGGCTCGACGACGCCGTCGGACGGCAGCATCCGCCTGTCCTCGCACCTGCAGGGGCTGCCGCCGTGGGTCGTGGACTACGTCCTCCTGCACGAGCTCGCCCACCTGCTCGTGCCCGGGCACGGGGACGACTTCTGGGCCCTGCTCGAGGGCTACCCCCGCACGGAGCGCGCCCGGGGCTTCCTGGAGGGCTGGACGGCGGCCGAGGCACGGCACGGGATGGCGCCGTCGTCCTCCGGGCGCGAGCACGACGAGCCGGACGACGACCCCGACGTCGACGCCCACGACGTCGTCGACGGCGGACGAGGCTGACCTCGGCGCCCTGGCGGTCCTGGGGAGGGTGCGCCGGGGGGTGTCTTCGGAGGGTGCCCCCGGGGCTGTCTCAGGCGGCGCGCATCCCCCGCGCGGCGCGGGCGAGGCGGGGCGGGAGGTCGCCGACGACCGCGGGTCCGCCGTCCGCACCCGGGAGCGCGTCGAGCGGCCACCAGGCGACGTCGTCGCTCTCCGCGCTGGCGCGCACCGGGGCGGACCGGTCGGCGACGGCGAGGTGCGCCACGTCGAGGTGCGAGCGGCACCGGCCGAACCCGTCCCCCAGGACGTGGTGGTCGAGGTCCGCGGGGAGCTCGGAGACGACGACCGCGGACGCCGGCAGCCCCGTCTCCTCGTGCAGCTCCCGGGCCGCGCCCTCCCGGGTGCCCGGGTCGTCCGGCTCGAGGTGGCCCCCGGGCTGCACCCAGAAGCCGCCGCGACGGTGGAGCACGAGGAGGGTGTGCGTCCCCGTGGCGTCCAGCACGAGCGCGCTGGCCGTGAGGTGGTCGGGTGCGCCGCCCCTGCGCAGCGCACCGGGGACGTCGAGGTGGGCCAGGTAGCGCCGGCGCAGGAGCTCCTGCGCC
>NZ_JBBIAA010000006.1:37417-145580 GCF_037482545.1 Pseudokineococcus basanitobsidens | reverse complement strand
CCCCCCCCCCCCCCGCCAGGGGGCCGACCTCCCGGGGCCAGCGCACGAGGAGGTCGCTGACGGCCTCGACCGCTGCCCTCTCCGCTGCCCTCTCCGCGGCCGCCGGCGCGGGCCTCAGCGCGGCCCCGCCCCGGCCCCGTCGTCGTCGCCGGCCTCGTCGCCCGGGTCGGCGACACGCTCGTCGGCCGTGCGCTCGCGGCGCGCCTCCCCGAGGTCACCGCCCAGCAGCTGCTCCAGCGCGGCGTCGACGTCGGCGCTCTCGGAGTCGGCGGTGGAGCGGCGGGCGGCGTAGCCCGACGGGTCGTCCAGGTCCTCGGCGGTGGGCAGGAGGTCGGGGTGCGACCACGCCCGGTCCCGTCCGTCCACGCCGTGCTCGGCCTCGACGGCCGCCCACAGCGCGGCGGCGTCGCGGAGCCGTCGGGGCCGCAGCTCGAGGCCGACGAGGCTGCTCAGCGTGTGCTCCGCCGGACCGCCGGCGGCGCGGCGCCTGCGCACCACCTCCCGCAGCGCGCCCGCGCTGGGCAGCGGCGCGGCGGCGGCGCCGACGACGTGGTCCACCCAGCCCTCGACGAGGGCCAGGACCGTCTCGAGACGCAGCAGCGCGGCATCCTGCTCCGGGGTGCGCTCCGGCTCGAGCATCCCGGAGCCCAGCGCCTGCTGCAGGGCCTCCGGGTCCGTCGGGTCGACGGAGCGGACCGCCTCCTCGATGCGCCCGGTGTCGATGCGGATGCCCCGCGCGAAGGCCTCCACGATGCCGAGGACGTGGGCGCGCAGCCACGGCCGTGCGCCGAAGAGCCGCACGTGCGCGACCTCGCGCAGGGCGAGGTAGAGCCGCACGTCCTCCAGCGGCACCTCCAGACCCTCGGCGAAGGCGTCGACGTTCGCCGGCAGCAGGGCCGCCGTGCCCGCGGGCACCAGCGGGAGCCCGATGTCGGTGCCGGACACGACCTCTCCCGCGAGCTCGCCCACGGCCTGGCCCACCTGCATGCCGAACACGGCGCCACCGACCTGCCGGACGACCCCGCCGGCGGTCGCCATCATCGGCCGCAGCTCGGGGGGCGCCTGCTCGGCCATCGCCGCGGCCATCGCGTCGCCGACCGAGTGGGCCACCGGCTCCGCGAGCTGGCGCCAGACCGGCAGCGTCGCCTCGACCCACTCCGAGCGGGACCAGGCCACGCCGCTCGCCCCTCCCTCGCCCAGCTCGGTGCGCTCGGCGAGCCACAGGTCCGCGAGCCGCAGGGCCTCGGCGGTCGCGCGCCGGGCGGAGTCACCGACGCTCGGGTCGCCGTCCGCGGCGGCGCGCTGGCGGGCCACCTGGCGCGCGAGGTCCCAGTTCACGGGCCCGTCGCCGCCACCGGCCATCATCTGCTGGACCTGCGCCATCATCGCGCCCATGGCCGCCGGGTCCGCCGGTAGCCCCGCCGCCTGCAGCGCCGCGGGGTCCACGCCCGCGAAGGGGCCGCCCCCGGCGCCGCCGCCCATGATCTGCCGGAGCAGCTCCTCGAAGGGGTTGCGGGGCTCGCCGCCCTCGTCGTCGCCCGGTCGTCCGGGGGGTGTCTGGCTCACGGCTCCTCCTGCGGGTCCTCTGGCCTCCGGCACGCCGGCACCGGCGCCTCGAGACGACCTCGAGACGACCCGGCCCGTGCCTCCGCGGTGGTCCGTGCCCCCGCGGCGTGGGCGCTGTGGCGACGGCCACCTCCTCACGGTAGCGAGCGAGGGGAGATGATCCCTCCCGTCGTCGGCCCCGGCCGCTGCGCCGAGAGCGGACGCGGCTCGCGGGCCGGCCGGCCGCCCGCGGCCGCGGGGCGGGAGCAGCGAGGAGGACGCATGACCGAGGGCGAGGCGCCGCAGGCGGGCACGGCGGACCCGGGCGGTCGTCGGCGGACCGGCGGGGCCGCCGCGCTGGCCGCCTCCTTCGCGGCCTCCCTGCTCCTGCTCGCGCTGGTCGGCTCCACCGGCACACCCTTCGCCGTCGAGGCGCCGGGGCCGGTCCTGGACGTCCTCGGGGACACCGCGGAGGGGGAGCCGCTCATCAGCGTGGACGGCCGCGAGACCTACCCCGCGCAGGGGCAGCTGGACCTCCTGACCGTCAGCACCTCCGGCGGCCCCGGGCGGGACGTCGTCCTCGCGCAGGTGGTCCGTGCGTGGCTGAGCCCCGACGAGGACGCCCTGCCGGTGGGGCAGGTCTTCGACCCCGCCCAGACGCGGCAGGACGTCGACGAGGCGCGGCAGGCGCAGATGTCCTCCTCCCAGCAGGCGGCGACCGCGGCGGCCCTGCGGGAGCTCGACGTGCCGGTGGACGTCCGGCTGCGCGTCTCCGGGGCCCCGGGCGACGCCGACCTGCCGGAGGGCCTGGAGGACGGCGACGTCATCACCGCCGTCGACGGCGAGGACGTCGAGACCGCGGACGCCCTGCGGGCGCGGCTGCAGGAGATCGACCCCGGGGCCGTCGCCCGGGTGGGGGTCCGCCGCGGTGACGAGGACCTCGTCGTGCCGGTGACGACGACCGGGGAGCAGGGGCGCACCGTCCTCGGCGTCCTCCTCGACCCCGAGGTGGAGGTGCCCTTCCAGGTCGACATCCGCATCGACGACGTCGGGGGCCCGAGCGCCGGGATGGTCTTCGCCCTGGGCATCGTCGACCTGCTCACGCCGGGGTCGCTCACGGGCGGTCGGCACGTCGCCGGCACCGGGACCGTGACCGCCGAGGGCGCCGTCGGGGCCATCGGCGGGATCCGGCAGAAGCTCGTCGGCGCCTCCCGTGCCGGTGCCACGGTCTTCCTGGCCCCGGTCGCCAATTGCGGCGAGGTCGTCGGGTCGGTCCCGGACGGGATGCAGGTGGTCGCGGTCGCCACCCTGGGCGAGGCCCGCTCGGCGCTGGAGTCCCTCGACGACGGCGACGGCGAGGACCTGCCCGGGTGCGACGACGTCGTCGAGGCCGCCGCGCGGTCCTGAGCGCGCCCGGCGCCGTCGGTGGCCCGGGAGGGGAGGCCCTGGAGGGGTGGCTCCGGAAGGGGGCCCAGGAGCGGCCCCGCGCGGTGCGGGCTCAGGCGAGCGTCGCCCGCAGCGCCGCGGCGAGGCCGGGGACGAGGTCCTCGCCGACGACCACGCGCAGGTCCTCGTCGTCCGTGCGTCGCCGCAGGGCGCTGCCCGTGCCGCCCCCGCGCAGGACGGCGACCGCGATCCGCACCTCCTGGCGGTCGGGGTGCTCCTCGAGGGCGGCGACGGCCTCCCGCGGGTCCTCGGGGAGGTCCGCGGTCGGGGGCACCACGACCTGCTCGACGACGAGCGCCGCCCCGGCGACGGCGGGCGGCCAGCCGATCGAGGCGAGGAGCCGCTCCAGGTCGGGGGCGTCGGGCAGGTCGTCCTGCTCGACGGACGTGAGGTGCCGGGGGTCGGCGACCGCCTCCGCCACCACGTCCCCCGGCAGCCGGGAGGCCAGGGACGGGTCCGCCGCGACGGCGTCGGCCGTGCGCACCAGGGCGAACAGGCGTGGCGGGGCGTCCCACCCGTCGGCGGCCACGTGCCGCTCGACGTCCAGGGCGACCCGCTCGAGCGGCTCCAGCGGGGGCTCGGGAACCGCGCCGGTGCGGCGCTCGTCGTCGGGGGAGGGAGCTGCGGCGTCGTCCACGCGGGCGATGGTGCCCGAGCGTCACCCGCGGTGGCGACGCCGGCGGCACGTCCCCGGCCCCCGACCTCCCGGGAGGGTGCGGGCGGGCCGTGGGACCCTGGGACCCCGGGTCCCCCCTCGCCGCCGCCCGGCGGCCGGGCCCCACGGACCGGACCCACCGCACGACCGACCAGCACACCGCCCGCCACGACCAGGCCGTCGCCGACGACCCGAGAGGTGCCCACGACGTGAGCTCCACCGCAACCCCCCCGCGCCGTCGCGGCGCGCTCCTGCCCGCCGTCGTCGTCGTGGTCGCCCTCGTGGCGGTCGTCGTCGTCGCGAGCCAGGTGCTCACCGAGGTCTTCTGGTTCGACCAGCTGGGCTTCGCCGAGGTGTACACGACGCGGCTGCTGACGCAGGCGGCCCTGTTCGTGGGCGGGGGCGTGCTCATGGCGCTCGTCGTCACGGCGAGCCTGCGGCTGGCGTACCGCTCGCGACCGGTCTACGCCCCGGTCGACGCCGAGTCGGCCAACCTCGACCGCTACCGCGAGTCGCTGGAGCCGCTGCGCCGCCTCCTCGGCGTGGCCGTCCCCGTCGTCCTCGGGCTCTTCGCCGGCTCGGCCGCCGCGGGCCGGTGGGAGCAGGTGCTGCTCTTCCTCAACGCCCAGCCGTTCGGCACCGACGACCCGGTCTTCGGCATGGACGTCGGCTTCTGGGTGTTCACCCTGCCCTTCCTGGGCTTCCTCGTGTCCTTCCTCACGGCCGTCGTCCTGCTCGCGGGCATCGGCGGCGCGCTCGTGCACTACCTGTACGGCGGGCTGCGGCTCCAGGGACAGGGACCGCGCACCACGCGGACCGCCCGGGTCCAGCTGTCCGTCACGGCGGGGCTGCTCGTCCTGCTCCAGGCGGGCTCGTACGTCCTCGACCGGTACGCGACCCTCACCGACGACTCGGGCCGCTTCCTCGGCGCCACGTACACCGGCGTCAACGCGGAGATCCCGGGCCGGTCGATCCTCGCGGTCATCGCCCTGCTCGTCGCCGTGCTCTTCTTCGTCACGGCCTTCCGCGGGTCCTGGCGGCTGCCGGCGCTCGGCGTCGTCGTCATGCTCGTCTCGGCGATCGTCGTGGGGGCGATCTACCCCTACGTCGTCCAGCGCTTCCAGGTCGAGCCGAGCGCGCTGACGCGCGAGTCGCCGTACCTGCAGCACAACATCGACGCGACCAGGGCGGCCTACGACGTCGACACCACCGAGGTCACCGACTACAACGCGAGCACGCAGGCCGAGCCCGGGGCGCTGCGCGACGACGCCGAGACGACGGCGAACATCCGGGTCCTCGACCCGGCGATCGTCCAGCCGGCGTTCCAGCAGGACCAGCGGCAGCGCCAGTACTACACCTTCTCCGACCCGCTGGACGTCGACCGGTACGACATCGACGGGCAGACGGAGGACGCGGTCATCGGGGTCCGCGAGCTGGACCTCGACGGCCTGTCCGGGGGCCAGCGCAGCTGGGTCAACGAGCGGACGATCTTCACCCACGGCTACGGGGTCGTGGCCGCGTACGGCAACCAGCGCGGTGTGGGCGGCCTCCCGGACTACTTCCAGTCCGGCATCAACGCCGAGGGCGCGCTCGGCGACTTCGAGCCGCGGATCTACTTCGGGCAGAACTCCCCGGACTACTCGATCGTCGGCGCCCCCGAGGGCACGGACCCGCGCGAGGTCGACTACCCCACCGACGAGGAGGGCGGCGACGGCGTCGCCAACAACACCTACGGCGGCGACGGCGGTCCCTCCGTCGGCTCCTGGTGGCAGCGGCTGCTCTACGCCGTGAAGTTCCAGGAGCAGAACATCCTGCTCTCGGACGCCCTGAACCCCGAGAGCCAGATCCTCTACGACCGCGACCCCCGGGAGCGCGTGGCCAAGGTCGCCCCCTTCCTCACCCTCGACGGCGACCCCTACCCCGCCGTCGTGGACGGGCGGGTGCTGTGGATCGTCGACGGCTACACGACGAGCAACGAGTACCCCTACTCCGACCGCCAGACGCTCGAGTCGGCGACGCAGGACTCGCAGACCGCGCCGGCGGCCGGTCAGGGCGGCGCCGCGGCGCAGGCGGCCGGCGGGGGCGGGTCGCCCGTCACCGCGGCGCAGACCCTCTCGACGCTGCCCGCGGAGGACGTCAACTACATCCGGAACTCCGTCAAGGCGACCGTGGACGCCTACTCCGGCGAGGTCGTCCTCTACGCCTGGGACGAGGAGGACCCCGTGCTCCAGGCGTGGGACTCCGTGTTCCCGGGCGCGCTCACCCCCTCGTCGGAGATGAGCGCGACCCTCCTGCAGCACGTGCGCTACCCGGACGACCTCTTCAAGGTCCAGCGCACGGTGCTCGGGGCCTACCACGTGACCAGCCCCGCGGTCTTCTTCCAGAACAGCGACCGCTGGCAGGTCCCGGCCGACCCGACGGTCGACGTGCCGGACGGCCAGGACGGCCCGGACCAGCCCGCGTACTACCTGACCCTGCAGATGCCCGGGCAGCAGGAGCCGGCGTTCTCGCTGACGTCGACCTACATCCCCGACTCCGCGCAGCAGGGGGCCAGCAACATCCTCACCGGCTTCCTCGCCGTGGACGGCGACGCCGGCACCGGCCAGGCGGGCGAGGTCGCCGACGGGTACGGGCAGAAGCGGCTGCTGCAGCTGCCGCGCAACCTCGTCATCAACGGGCCCGGGCAGGTGCAGAACGACTTCGACGCCGACCCGACCATCTCCACCGAGCTGAACCTGCTGAGCCAGAACAACACCGGCGTGGTCTTCGGCAACCTGCTGACGCTCCCGGTGGGCGGGGGGCTGCTCTACGTGCAGCCCGTCTACGTGCAGAGCTCCGGCGGCACGCAGATCCCGCGGCTGCAGTACTCGCTGGTGTCCTTCGGCAACGAGATCGGCTTCGCCGAGAGCCTCGACGAGGCGCTCAACCAGGTCTTCGGCGGCGACTCCGGGGCCACGGCCGGGGACGCGGGCGAGGGCGGGGACGGCGGTGACCAGCCGGCGGACCAGGGCGGTGCCGGGGACGGCGGTGCCCCGGTGCCCGAGGGGCTCCAGGCGCAGCTCGACCAGGCGCTGCAGCAGGCCCAGGCGGCGCTCACGCAGGGCCAGGACGCGCTGTCCTCGGGGGACTTCGCCGCCTACGGCCAGACCCAGCAGCAGCTGTCCGACGCCGTGGGTCGGGCCGTCGAGCTGCAGCAGGAGATCCAGGCCGCCGCCGGCGGCGCCGCGACCACCGACGGCGCCACGACGGCGCCGTCGGCCGGCAGCACGGCCGCGCCGACCGCCGAGGCCACGGCGCCGGCCGCGGGCGGCTGAGGACGACGCCCGGCCGCGCCGGGCGTCGCTCCCGGCGACGATTTGGCGACGGCGCCCCGCTGACGTAGTGTTCATCTCGCGACGCGGGGTGGAGCAGTTCGGTAGCTCGCTGGGCTCATAACCCAGAGGTCGCAGGTTCAAATCCTGCCCCCGCTACTCGGTGCCGAAGGGCCCGGACCACACGGTCCGGGCCCTTCGCGCGTCTGCGGGCGCTCGCCGGCCGGCCGGGGCGTGGGCGCCGGGCCGGGCAGCCCCCCGTCGGGGAGCGCTCCGGCGGCGGCGCCCCTAGCGTCGAGGCATGGCCTCCACGACGCAGCAGCAGGGCGGCGAGCAGCGCCCGCCCCGCCCCGACCCGACCGTCTTCGTCCTGTACGGCGCCACGGGCGACCTCGCCCGCCGCATGGTGCTCCCCGCCTTCTACGACCTCGCGTGCCGGGGCCTCATGCCGGAGGACTGGCGCCTCGTCGGCAACGGGCGCGGCGACGTCGCCCACGAGGACTTCCGCGGCCACGTGCACGACGTCCTGGAGGAGTTCGGGCCGCACCCGGACGACGGCCCGTGGGAGGAGTTCTCGAAGCGGCTGCTGTTCGCCGGCGGAGGGTTCAAGACCGACGACCCCGGCAGCCTCCTCGACGTCATCGCCTCCGCGCGCTCGGAGATGGACGGCGACACCGGGCAGCGCGCCCAGCTGGTCCACTACCTGGCCATCCCCCCCGTGGCGTTCCGCGAGACCACGCGGGCGCTGGGGGAGCACGACCTCGCGAAGGGGGCCACCGTCGTCTACGAGAAGCCCTTCGGCACCTCGCCCGACGACTTCCGCGGGCTCGACGAGCTCGTCCACGAGGTCCTCGACGAGGAGCAGGTCTTCCGCATCGACCACTTCCTCGGCAAGGAGGGCACCCAGGACCTGCACGTCCTGCGCTTCGGCAACACGCTCTTCGGCCGTGCGTGGGGCCGCGACGTCGTCGAGCAGGTCCAGATCGACGTGCCGGAGCCGCTCGACGTCGCCGACCGGGCCGAGTTCTACGACGCGACGGGCGCCCTCCTCGACATGCTCGTGACCCACCTGATGCAGGTGACGGCCGAGGTGGCCATGGAGCCGCCGACGTCCTTCTCGCCGCAGGACCTGCAGACCGCCCGCGAGGCCGTCCTCGCCGCCGTGCGACCGCTGTCCCGCGACGACGTCGTCCTGGGGCAGTTCGACGGCTACACCGACATCGACGGGGTGGCGGACGACTCGACCACCGACACGTTCGTCGCGGCACGGCTGTGGGTGGACACCGACCGCTGGCACGGCGTCCCGTTCCTGCTCCGGACCGGCAAGCGGCTCGCGGGCGACGCCCAGCGCGTGAGCCTGGTCCTGCGCCGCCCGGAGGACTCGCCGCTGGGCGACCTCCCCGAGGAGGGCAACGTCCTCACGGTGGACCTCAAGGGCGCCGGGGGGCTCGAGGTCGGCATGGTCCTGAAGACGCCCGGGCCCGAGCTGGCGCTCACGACGTCGTCGGCGCACCTGTCCCTGAGCGACGTGGACGGCGGTGATCCGCTGCCGCCGTACGTGGCGCTCCTGCACGACGTCCTGCACGGCGACCGGTCCCTGTTCACGAGCTCGGACGGGCTCGCCAGCGCCTGGTCGGTGGTGCAGCCGGTCCTGGAGGACCGTCCGGACGTGCAGCCCTACGCCCCCGGGAGCTGGGGGCCGCAGGCCGCCGACACGCTGCCGGGGCCCCGTGGGTGGCTGCTCGGCGGGCGCGGCGACGACGACCGGGACGGCGACGGGGGCGAGGGAGGCGACGGGGGCGACGGCGCCGGGCAGGGGAGCGGCAGCCGCTCCTGAGCGCACCCTCGCACCACGACGGCCCGGCCCCGAGGGGCCGGGCCGTCGTCGTCGGGCGGTGGGGCGTTCGTCGTTCGCGGGTCTGCCGGACGGTCGGCGTGCCCCGGTCGAGCGGCGCGGCTCAGTCGAGCAGCGCGACGCGGACGAGCAGGAAGAGGACGAAGAGGAACGCCAGCGCCACGATGGCGACGGGGATGGCGCGGTTGAGCCCCTTCGAGGGCTCCTTCGCCTCGTGGTGGGACAGGCCGGAGGTGCCGGCCTCCGAGGGCGGGGTGTCGCCGGGGCGGACGCCGCCGCCGGACTCCAGGCCGGGGGAGTCGTCCGGGTCCGGGTCTGCGCTGGGTGTGCTCACGGCGCCAGTCTGCGCACCGCCGCGAGGTCCCGCGCGCCGGGTCCCCGCCCGGGGGTCAGCCCGGGGGTCAGCCCGCCGGTCACGGGCGCGGCGCCAGCGCCGCGAGGACCCGCTCGTGCAGGAGCCCGTTGGTGCACACGGCGCTCCCGCCGTGGGGTCCGTCCTCGCCCGCCAGCGAGGTGAAGCGGCCCCCGGCCTCGGTGACGACGGGCACGAGCGCGGCCATGTCGTGCAGCGCCAGCTCGGGCTCGCACGCCACGTCGACGGCGCCCTCCGCGACGAGGACGTGCGACCAGAAGTCGCCGTAGGCCCGGGTGCGCCAGACGCTGCGCGTCAGGTCGAGGAAGGGGTCGAGGAGGTCCCGTTCCTCCCAGCCCGTGAGGCTCGAGTACGACAGCGACGCGTCGGCGAGGTCGTCGACCGCCGAGACGTGCAGCGCCCGCGCGGACGACAGCGAGCGGCCCGTCCACGCCCCCGTGCCGGTGCCGGCCCACCACCGGCGGCCGAGCGCGGGCGCCGAGACGACGCCGAGGACGGGCTCGCCGTCGACGAGGAGCGCCAGCAGGGTGGCCCAGACGGGGACGCCGCGGACGAAGCTCTTCGTCCCGTCGATCGGGTCGACGACCCACTGCCGCGCGCCCGTGCCGGCGACCCCGCCCTCCTCGCCGAGCACGGCGTCGCGGGGCCGGGTGCGGGCGAGCTGGGCCCGCACGAGGTCCTCGGCGCTGCGGTCGGCGTCGGTGACGGGCGTGAGGTCCGGCTTGGTCTCGACGGCGAGGTCCTGGGCCCCGAAGCGTGCGGTCGTCAGGCCGTCGACCGCGTCGGCGACGACGTGGGCGAGGCGCAGGTCGTCGTCGACCCCCCTCGCGCGGCGCAGGCTCTCGGCCGAGGTGGGGCTCACGGCGCCGGACGCTACCGCCCGCGGGGCGGTCACCGTGCCGCGTCGCGCGCGGCCCCCGCGGCGGACTCCTCGCCGCTGCGGCTGCGCAGCAGGCGGCGCAGCGAGGCCAGCCGCGCCGGGCCGGCAGGACCGGCGGCCCCCGACGCGGCGTAGGCGTCGAGCCCGCACTCGGGCTCGTCGTGCGAGCAGCCGCGGGGGCACCCGTCGCTGCCGGGCTCCAGGTCGGGGAAGGCGGCCAGCAGGGACTGCGGGCGCACGTGCGCCAGCCCGAAGGAGCGCACCCCGGGGGTGTCGACGACCCAGCCGTCCGCCGGGCCGTCCGCCGGGCCGTCCGCCGGGCCGTCTTCCGGGCCGTCTTCCGGGCCGTCCGGTGGGGGCAGCCGCAGGGCCAGCGCCGAGGAGGAGGTGTGCCGCCCGCGGCCCGTGACGTCGTTGACGCGGCCGGTGGCCCGGTCCACCCCCGGGACGAGGGCGTTGACGAGGGTCGACTTCCCGACGCCCGAGTGGCCGACGAGCACGGTCGTCCGCCCGCGCAGGCGCGCCCGGAGGTCCGCCAGGCCCGCGGCGTCGTGCCGGGGGACGTCGCCGGCTCCCGGCGCGCCCGGGGCCTCGGCCCGGCGCAGCACGACGGCCGGCACGTCGAGCGCCGCGTACTGGTCCAGCAGCGGGGAGGGGTCGGCGAGGTCGCCCTTCGTGACGACGAGCAGGGTGTCCATCCCCGCGTCGAGGGCGGCGACGAGGCACCGGTCGACGAGCCCCGTCCGCGGCGCCGGGTCGGCGGCGGCCACGACGACGGCCAGCTGGTCGGCCCCCGCGACGACGACCCGCTCCACCGGGTCCTCGTCGTCGGCCGAGCGCCGCAGCACCGTGCGGCGCTCGTCGACCCGCACCACCCGGGCCAGCGTGTCCGGGGCTCCCGAGACGTCGCCGACGAGGTGCACGCGGTCGCCGACGACGACGCCGGCCCGGCCCAGCTCGCGCGCCTTGACGGCGACGACCTCGGCCTCCTCGGGCGTGCCCTCGCGGACCAGGACCGTGGAGCGCCCCCGGTCGACCGTCAGGACGCGCCCCGGGACGGCGTGCTCGTGGCGGGGGCGCTCCTTCGTCCGCGGGCGCGAGCCGCGGGGGTTGGGCCGCGCGCGGACGTCGTCCTCGTCCGGCGGCCTCGGGCTCACGGCCGGGAGGCCCGCGCCGGCGCGGCACGCGCAGCGGGACCGGCGAGCATCGACTCCCAGAGGCCGACGAAGCCCGGCAGCGTCTTCGCCGTCGTCCCCACGTCCTCGACCTCCAGGTCGGGCACGCGCAGCCCGAGCACCGCGGCGGCCTGGGCGATCCGGTGGTCGGCGTAGGTGCGCACGAGGCCGCCCCGCAGGGGCGCGGGACGCACCACGAGGCCGTCGTCGGTCTCCTCGACGGAGCCGCCGAGGCGGGTGACCTCGGTCGCCAGCGCGGCCAGGCGGTCGGTCTCGTGGCCGCGCAGGTGCGCGACGCCGCGCAGGCGGGTCGGGGTGGAGGCGAGCGCCGCGAGGGCCACGACCACGGGCACCAGCTCGCCGGCCTCGTGGAGGTCCGCGTCGACGCCGTAGAGGTCTCCGCCGCGCACCTCGAGGCCGTCGCGGTCGAGCGAGACCTCGGCGCCCATCTCGTCGAGGAGGTCCCGCAGCGCGTCGCCCGCCTGGGTGGTGTGCTGCGGCCACCCCTGGACGCGGACGCGCCCCCCCGTCACCGCGGCGGCGGCGAGGAACGGGGCGGCGCTCGACAGGTCCGGCTCGACCTGGACGTCGAGCCCGGCGACCGGGCCGGGGCGGACCGACCAGACGTCGGGCTCGGAGTCGTCGACGACGACGCCGACGTCCCGCAGCGTCTCGACGGTCATCGCCACGTGCGGCTCGCTCGGCAGCGGCGGCCCGACGTGGCGGACGACGAGGCCGCGGTCGTAGCGGGCCGCGGCCAGCAGCAGGCCGGAGACGAACTGGCTGGAGGCCCCGGCGTCGAGGGTCACCTCCCCCCCGCCGACGGAGCCGCGGCCGTGGACGAGGAGCGGCAGCGCCCCGCGGCCGCCGTCCTCGACGTCGACCCCGAGGGCGCGCAGGGCGTCCACGACGGGGGCCATGGGGCGCTCGCGCGCCCGCGGGTCGCCGTCCAGGGCGACGTCGCCGGCGGCGAGGGCGGCGAGCGGCGGCACGAAGCGCATGACGGTGCCGGCCAGGCCCACGTCGACGCGACCACCGGTGAGACGCTCCGCGGGCGTCACGAGCCAGTCCGGCTCGGGCCCGCCGCCGTCGACGTCCTCGACCCGGGCCCCGAGGGCCTCGAGCGCCGCGGCCATCAGCGCCGTGTCGCGGGAGCGCAGCGGGCCGCGCACCCGCGACGGCCTGTCGGCGAGGGCGGCGACGACGAGGTAGCGGTTGGTCAGGGACTTCGACCCGGGCAGCGTGACGACGGCGTCGACCGGCCCGGGCGCCGTCGGGGCGGACCAGCGCGGGAGCTCCATGCGCGTCAGGGTAGGCAGCGGGCCGCCGCCGCGGCGACGGACGACCGCCGACGCAGGACGACCCGGCACCTCGCCGGGTGCCGGGTCGTCGTGGTCGCGGGTCGTCCCGCCGGGGGCGGTCGGGTCAGAGGCCGACCTTGTCGCCCGCGCGGTGGCCGGCGAGGCGGACCTCGCGCCCGGCGGTGTGCGCGGCGTGCCGGGCCTCGCGCCGGGCGAGCCTGCCGGCGGCCTTGGACGCGCGACCGGCGTCCTTGGCGGCCCGGCGGCTGCGCCAGCCGAGCCCGGGCCGGCCCTCGGTGTCGACGACCGAGACGAGCGCGGCCCCCACCAGGCCCAGGTCCTTGAGGAAGAGCGTGCGCTGGCGCTTGCGCTCGTCGACGCCGTCGGCGCGCCAGAACGCGTGCTCGGAGGCGGCGGCGGGCGCGAGCGAGGCGGCCATGACGAGGGCGGAGGCCCGCGGGAGCCGGCCCAGGCCGAAGAGCAGGGCGGAGGCGGCCATGGCCGCCCCGTCGACGCGGACCAGCGAGGACACCTCCCGGTCGCCCAGGCCCAGGGGCTGGCGGACCCGCTCGACCACCGGGGTCCAGGCCTCCGCGTGCTCGCCGGGACGGCGGGCGAGCTGGACGCCCTGGTCCACGAAGGCGGCGGCCAGCAGCGGTCGGGCGAGGCGTCGCATGATCGTCATGCCGGTGGTCTACCGCATCGGGGCCGTCGGGGCACGGCGGGGAGCCCGGTGGTGGGCCCGGTGGTGGGCCCGGTGGTGGCCCGGTGGTGGGCCCGGTGGTGGATCCGGTGGTGGGCCCGGTGGTGGGGAACCCGACGGGCGGGCCGGGAGGTGGGCGCACCACGGCGAGGGCCCGGGGAACACCGCGGCGCCGTGACGGCGTTGACGCAGCTCAGAACGCCGCCGGTCCCGCCGCTCGTGCGGGGGGTGCAGGCCCGGTCCGCCGGGACGCGCCGACCGGCGGTCCGCAGCACCGAGGAGGAGGAGCATGCTGGTCGTCCTCGACCCCCGAGCCGACCGCGAGACGCCGCTGAGGGCGGCTGCCGCGGGCGCCGCCGCGCGCCGAGGACTACCCTCGGCGTCGATGGCAGAGAACAGCACCGCACCCGCCCCCGGGTCCGCGTCCGGCACGACCGCCGCCGAGCCGGTGGCGCCGATCGAGGTCGGGGAGGACACCGAGCGGGCTCCCGCCGAGGAGACGCAGGCCCAGCGCGTCGCCCGCTTCGAGGCCGAGGCGCTGCAGCACCTGGACCAGCTGTACTCGGCCGCGATGCGGATGACGCGCAACCCGGCGGACGCCGAGGACCTGGTGCAGGAGGCCTTCACGAAGGCGTTCGCGTCGTTCCACCAGTACCGGCCGGGCACGAACCTCAAGGCCTGGCTGTACCGGATCCTGACGAACACCTACATCAACACCTACCGCAAGAAGCAGCGTCAGCCCCAGCAGTCGCACTCCGAGGACGTCGAGGACTGGCAGCTCGCGCGGGCGGAGTCGCACTCCTCGAGCGGTCTGCGCTCGGCGGAGACGGACGCGCTGGACCACCTGCCGGACTCCGACGTCAAGCAGGCGCTCCAGCAGATCCCGGAGGACTTCCGGATCGCCGTGTACCTCGCCGACGTCGAGGGCTTCGCCTACAAGGAGATCGCGGGGATCATGGGCACGCCCATCGGCACCGTGATGTCCCGCCTCCACCGGGGTCGCCGTCAGCTGCGCGACCTGCTGTCCGACTACGCCCGTGACCGCGGCGTCAGCGCGGCCCAGCCGGCCGCCCGGGAGACGACGCCGCAGGGGGTCGACGCATGAGCGCCGAGCCGGCACCCCGCGGCCGCCGGGAGACCGACTGCGACGAGGTCGTCGACCGTCTGTACGCCTTCCTCGACCAGGAGCTGTCCTCCGAGGACGAGGTGGACGTCGGTCGGATCCAGCGGCACCTGGACGAGTGCGCGCCGTGCCTGGCCCAGCGTGACGTCGAGGTGGTCGTGCGCGAGGTGGTCCGTCGTGCGTGCGCCAGCGACTGCGCGCCGGAGGCGCTGCGGGTGCGGATCATCACCCAGATCACGCAGGTCCGCGCCTGACGCGACGCCCACCGGGCGCCCGGCACCGCGACGAGCACAGAGAACCGAGCACAGGGCCCGTCACCACCTCGGTGGTGACGGGCCCTGTCGCGTCTCGCGTGCCTGGCGGCGAGGCGCGGCCCCTCAGCTGTTGGGGCGGTTGCCGTGGTTCGCGCTGCTGGTCTTGCGCGAGCGGCGCTTGCGGGCGCGCTTGCTCATGGCCGTCCTCCTCCGCGGGTCGGTGCTCGTGCGGGGCGCCCCGGAGGCCGGCCCGCAGGTCGGCCCCAGGGTCCCACAGTCGCCGGCCCGCCCGGCGCGACCGCCGACGTCGTACCAGGGCGGGGCAGCACGGGAGCGGCGGGCCGCAGCGGCGACCCGGACGTGCGTCCGGCCGCGACGTGGTTCGATCGGCGCCGTGGAGAGCGTCCGGGCGGAGATGGTGGCGGGGGTCCTCAGCCTCGCGGTGGAGGTCGGCGAGGTCGTCGAGGCCGGTCAGACCCTGCTGCTGCTGGAGTCGATGAAGATGGAGATCCCCGTCGTCCCCGAGGGCCGCGGACGGGTCTCCCGGGTCGTGGTCTCCCCCGGGGACGTGGTGCAGGAGGGCGACCTCCTCGTCGTGCTCGACGGCGCCTGACCCGCCGGCGCCGGCCGCGGGGCCGTGGTCCTCAAGGCGCACGCCGGACGCCCCGATGCACCGGGCGTGACGACCGCCCCGCCCGACGCCGAGCCGGCCGCCGAGGACCTCTCCGTCGGCCCCTTCCTGCGCGCCCTGTGCGACCTCGCGGGCTCGGACCTGCACCTCAAGGTCGGCTCGCCGCCGCGCGTGCGCATCGACGGCCGTCTGCGACGGCTGCAGTTCCGCGACCTCACGTTCGCCGACATGGAGGGGCTGCTGCGGCAGGTCCTGCGCGACGACGCGCTCGAGCGCTTCGCCCAGACCGCCGAGGCGGACTTCGCGCACTCGGTGCCGGGCCTGGGCCGGTTCCGCGTCAACGCCTTCCGCGCGCGCGGCTCCGTCGGCCTCGTCGTCCGCCGGGTCGCGGTCGGCGCCGCGCCGCTGCACGAGCTCGGGGTCCCGGACGTCGTGGCCGGCCTCGCGCTCGAGCCGCGGGGCCTCGTCCTCGTCACCGGCCCCACCGGCTCGGGCAAGACGACGACGCTCGCGGGGATGGTCGACCACATCAACACCCACCGCGAGGTGCACCTGCTGACGGTGGAGGACCCGATCGAGGTCCTGCACCAGGACAAGCTCGCGATGATCAACCAGCGCGAGCTCGGCCTCGACACGGCGACGTTCGCCACCGCGCTGCGGGCCGCCATGCGCCAGGACCCGGACGTCGTCCTCATCGGCGAGATGCGCGACCCGGACACCGTCCGCGCGGCGCTCGCGGCCGCGGAGACCGGGCACCTGGTCCTGTCGACGCTGCACACGACGGACGCCACCGAGACCGTCGCGCGGATCATCGACTTCTTCCCCCACCACGAGCAGCAGCAGGTGCGGCTGTCGCTCGCGGGGTCGCTGCGGGGCGTCGTCTGCCAGCGGCTCGTGCCGCGCGCCGACGGCGGCGGACGGGCCGTGGTCGTCGAGGTCTGCGTCGGCACGGGTCGGGTGGCCGACGCGGTGGCGGACCCGGAACGGACCAGCACGATCGCCGAGCTCGTCGCCGACGGCGGTTACTACGGCATGCAGACGTTCGACCAGCACCTGGTGCAGCTGTACCGGGACGGCGTGGTGACGCTCGACGACGCCCTCGCCGTCGCCACCCGTCCGCACGACCTCACCGTGGAGCTGCGCCGCCTCGGCCTCGTGGCCTGAGGCCGCCGCCGTCCCCGCGCCGGCGTCCGCGGGGAGCGGCCGGCCGTGCGAACCTCGTGCCGTGCCCCCCGCCCACGACGCCGCCGTCCACGACGGCGGCGTGCCCGTGGCGCAGCGGGGACCGACGCGGCAGGACGCCGGTGCGGGTCGACGCCGTGACCACGACGAGGCCCGGCGAGCGCCGGCGCTGCGCCGTCGTGCCGTGCTGCGCCGCCTGCCCGCCCGCACGCGCGGTCTCCTGCGCCGCCACGAGCTGCCCCTGACGGCCGCCGGTCTCACCTTCTACGGCGCGCTGGCCGCCGTCCCCTCCGTCCTCATCGCCGTGCGCGTCGCGGGCTGGCTGGTGGGCGACGACCGGATGCTCGCCCTGGGCGGCAGCCTCGAGGCCGCGCTGCCCTCCACCATGGGCGTCGACGCGGTCGCGCGCGCCGCGGTGGTCTACGGCCTCGGCGTGACGTGGCCCGTGGTGGTGTTCAGCCTCTTCCCCGCGAGCCTCTACGGCGAGGGCCTGCGCCGCGCCTACGCGGCCCTCGGCGACGGGAGGCGGGAGACCGCCGCAGGGGCGCTCGGCCCGGACGACGGCGGCCCGGACGACGGCGGCCCGGGCGACGGCGGCCCGGGCGGCGGTGCGGACGACGGGGGGCCGGACGACGGCGGCCCGGGCGGCGGTGCGGACGACGGGGGGCGCCCGACCGACCGGACCGGGGCCGGGGGCAGCCGGGTGCGGCGTCTGCTCGCCAGGTTCGGCTCCGGCTGGCGGGCGCGCGGCGCCCTGCTGCCCGTGCTCGCGGCGGCACCGGTGCTGCTGCTCGTCGTGCTGGGGATCACACCCCTCGTCGCCGACCTCTTCGCCCGCGGGCTCGACGGCTCGGCGCTGGCGGTCTACCTGAGCCTCAACGTCGACTGGGTCGTCATCTCGCTGCCGCTCGCGTGGTCCTTCCGCGCCGTGGCCCCCCAGGACCTGTCGTGGCGGGCCGCGCTCGTCGGCGGGTTCGCGACGGGGGCCTTCGTCGCCGGCTTCGTCCAGGGGATCGTCCTGTTCGTCGCCCTCCCCGTGGACGTCGGCGCGCCCTTCGGCGGCTCGGCCGCCGTCGGCGGCGTCGTGGCGGGGCTCCTGTGGCTGTGGCTGCTGCACGTCGTGGTGCTCGTCGGCTTCGCCGCCACGCTGAGCGCCGTGGCGCTGCGCCGGGGGCGCTGAGCCCGGGGGGCGCTGAGCCCGGGCGCGGACTCAGGCGGCGACGGCCGGGGACGGGGCGGCAGGTCCCTCGGCGAGGTGGGCCAGCATCCGCGCCGGGCAGTTGGTGATCACGCCGTCGACGCCCGCGGCGTCGAGGTCGGCCCAGCGGTCCTCGTCGTCGACGGTCCAGACCCACACGGCGACGTCGAGGTGGTGCAGCCTCGCCGGCAGCCCGGGGTCGGCGGCCACGAGGCGGTCACCGGGGTTGACCGCGACCAGGTCGTGGGTCGCCACGAGGTCCTCCACCTCGCTCGGGCGGCCCACGTCGACCGGCCCCCCCGTCCGCACGAGCAGGCCGCGGGCGAGGTCCGGGGCGGCGGTGGCGAGCGCCGCGACCGTCGTCGGCTCGAAGGACTGCAGCACCGAGCGCGGGCCGAGCGACGCCGCCCGTACGGCCTCGACGACGGGGACCACGTCCGCGGGGGCCCAGTCACCCTTGAGCTCCAGGAGCAGGTGCATCTCCGGGTGCTCGGTCGCCCAGGTCACGAGGTCGTCGAGCCGCGGCACCCTCGCGCCGGCGTGCGCGGGGGAGAACCACGAGCCGGCGTCGAGGCGGTGGAGGTCGGCCGCGCTCGTGCCCGCCAGCTCTCCCGCGCCGTCGGTGGTGCGCTCCAGCCGCGGGTCGTGGAGGAGCACGGGGACGCCGTCCCGGGTGCGGCGCAGGTCGGTCTCGACCCACGACGCCCCGCCCCGGCGCGCGGCCTCCAGCGCCGGGAGGGTGTTCTCCGGGGCGGTCGAGGAGCTCCCCCGGTGGGCGACGACGGCGGGCGGCGCCCCCGGGGCCCGCCGCAGCAGCGGCAGCGGCCGGCGGCCCGGACGGCCGGGCGCCGACCGGGTGCCGGGCGGCGCTGCCGCGCGGGACGGCGGGCGGGGGGTGGGGACGGCTGGTGCGGGGCGGTCGCGACGTTCCGTCGTCATGGTGGCTCCCGGCCGGGGTCGCCCGGGCGTCCCGGGCGCTGTCGGGACGACCGTAGGCGCCGCACCGCCGCAGGTCCCCGTCGGGAGGGGTGTGTCGGCGAGTCCTCGTCGACACGTCACCGTCCGTCCACACCCGCGGCACCGGCCCGTCACCGTCCACCGGGACGGGGGCCACCGTCCCGGCCGCGGCGAGGGCGGGCCAGGATGTCGGCCGACGACCTGCAGCCGGGTCGCCGCCCGCGCCGTCACCCACCCTGGAGGAGCCGTGAGCAGCCCACGAGCGGACCGCGAGGACGTCTCGGCCCAGGAGGGTGCCCTCGCGCTCGCCCGGCAGGAGCTGCGGGTCGCCGCGGCCGCGCTCGCCGCGGCCTCCCGGGCCGAGGCCCGTGCGGCGGCCGCCCCCGGCGCGCAGGACGCGGCGCTGGACCTGGTCGCGCAGGAGGCGGAGGCGCTCTCGCGCGCCCTGCGCTCGCGGGCTCGGCGGCCCCCGGCGCCGGACACGGCGGCCCTCGCCGGCGCCGTCTCCGCCGCGCTGCGTGCCGCGGCCCGCAGCGACGCCTGGGACGGGGCGGCGGCGGACGTGCGCGCCGCCGAGGCCGCCCTCGACGTCGCCGCCGTCGACCTCGCCGCCGCCCGCGGCGAGGACGTCTGACCCCGCCGCCGCCGGGCGGCCCGCGGCCGCGTGACCCTGCGGCGGCGGCCCCGGCGCCCTAGCGTGGCGAGGTGCTCGCCGCCTCCGCCGTCCGGACGTCCGCCACCGACCCGCTCTCCGCGCTGGAGGTGGGGCAGCGCCCCGCCCCCGAGGTGCCGGACGGCTGGGTGCGCGTGCGGCTCGAGGCGGCGTCGCTCAACCACCACGACCTCTGGAGCCTGCGCGGCGTCGGCCTGCCCGACGACCGGCTGCCGATGGTCCTCGGCTGCGACGGCGCCGGTACCGACGAGCAGGGACGCGACGTCGTCGTCCACGCCGTGGTCACCAGCCCCGGCTGGACCGGCGACGACACCCTCGACCCGGGGCGCTCGCTGCTGTCCGAGCGGTACGCCGGGACCCTCGCCGAGGAGGTCGTCGTGCCGGCGCGCAACGTCGTGCCCCGGCCGCCGGGGCTCACGGCCGCCGAGGCGGCGTGCCTGCCGACGGCGTGGCTGACCGCCTACCGGATGCTCGTGACGCAGTCCGGCGCGGCGCCCGGCTCCACGGTGCTCGTCCAGGGGGCGGGAGGCGGTGTCGCCACCGCCCTCGTCGTGCTCGGGCGGGCGACCGGGTACCGGGTCTGGGTCACGAGCCGCAGCGGGAGCAAGCGGGAGCGCGCGCAGGCGCTGGGCGCGGACGCGGCCTTCGCCCCGGGGGAGCGGCTGCCGCACAAGGTCGACGCCGTCATGGAGACGGTCGGGGAGGCGACCTGGGCCCACTCGCTGCGCTCGCTGCGACCCGGTGGCACGGTGGTCGTCGCGGGGGCGACGTCGGGCCCGGCGCCGAGCGCCGAGCTGCAGCGGGTCTTCTTCCTCGGGCTCCGGGTCGTCGGCTCGACGATGGGTACCCGGGACGAGCTCGTCCGGCTCCTCGACCTGCTCGTCACCACGGGCGCGCGACCGGTCATCGACCGCGAGCTGCCGCTGGACCGCGCGGCGGAGGGCTTCGCCGCGATGGCGGCCGGCGACCTCTTCGGCAAGGTCGTGCTGCGGCCCGGCGGCTGAGCGGAGCAGCCGGCCCGGCCGGCGCCGGGCGCGCGGGCGCGGCGCCGGCCGGACCTCAGGCCTCGTCGGGCAGGCCGAGCCAGGGGCGCCAGCCGCCGTGCAGGACCAGCCACGCGAGGAGCCCGTAGCCGGCCTGCCCGGGGTGCACGCCGTCGCCCGCGGCGAGGTCCGCGTGCCACTGCTCGTGCTGCACCAGCGGGTCGAAGCAGTCCACGTAGCGGACCGCCCGCCGCGCGCAGACGTCGGCGAAGGCGTCGGCGAGCTCCGCCAGGTCGTCGTTGCGCGAGTGGCCGGCGCCGTGCCCCGGCTCGGCCCCGGGGGCGGGGCCGACGACGAGCACGGGCAATCCCCTGGACGCGGCCTCGTCGAGGACGTTGGCGAGGTTGAGGCGGCTGCGGGCGAGCGTCAAGCCGGCGTCCAGGTCGGCGCCCCCGAGCCCGACGACGAGGCGGTTCTCCGCCCCCGGCGCGAAACGGCGGGAGGTCTCGGGGACCCACCGCTCCAGCAGCCCCGCCGTGCCCTCACCGGGCACGCCGAGGGGGAAGACCGTCGTCGGTCCGTCGTCGTCGGGGGTGCGGGCGGCGACGCGGCCCGTCCAGCCCATCGCCCGCGGGTCGCCGACCCCGGCGACCAGGGCGTCCCCGAGCACGCAGACGCGGCGCCCCGGGAAGGCGTCCAGGTGGTCGGGGGTCGCAGTGCTCACGCGTCCTCGCTGTCGTCGTCGTCGGTGATTGGTGCCGGGTGGTACCGGGGTGCGGTCGTGCGGCGGTCGCCCCGCGGCGTCGAGAGGTCTCGTGCCGGGGCCCGGGGGAGCGTCGCCCCGGACCGCCGGCGGGCCACCGCTCAGCGGGCGAAGGCGCGCTCCACGAGGTCGGCCTGCTCGGCCGCGTGCTTGCGGCTGGAGCCGGTGGCGGGCGCCGCCGACGCCGGCCGGGTCACCGGGCGGATGCTGCGGCCGAGCCGCGGGGCGACCTCGAGGGCCACGAACGGCCAGGACCCCTGGTTCGCGGGCTCCTCCTGGACCCAGACGAGCTCGGCGTCGCCGTAGGGCTCCAGGGCCGCGCGGTACCCGTCGAGGTCCACCGGGTACATCTGCTCGACCCGCACGACGGCGGTGCGCACGTCCTCGCGCTTGGCCCGGGCGGCCTCCAGGTCCCAGGAGACCTTCCCGCTGCACAGCAGCACCCGGTCGACGCCGTCGGCCGGCCCCGGCAGCCGTTCGTCGCCGACGACGGGCCGGAAGGCGCCCGACGTGAAGTCCTCCACCGCGCTCGCGGCGGCCTTGAGGCGCAGCATCGACTTCGGCGTGAAGACGACGAGCGGGCGGCGCGGCCGGGCGTAGGCCTGGCGGCGCAGCAGGTGGAAGTAGGACGCCGGCGTCGAGGGCATCGCCACCGTCATGTTGTCCTCGGCGCACATCTGCAGGAACCGCTCGATGCGTCCGGAGGAGTGGTCCGGGCCCTGGCCCTCGTAGCCGTGCGGCAGCAGGAGCACGACCGACGAGCGCTGGCCCCACTTCTGCTCCGAGCAGGAGATGAACTCGTCGACGACCGACTGCGCCCCGTTGGCGAAGTCGCCGAACTGCGCCTCCCACAGCACCAGGGCGTCCGGGCGCTCCACCGAGTAGCCGTACTCGAAGCCCATCGCCGCGAACTCGCTGAGCAGCGAGTCGTAGACCCAGAAACGTCCCTGGTCCGAGGACAGCGAGCGCAGGGGGGTCCACTCCTGGCCGGTCTCGCGGTCGTGCAGGACCGCGTGGCGCTGGGTGAAGGTGCCCCGGCGCGAGTCCTGGCCGGCGAGCCGGACGGGCACGCCCTCCATCAGCAGGGAGCCGAACGCGAGCAGCTCGCCGTACCCCCAGTCGACCCCGCCCTCACGGGACATCTGCTCGCGCCGCTCGAGGAGCGCCTGGAGCTTGGGGTGGACGGTGAACCCCTCGGGCGGGCTGGTGTGCGCCGTGCCGATGCGCTCCAGGACCGCGGCGTCGACGCCCGTGGCGCCGGTGCGCACCACGCGGTCGTCCTGCTGCGCGGACGGGCGCTCGAGCCCCCCGGGGCCGTCGGGGCCGTCGTCCGAGCGGCTGCCCCCCTCGGCCGGGGTCTCCTTCGTCTCCGCGAACGCGCGCTCCAGCTCGCCCTGGTAGTCCCGCAGCGCCTGCTCCGCCTCCTCGACGGTGATGTCGCCCCGGCCGATGAGCGCCTCGGTGTAGAGCTTGCGCACGCTCCGCTTGGCCTCGATGAGGCCGTACATGAGCGGCTGGGTCATCGAGGGGTCGTCGCCCTCGTTGTGACCGCGGCGCCGGTAGCACACGAGGTCGATGACGACGTCCTTCTCGAACCGCTCCCGGAAGGCGAACGCCAGCCGGGCCGCGCGCACGCACGCCTCGGGGTCGTCGCCGTTCACGTGCAGGATCGGCGCCTGGATCATCCGTCCGACGTCCGTCGAGTAGTACGACGAGCGGGAGCTGGCGGGCGCCGTCGTGAAGCCCACCTGGTTGTTGATGACGACGTGGACGGTGCCGCCGGTGCGGTAGCCGCGCAGCTGCGAGAGGTTGAGCGTCTCCGCCACGACCCCCTGGCCGGCGAACGCCGCGTCCCCGTGCAGCAGCACCGGCAGGACGGGGAACGCCGTGCCGCCGAGGTCGATCCGGTCCTGCTTGGCCCGGGCGACGCCCTCGAGGACCGGGTCGACGGCCTCCAGGTGGGAGGGGTTGGCCGCGAGGTACACCTTGGTCGAGGCCCCCGTCGCGGACGTGAAGCGCCCCTCGGTGCCGAGGTGGTACTTCACGTCGCCGGAGCCCTGCACGCTGCCCGGCACGGCGCTGCCCTCGAACTCGCGGAAGACCTGCCCGTAGCTCTTGCCCGCGATGTTCGTCAGCACGTTGAGGCGACCACGGTGCGCCATGCCGACGCACACCTCGGGGTGCCCGGCCTCGGCGGCCTCGGACAGCAGCGCGTCGAGCAGCGGGATCACCGACTCCCCGCCCTCGAGGCTGAAGCGCTTCTGCCCGACGAACTTGGTCTGCAGGAAGGTCTCGAAGGCCTCGGCCGCGTTGAGGCGGCCGAGGATCCGCAGCTGCTCGGAGCGGTCCGGCTTGGTGTAGGGCCCCTCGACGTGCTCCTGCACCCAGGCGCGCTGCTCCGGGTCCTGGATGTGCATGTACTCGATGCCCGTGGTGCGGCAGTAGGAGTCGCGCAGCACGCCGAGGATGTCCCGGAGCTTCATGAGGCGGCCGTCGCCGAAGCCCCCGGTCGGGAACTCCCGGTCGAGGTCCCACAGCGTGAGCCCGTGCGTCTGGACGTCGAGGTCCGGGTGCCGCCGCTGCCGGTACTCCAGGGGGTCGGTGTCCGCCATCAGGTGGCCGCGCACGCGGTAGGCGTGGATGAGCTCGACGACCCGGCTGACCCGCCCCACGTCGACCTGGTCGCGGATGCTCGTGTCCTGCACCCAGCGCACCGGCTCGTAGGGGATGTGCAGGGCGGAGAAGACGCGGTCGTAGAAGCCGTCCAGGCCGAGCAGCTTCTGGTGGACGACGCGCAGGAACTCCCCCGACTGGGCGCCCTGGATGATCCGGTGGTCGTACGTGGACGTCAGCGTCATGACCTTGCTGACGCCGAGCCTCGCGATGGTGTCCTCGGACGCCCCCTGGTACTCGGCGGGGTAGTCCATGGCGCCGACGCCGATGATCGCGCCCTGCCCCTTGACCAGCCGGGGGACGGAGTGGACGGTGCCGATGGTGCCCGGGTTGGTCAGGGACATCGTCACGCCGGAGAAGTCGGCGACACCGAGCTTCCCGGTGCGGGCGCGCCTGACCACGTCCTCGTAGGCGGCCCAGAACTGGGCGAAGTCCATCGTCTCCGCCGGCTTCACCGCGGGGACGAGGAGCTGGCGGGTGCCGTCGTCCTTCGCCAGGTCGATGGCGATCCCGAGCCCGACGTGCGCGGGCTGCACGACCGCCGGCTTGCCGTCCTGCACCGTGTAGGCGGTGTTCATCGACGGCATCTCGGCCAGGGCCTCGACGAGGGCGTAGCCGATGAGGTGGGTGAAGGACACCTTGCCGCCCCGGGCCCGGGCGAGGTTGGAGTTGATGACGATGCGGTTGTCGACGAGGGCCTTGGCCGGCACGGCGCGCACGCTCGTGGCGGTCGGGACCTCCAGGCTCGCCTCCATGTTGGTGACGACCCGCGCGGCGGGACCGCGCAGCCGCGTGGTCTCGTCCTGGCGCTCCTGCGGGGTCGGCGCCTGCTCGGGCGACCGCCGCTGCTCCGGCGCCCTGCTGCCGGTCGACCCCTTCGCCGACCCCTTCGCCGACCCCTTCTCCGACTGCTTCTCCGACCGGGCGTCCTGCGGGTCCCGGTCGCGCGGGGGCGTCTGCCCCGCGGCGGAGGCCCCCGCGGTCGCGGGCGCCGGTGCGGGGGCGTCCGCCCCGGCGGCCTCCTGCGCCGCGGACGGCGCGTGCGAGGCCTCCGGCGCGGGGGCGGAGGAGGGCCCGGCGCCCTCGGCGTCGGCCCCGTCCGCGGCGCTGCCCGTGCCCTCGGCGGCGGCCGTGCCGGCGTCGCCGTCCTGCCGGGGGGCGGTGTCGGCCGTGGCGTCCGGGTCGTCGCCCGCAGGGGCCTGCTCGGGGCCGCCCCCGGCGCCGGGGGTGTAGTCCTCGAAGAAGTCGCGCCAGGCCGGGTCCACCGAGTCGTGGTCCTCGAGGTAGCGCTCGTGCAGCTCGTCCACGAGCCAGGCGTTGGGACCGAAGCCGGAGGCGCTGCCGGGCACCGGGCCCAGCTCGTCGCCCCCTCCCGCGCTGGGTCCTGCGCTGGTGGTCTCCTGCTGGGACACGGTGGGGATCGCCCTCTTCCACGGATCGGGTGCGCTGCGCCGGCGCCGGCCGGGCCAGCGTAGTGCCTGGCCCCCGGCCCGCGGCCGACGTCGGGACCCGCCCCTACGCTGGCGCGCCGTGCGCTTCCTCGACGGCTCGGCCCCCGGCCACGACCTCACCTACAACGACGTGTTCCTCGTCCCGGGGCGCTCGTCCGTCGCCTCCCGCACGGAGGTGGACCTGTCGACCGACGACGGCGTCGGCACGACCGTCCCGCTCGTCGTCGCGAACATGACGGCCGTCTCGGGCCGGCGGATGGCCGAGACCGTCGCCCGTCGCGGCGGGCTGGCGGTCGTGCCCCAGGACGTGCCGCTGGACGTCGTCGCCGACGTCGTCGCGTGGGTCAAGGCCCGGGGGACGGTGCTGGAGACCCCCATCGTCGCCACCCCGTCGGACCGCGTCGTCGACGCCCTCCACCTGCTGCCCAAGCGGGCGCACGGCGCCCTCGTCGTCGTGGACGCGGGGCGGCGGCCGGTCGGTGTCGTCACGGCGTCGGACTGCGAGGGCGTGGACCGCTTCACCTCCCTGGACCAGGTGATGACGCGCGACCCGCTCGTCCTCGACGCCGAGGACGTCCAGGGCCCCGGCGGCCTGGACCGGGCCTTCGCCGTCCTCGACGCCGCCCGGCGGTCCTTCGCCCCCGTGGTCTCCGGCGGCGTGCTCGCCGGCGCCATGACCCGGCTGGGGTGCATCCGCTCGGCCCTCTACGCGCCCGCGGTCGACGCCGCCGGCCGGCTGCGGGTCGGGGCGGCGCTCGGCGTCAACGGTGACGTCGCCGGCAGCGCCTCGGCGCTGCTGCACGCCGGCGCGGACGTGCTGGTCGTCGACACCGCGCACGGCCACCAGGACAAGATGCTCGACGCGCTGCGGGCCGTCCGGGCGCTCGACCCCGGTGTCCCGGTCGTCGCGGGCAACGTCGTCACCGCCGAGGGCGTGCGCGACCTCGTCGGGGCCGGGGCCGACGTCGTCAAGGTCGGGGTCGGCCCCGGCGCCATGTGCACGACGCGGATGATGACCGGCGTCGGGCGGCCGCAGTTCTCCGCCGTCCTGGAGTGCGCCGCCGCGGCCCGCGAGCTGGGGGCCGGCGTGTGGGCCGACGGCGGCGTGCGCCACCCCCGGGACGTCGCGCTCGCGCTCGCCGCCGGGGCGTCGTCGGTGATGGTCGGGTCGTGGTTCGCCGGCACCCACGAGAGCCCGGGGGACCTGCTCGTCGACGAGCGGGGCCGCAGCTACAAGGAGAGCTTCGGCATGGCCTCCTCGCGCGCGGTCGCCCACCGCACCCGGGAGGAGTCGGCGCTCGGCCGGGCGCGCAAGGCCCTCTTCGAGGAGGGCATCTCCAGCTCGCGGATGCTGCTCGACCCCGCCCGCCCGGGCGTGGAGGACCTGCTCGACCAGATCACCGCCGGGGTGCGCAGCGCCTGCACCTACGCGGGCGCCCGCACCCTCGCCGAGCTGCGCGAGCGCGCCGTCGTCGGCGTCCAGTCGCCCTCCGGGTACGAGGAGGGCCGGCCGCTGCCGACGGGCTGGTGAGCGCCTGCCGCGCCGTCGCACCGGGTCGGGTGGGGTAGTGTCGCGCCGTCCCCGAGCCCCCGTAGCTCAGGGGATAGAGCACCGCCCTCCGGAGGCGGGGGCGCAGGTTCGAATCCTGCCGGGGGCACGCGCGTGCGGCGCGGGTGGCGGTCCTGACGAGGACCGGCACCCGCGCCGCTGCTCGTCGCGGGCCTGCTCGTCGGNCCCCCCCCCCCCCCCCCCCCCCCCCCCCCCCCCCCCCCCCCCCCCCCCCCCCCCCCCCCCCCCCCCCCCCCCCCCCCCCCCCCCCCCCCCCCCCCCCGCTGCTCGTCGCGGGCCTGCTCGTCGGGGGCCTGCTCGTCGTCGGCCCGTCGGGGCCTGCTGCTCGTCGGGGCCCCCTCGTCGGCCTCCTAGACTCGAGCGCCGTGACTCCCGACCAGCTCTCCGCCGCGGTCCGCACCTGCCTGCTCCGGGCGGTCGAGGAGCGTGACCCCGCCGTGGGGTCGCTGACCGCCGGCGACGTCCCCGAGCAGGTGCGTGTCGAGCGCCCCCGCAGCCGCGAGCACGGGGACTGGGCGACGAACGTCGCCCTGCAGCTGGCGAGGCGCGGTGGCGTCGCGCCGCGCGACCTCGCCGGGGCGCTCGCGGCCCGCCTCGCCGCCGTGGAGGGCGTCGAGGGCGTCGACGTCGCCGGGCCGGGCTTCCTCAACGTCGTGCTGTCCGCCTCCGCCGCCGGCGTGCTGGCCCGGGCCGTCGTGGAGGCGGGTGCTACCTACGGCACGAGCACGGTGCGCGCGGGCACGTGCATCAACCTCGAGTTCATCTCCGCCAACCCCACCGGCCCGGTGCACCTCGGCGGGGCCCGGTGGGGCGCCGTCGGCGACGCCCTGGCGCGCGTGCTCGCCGCCACGGGGGCGGACGTCGTGCGCGAGTACTACTTCAACGACCACGGCGCGCAGATCGACCGCTTCGCGCGGTCGCTGCTGGCCCGGGCGCACGGGCGCCCGGCGCCCGAGGACGGGTACGGCGGCGCCTACGTCGGCGACATCGCGGACCACGTCGTCGCGGCGGCGTCCGCCCGGGGCCAGGACCTCCTCGCGATGCCCGAGGAGCAGGCGCAGGAGGTCTTCCGCCGCGACGGCGTCGACCTCATGTTCGCCGAGATCAAGCGGGACCTGCACGACTTCGGCGTCGACTTCGACGTGTGGTTCCACGAGGACTCGCTGCACTCCTCGGGAGCCGTCGAGCGGGCGGTGGAGCAGCTCAAGGCCTCGGGCAGCCTGTACGAGGCGGACGGCGCGTGGTGGCTGCGCTCGACCGACCACGGCGACGACAAGGACCGCGTCGTCATCAAGTCCGACGGGCAGCCCGCCTACGTCGCGGGCGACCTGGCCTACCTGCGGGACAAGCGCGCGCGCGGCGCCGACCTCTGCATCTACATGCTCGGGGCCGACCACCACGGGTACGTCAGCCGGCTCAAGGCGGCCGCCGCGGCCTTCGGCGACGACCCGGCGGTCGTCGAGGTGCTCATCGGGCAGATGGTCAGCCTCGTCCGCGACGGGGAGCCGGTGCGGATGAGCAAGCGCAACGGCACGGTCGTCACGCTGGAGGACCTCGTCGAGGCGGTCGGCGTCGACGCCGCGCGCTACGCGCTGTCCCGCAGCTCGGTCGACCAGACGATCGACATCGACCTCGACGTCCTCACCCGCCGGACCACCGAGAACCCCGTGTTCTACGTGCAGTACGCGCACGCCCGTACGTGCGGCGTCGCCCGCAACGCCGAGGCGTCCGGGGTGCGGCGCGAGGACGGCTTCGACCCGTCGCTGCTGACCCACCCCACGGAGCAGGCCGTGCTGGCGGCCCTCGGCGAGCACCCCCGGGTGGTCGAGCAGGCCGCCGAGCTGCGGGAGCCGCACCGCGTCGCGCGGCACCTCGAGGTCCTCGCCGGCGCGTTCCACAAGTGGTACGACGAGTGCCGGGTCGCCCCGCAGGGGGAGGAGGAGGTCACCGACCTCCACCGCACCCGGCTGTGGCTGGCCGAGGCGGTGCGCACGGTCCTCGCCTCGGGGCTGGGCCTGCTCGGCGTCGGCGCGCCGGAGCGGATGTGAGCCCGCCCCTGCGCGCGCACGAGGCCGGCGCCCTGCACGCCGAGGGCTACGGCGGGCCGGGCTGGCTCGCGGTGCCGGGAGACGTCAACGCCCTGGTCGACGGGCTGTGGGCGCGCACGGTGCGCCGCGGGCCGGACGGTGCGCTGCAGGTCGGCGGCGTGCCGGTGACGGCGCTGGCCGCCGAGCACGGCACGCCCGCCTACGTCGTCGACGAGGAGGACCTGCGCGCCCGGGCCCGGGAGTGGGTGAGCGCCTTCGACGACGCCTTCGCCGGCCTCTGCGGCGGCGCCGACGTCTACTACGCCGGCAAGGCCTTCCTGTGCACGGCGGTCGCCCGCTGGGTCGCCGAGGAGGGGATGCTGCTGGAGACGTGCACGGGGGGCGAGCTGGCCGTGGGCCTGCGCGCCGGCACCGACCCCGCGCGGATGGCGCTGCACGGCAACAACAAGTCCGACGCCGAGGTCGAGCGGGCGCTCGCCGCGGGCGTGGGACGAGTGGTCCTCGACTCCCGCCAGGAGGTCGACCGGGTCGCCGGGATCGCGGGCCGCCTCGGGGTCCGGGCGCCCGTGCTGCTGCGCGTGACCGTCGGCGTCGAGGCGCACACGCACTCCTACATCGCGACGGCGCACGAGGACCAGAAGTTCGGCGTCCCGCTGGCGGGCGGCGAGGCGGCGGCGGCGGCCGCGGCCGTCCTCGCCCGGCCCGAGCTCGAGCTGCGGGGGCTGCACTCCCATATCGGGTCGCAGATCTTCGACGTCGAGGGCTTCGAGGTCGCCGCGCGCCGGCTGCTGCGCCTGCACGCGCAGGTCCAGCGCGAGCACGGCGTCCGCCTGCCCGAGGTCGACCTCGGCGGCGGCTTCGGGATGGCCTACACGACCCAGCACCAGCCGCTGCCGGCCCGCGAGCTCGCCGCCGGGATGGCGCGCGTCGTCGCCGCGGCCTGCGCCGCCGAGGGGGTCGACGTCCCGCGCGTCTCGGTCGAGCCCGGCCGCGCCGTCGTCGGCCCCAGCACCTTCACGCTCTACACGGCCGGGACGACGAAGGACGTCGCGCTCGACGGCGGCGCCTCGCGGCGCTACGTGGCGGTGGACGGCGGCATGAGCGACAACGTGCGGGCCGCGCTCTACAGCGCGGACTACTCGGCGACGCTCGCGTCCCGGCGCTCGGACGCCGCCCCGCTGCTGTCCCGGGTCGTCGGGAAGCACTGCGAGAGCGGGGACGTCGTCGTCCTCGACGAGTTCCTGCCCGCCGACCTCGGGCCCGGCGACCTGGTGGCGGTGCCCGGGACGGGCGCGTACTGCCGCAGCCTGGCCAGCCAGTACAACCACGTGCCCCGTCCCCCGGTCGTCGCCGTGGCGGGGGGCGCCTCGCGCGTGCTCCTGCGCCGCGAGACCGAGGAGGACCTGCTCGCCCTCGACGTGGGCTGACGACGAGGCCGGGGGGCCTGCGGCGCCCCGGCACCACCACGCCGTGCCCGCCCGGGCACCACCGCGCCCGCCACCGGACCAGGAGCTCCCCGCCATGACCGCCACCGCCGGACCCGAGAGCGGCCCCACCGGCCAGGACGACGACCGGTCCGGGCGCGACGTCGCCCGCGAGCGCGAGAGGGGGCGCGAGCAGGAGGCCGTCGAGGAGCGCTACGCCCGGCTGGACGACCTCCGCCGTCGCACGAGGGCAGAGCTCGTCGCCGTCCGGCGCTCGGAGACCACGGGCACCCACCAGAACCGCTCGGAGCGCGACTCGTTCGCCGCGCTGCACGAGGGGCGCCTCGCGCAGCTCGACGCCGTCGAGGAGCGGCTCGTGTTCGGGCGGCTCGACCTGGCCGGCGGCGAGCGCCGCTACGTCGGCCGCCTCGGCCTGGCCGACACCGCGCAGCAGCGCCTGCTCGTGGACTGGCGCGCGCCCGCCTCCGAGCCCTTCTACCAGGCGACGGCGGCCCGCCCCGGCGGCGTCGTCCGGCGCCGGCACCTGTCCCTGCGCGGGCGCTCCGTGGCCGGCCTGGAGGACGACGTGCTCGACGCCGAGGGCCTCGACGACCTCGGGCTCGAGGCCCTCGGCGGCGAGGGCGCGCTGATGAGTGCGCTCGGCGCCCAGCGCACGGGCCGGATGGGCGACATCGTCGCGACCATCCAGGCCGAGCAGGACGCCGTCATCCGCTCGCCCGCGGACGGCGTCCTCGTCGTCCAGGGCGGCCCGGGGACGGGCAAGACCGCCGTCGCCCTGCACCGCGCGGCCTTCCTGCTCTACGCCCACCGGGAGCGCCTGGCGCGCAGCGGCGTCCTCGTCGTCGGGCCGAGCCCGGTCTTCCTGCGCTACATCGAGCAGGTGCTGCCCTCCCTCGGGGAGAACGGCGTGCTCACCTCGACCGCGGGCCAGCTGTTCCCCGGCGTCGACGCGCGCGGGTCCGACCGCCCGGCCGTGGCCCGCCTGAAGGGGGACGACCGCTGGCTGGAGGTGCTGCGGCGCGCGGTGGCGGCACGCCAGCGCGTGCCCGACCGCCCGCAGCGCCTCGACGTGGAGGGCACGGCCGTCACGCTGACGCCGCGGGCGGTGGCGCGGGCGCGCGAGCGGGCCCGCGGCTCGGGCCAGCCGCACAACGAGGCGCGGACGGGCTTCGTCCGCGACCTGCTGCTGCACCTCGCGGACGGCGTGGCCCGGGCGCAGGGCAACCGGCTGGAGCCCGAGGACCGGCCGGGCGTCGTCGCGGACCTGCGGGCCTCGCGCGACGTCCGCGTCGCGCTCAACCTCGCGTGGATGCCGATGTCCCCGCAGAAGCTCGTCGGCGACCTGCTCACCCGCCCGCACCGTCTCGCGGAGGCCGCCGAGGGCCTCCTGTCGGCGCCGGAGCAGGCGCTGCTGCTCCGGGAGCCCGGCGACCCGTGGACCGTCGACGACGTGCCGCTGCTCGACGAGGCCGCCGAGGTCCTCGGCGACGACGAGACGGGGGCGAGCGCCGCGGCGGCGCGGGCGGACGACCGCCGGCGCGAGGAGGCCCTCTCGCTCGCGCGGGAGGTGCTGGACTCGGGGGCGGGGGAGACCTCGGTCGAGGGCTTCACCGCCTCGGCCGAGGACCTGGCCGCCCGCCAGAGCGACCTCGGCGGCCCGGCGCTGACGGTGGCCGAGCGCGCCGCGCAGGACCGCACGTGGACGTTCGGGCACGTCGTCGTCGACGAGGCGCAGGAGCTGTCCCCGATGATGTGGCGGCTGCTCGTGCGCCGGTGCCCGAGCCGCTCGATGACGGTCGTCGGCGACCTCGCCCAGACGCGCTCCGCCGCGGGCGCCTCGACCTGGGGCGAGGTGCTCGACCCCTTCGCGGCGGGCCGCTGGCGCCTGGAGGAGCTGACCGTCAACTACCGCACGCCGCGGCAGGTGATGGACGCCGCCGCGGCGGTGCTCGCCGTCACCGGGGCCCCCGGCCGCACGCCGACGTCGGTCCGGGAGGGCGAGGGGCCGCCCGTCCTGACGACGCTGCCGGACGCCGCCGCGGAGCGCGCGACGCTGCTGCGCGCCGTCGTGGAGGACGAGGCGGCACGCACCGCGGGAGGGCGGCTCGCCGTCCTCGTCCCGCCGGGGCGCCTGGCCGAGGCCGCCGGGGCGCTGGGGGAGGCGGTCGCCGGGCCCGACGGCACCCCGCTGCCGGTCGCGACCGGGGCCGGGGCGCTGGACCGGCCGGTGGCGGTGATGACCGTGGCCGAGTCCAAGGGGCTCGAGTTCGACGCCGTCGTCCTCCTCGACCCGGCGGGCGTCCTCGGCGGGCCGGACGCCGAGGACCCCCGTGCGGGGGCGCACGACCTCTACGTCGCGATGACGCGTCCCACGCAGCGGCTGCACGTCCTCGCGCCGGCCGGCCTGGACGCCGACCTCGCGGGGGCGATCACGGGCGCCGCCTGAGCCGGCGCCCACGCGGGGCCGCCGCCCCGGCCGGCGAGGAGGCCCGCCGCGTCAGCCGACGAGCTCGACCCCGGCGGCGCGCAGGTCCGCCAGGGCGGCGTCGGTCGTCGCCGGGGACACCCCGGCCGTCAGGGGCAGCAGCACCCGCGTGCCGAAGCCCTCCGCCGCGGCGGACAGGGCCGTCGCCCGCACGCAGTGGTCCGTGGCGAGGCCGACGACGTCCACCTCCGTGACCGCGTGGCTGCGCAGCCACGTGGCCAGGTCGCGCCCGTCCGACCCCTCGCCCTCGAAGCCCGAGTAGCCGTCGTCGTAGCGGCCCTTGCGGAAGACCTCCTGCGCGAGCGAGAGGTCGAGGGCGGGGTGGGCGCGGGCGCCCTCGGTGCCGGCGACGCAGTGCACCGGCCAGCTGCGCACGAAGTCGGGCCGGTCGCTGAAGTGGGCGCCCGGGTCGACGTGCCAGTCCTGCGTCGCGACGACGGCGGCGTAGTCGTCGGCGTGCTCGCGGACGTGCCGGGTGACGGCAGCCGCCACGGCCGACCCGCCCTCGACGGCGAGGGCCCCGCCCTCGCAGAAGTCGACCTGCACGTCCACGACGACGAGCGCCCGGGCGCGGGCGGCGGGGGCCGCGCCCGTCGCCGGTGCCGCCGCGGGGCTCGTCGGGTCGGTGGTCGCGTCCATGGGTCCTCCTCGGGCGGGGCCCTCGGGGTCGAGGGGGGCCGGTGCCGGTGCCGGGGCCAGGTTCCCCCCGGGCGACGGCGGCGACCACCCGCGGCGGGCGGGGGTCAGGCCCGGGCGCCGAGGACGTGCGTCGGCAGGCACGGCTCGCCGCGCTGCAGCCGGCGGGCGTCGGCCGGGAGCTCCGCGCGGGCCTCGCCGTGCCGCGCGGCGGCGCGGCGCACGCCCTGCGGGCCCGTGGCGCCCTCGGCGACGACCTCGCCGCCGCGCACGAGCGCCACCTGGACGGGGCGCGCCCCCGGCACCTCGGGGGCGCCGCCGTCGCCCTCGACGACGAGGACCTCGGCGCTCGCCACGCCCCCGGAGACCTCGCGCCAGGCGCGCTTGGCGCCCGCGACGCCCTCCTTGTGCCGGCTCGCCTTGGCGACGCCGCGCAGGTCGCCGCCCGCGTCCTCGCGGGCCACCATCTTGTAGACGAGCCCCGCCGTCGGCGCGCCGCTGCCCGTGACGAGGCTCGTGCCGACGCCGTAGCTGTCCACCGGCGCCGTGCCGAGCGCCGCGATGGCGTGCTCGTCGAGGTCGCTCGTCACGGTGATCCGCGTGCCGGTGGCGCCGAGCCGGTCCAGCTGCCGCCGGGTGTCGTGCGCCAGCTCGCCGAGGTCGCCCGAGTCCAGGCGCACGGCGCCCAGCCCGGGCCCGGCGAGGGCGACGGCCCGCTCGACCGCCGCCGCCACGTCGTAGGTGTCGACGAGCAGGGTCGTCGAGGGCCCGAGCGCGGCGACCTGGGCGGCGAAGGCGGCGTCCTCGTCGTCGTGCAGGAGGGTGAAGGCGTGCGCGGAGGTGCCGATCGTCGGCAGGCCGTAGCGGCGTCCCGCCTCGAGGTTCGACGTCCCGGCGAAGCCCGCGACGGCCGCGGCGCGGGCGGCGGCCACGGCCGCCTCCTCGTGCGTGCGCCGGGACCCCATCTCCAGGCAGGGCCGCCCGTCGGCCGCGGACGTCATGCGGGAGGCCGCGGCGGCCACGGCGCTGTCGTGGTTGAGGACCGACAGGACGAGCGTCTCCAGGACGACGGCCTCGGCGAAGGTGCCCCGCACCGTGAGCAGCGGCGAGCCGGGGACGTAGACCTCGCCCTCCGGGTAGCCGTCGACGTCCCCGGTGAAGCGCCAGCCGGCGAGGTGCTCGCAGGTCCGCTCGTCGACGACGCCCTCGCGGGCGAGCCACCCGAGCGCCTCGTCGTCGAAGCGGAGGTCGGGCAGCAGCTCCAGCAGCCGGCCGGTCCCGGCCACGACGCCGTAACGACGTCCGTCGGGCAGCCGGCGGGCGAAGACCTCGAAGACGCTGCGGCGCGACGCCGTCCCGTCGGCGAGCGCCGCCTGGAGCATCGTCAGCTCGTAGCGGTCGGTGAGCAGCGCTGCGGTCGCCACCGGGCGACCCTAGCGGCGGGGCGCCGCGGGGCGGCGGCACGGACCTACAGTGGGCCCCGTGAGCGCACGGCTGACGGCGTCCTCGCCCGCGGCGCCGGCCTGGCGGGCCACCGCCGCCCCCGCCGAGGCGGAGGCGCCGGCCGCCGCCGAGGAGGTGGCGACGCAGCGGCCCTGGGTCACCATCGTGTGGAACGACCCGGTCAACCTCATGTCGTACGTCACGTACGTGTTCCAGAGCTACTTCGGCTACTCGCGGGCGAAGGCGGAGGAGCTCATGCACGACGTGCACGAGGCCGGCCGGGCGGTCGTCTCGACGGGGTCGCTGGAGGAGATGGAGCGCGACGTCGAGGCGATGCACGGCTTCGGCCTGTGGGCCACGTTCTCCCACGACACCTGACCGACCTGCCCGCCGGCGACCGGCCGGCCCGCGCGGCGACCCGCCGGGGCCGAGCCCCCGGGTGGGCCCGCAGACCCGCGAGGAGGCACGCATGGCCCGGCGCTTCCGCCGCACCCGCCGCGGCATCACGGCCGGCCTGGAGCCGGAGGAGGCCGGGCTGCTCGCCGACCTGCTGGCCGAGGTCGCGCAGATGCTGCGCTCGCAGGAGGCGGCGACCGGACCCTCCGACGAGGTGGCGTCCGACGCCGAGGAGGACCCGCTCGCCGCGCTGGCCCGCGACCTCGAGGGCGGGGACGGCCGCGTCCCGGACGACCCTGCGCTGGCGCGGCTGCTGCCGCCGGGGAGCCGGGACGACGACGAGGCCGCCGCGGACTTCCGGCGCTTCGCCCAGCGGGGCATCGCGGCCCGCAAGCGGTCGGCCCTGGAGCGCGCCGTCGCGACGCTGCGCCGCCCGGCCCCGCTGCTCCTCGACGACGACGAGGCCCGCGCCTGGCTGACGGCCCTGACGGACGTGCGCCTCGTCCTGGCCCAGCGTCTCGGCCTGGAGACCGACGACGACGCGGCCCTCGTCGCGCTGCGCGCGGCGCAGGCCGCCGAGGACGACCCGGCCGCCCACGCGGCGGCGCTCTACGACTTCCTCACGTGGCTCCAGGAGGGGCTCGCCGACGTGCTGCTGCGCGACCTGCCCGCGGGCGGCGGCCCGGCCCGGCGTTGAGGCGGGCCCGGCCGGCCGGGCCTACCCTGCAGGGGTGGTGGACGACCCGATCGGCATCTTCGACTCGGGGTTCGGCGGCCTGACCGTCGCCCGCGCCGTGCTCGACCAGCTCCCCGACGAGCCGGTCCTCTACGTCGGGGACACCGCCCGCCAGCCCTACGGACCGCGTCCGATCGCCGAGGTCCGCCGCTACGCCCTCGAGTGCCTCGACGAGATGGTCGACCGGGGCGTCAAGCTCCTCGTCATCGCCTGCAACAGCGCCAGCGCCGCCGTCCTGCACGACGCCCGGGAGCGCTACGGCGTCCCCGTCGTCGAGGTGATCCGACCGGCCGTCCGCCGGGCGTCGGCGACGACGCGCTCCGGGCGCGTCGGGGTGATCTGCACCCAGGCGACCGCGACGTCGCGCGCCTACGAGGACGCCTTCGCCGCCGCGCCGCTCCTGCGCGTGACCACGCGCGCCGTCCCGCGCTTCGTGGAGTTCGTCGAGGCCGGGACGACGACCGGCCCGGAGCTCCTGGCCGAGGCCCGCCGCGCCCTGGCGCCGCTGCAGGAGGCGGACGTCGACGTGCTCGTGCTCGGCTGCACGCACTACCCGCTCCTCACCGGCGTGCTCTCGCTCGTCATGGGCCCGGGCGTGAGCCTGGTGAGCAGCGCCGAGGAGACGGCCCAGGAGGTCTACCGCACCCTCGTGGAGGCCGGCCTCGAGCGGCCCCCGGGCGGCGCGCCGCCCGAGCACCGATTCCTCACGACCGGTGACCCGGAGACCTTCACGGCGCTCGCACGCCGCTTCCTCGGACCCGAGGTGGCGCTCGCGGAGAGCGCGGGCCTGCTCACGCCGACCGCCGGGGGCGTGCTGGGCGCGCCGGCGCGCCGCTGAGGACGAGCCGTGGCACGCGGGCACGGGACGGACGGGGGCTCCTCGTGCGCCTGACCGTCGTCGGCTGCTCCGGGTCCCTGCCGGGGCCGTCCTCCGCGGCGTCCTGCTACCTGGTCGAGGCGGACGGGGCGGCCGACGACGGCGGCCCGGCGCGTACGTGGCACGTCCTGCTCGACCTCGGCAGCGGTGCCCTCGGCCCCCTGCAGCGCTGCGTCGACCTCGACGAGCTCGACGCCGTCCTCCTGTCGCACCTGCACCCGGACCACTGCCTCGACCTCTGCGGCCTGCACGTCGCCCGCACCTACGACCCCCGCCGCCCGCGCGGCACCGGGCGGCCGCTGCCGGTGCACGGGCCCGCGGCCACGGGCGAGCAGCTGGCTGCTGCCTACGGCGCGGGCGAGGCCGCGGGGATCGCCGCGAGCCTCGACGTCCGCCCGTGGCGCACGGGGGAGGTCGTGCGCCTGGGCCCGCTGGCCGTCGAGGTGGCCCCGGCGCGCCACCCCGGGGAGGCCTACGCGCTGCGGGTGCGCGAGGTCGCCACCGGGCGGGTGCTCGTCTACACGGGGGACACCGACTCCTGCCCCGCGGTGGACGTGCTCGCCCGCGGCGCCGACCTGCTGCTCGCCGAGGCGGCGTTCCAGGAGGGCAGGGACGCGGCCCGCGGCGTGCACCTCACGGGGCGGCGCGCGGCCGAGCTGGCCGACGGTGCGGGCGTCGGCCGGCTCCTGCTGACGCACCTGCCCCCGTGGAACGACCCCGACGTCGTGCTCGCCGACGCCGCCGCCGGCGGCTACGGGGGTCCGGTCGCGCTGGCGCGGCCGGGGCTCGTCGTCGAGGTCTGAGCCCCGCCGGCCGTCGGGCGCGTCCGCCGCGGGGCCCTCGTAGGGTCGCGGCCATGACGCCCCCCGCTGCCACCACCGCTCCCGACGGCCCCTCCCGCGGGGGCCGACGGCACGACGGCCGGGCCCCCGACGCGCTCCGCGACGTCCGGGTCACCCGGCGCTGGCAGGACGCCGGCGAGGGCAGCGTCCTCGTCGAGTACGGCCGCACCCGGGTGCTCTGCACGGCCTCGCTCACCGAGGGCGTGCCGCGCTGGCGCAAGGGCTCGGGGCAGGGGTGGGTGACGGCCGAGTACGCCATGCTGCCGCGCGCGACGAGCACCCGCAGCGACCGGGAGTCGGTGCGCGGCAAGGTCGGTGGGCGCACGCACGAGATCTCTCGCCTCGTGGGGCGCTCGCTGCGCGCCGTCGTCGACACGCGGGCGCTGGGGGAGAACACCCTCGTCCTGGACTGCGACGTGCTGCAGGCCGACGGCGGCACCCGCACGGCCGCCGTGACGGGCGCGTGGACGGCGCTCGCCGAGGCCGTCGCGTGGGCCCGCGGGGAGGGGCTCGTCAAGCGGGACCCCCTGCGCGGCAGCGTGTCCGCCGTCAGCGTGGGCCTGTCCGACGGCGCCGCGGTGCTCGACCTCGACTACGTCGAGGACTCGGCGGCGGGCACGGACCTCAACGTCGTCGCCACCGCCGACGGCCGTCTCGTCGAGGTGCAGGGCACGGCCGAGGGCGAGCCCTTCAGCCGGTCCGAGCTCGACGCCCTGCTCGACCTCGCGCTCGGCGGGTGCGTCGACCTCGCCCGCCTGCAGCAGGCGGCGCTTTCGGCCGCGCCCGGCACGACCGTCCGGCTCGCCGACCTGCAGGACGGCGCGTGAGCAGCCCGACGGGCGCCGTCGGCCCTCCCGCCGGCGACGGCGCCGTCCGGGCGGTCCTCGCCACCCGGAACCCGCACAAGGCCGTCGAGATCCAGGGGATGCTGCGCCGGTCCGTGCCGCACCTGCAGCTCCTCGCCCTGGACGACCCGTCGCTGCCCGCGACGGGAGAGGTCGTCGAGAGCGGCACCACCTTCGCGGCCAACGCGCTGCTCAAGGCGCGGGCCGCCGCCGCGGCCACCGGCCTGCCCGCGCTGGCCGACGACTCCGGGATCGCCGTCGACGTCCTCGGCGGGGCCCCCGGCGTCTTCAGCGCCCGGTGGAGCGGGCGGCACGGCGACGACGGCGCGAACCTCGCCCTGCTGCTGGCGCAGCTCGCCGACGTCCCGGTCGAGGAGCGCGGAGCCGCCTTCGTCTGCGCCGCAGCCCTCGTCCTGCCCGACGGCCGCGAGGTGGTCCATCACGGCCGGCTCGACGGCGTCCTCGCCGGGGCCGCCCGTGGCAGCGGCGGTTTCGGCTACGACCCGGCCTTCCGCCCCGCGGGCGAGGACCGGACGCTCGGCGAGATGAGCGCCGACGAGAAGGACGCCGTCTCCCACCGCGCCCGCGCCTTCGCCACCCTGGCCCGGCAGCTCCCGGACCTGCTGCGCTGAGCTCCGGCCGCCCCGCGGAGGCGACCCCGGGTCGCCGGGTGGTCGCCGGGGTGGGCCGCCGGGGTGGGCCGTCCGGGGCCGCCGCCGCCCTCGGGTGGCATCCGGCGGGGCGGTGGGGCCGAACATGGGGCATGACCACGTCCGCTCCAGCCCAGCCCGGTGCCCGCCCCGAGGGTCGCCGCGCGTCCCGGGGCGACGTCGCGCTCGCCGCGCTCGCCGGCGTCCTCGCCGCCGCCCTGACCCTCGGCGTGGCGCAGGTCCTCGCCGCCCTGCTCGCGCCGACGGCCGCACCCGTGATCGCCGTGGGCGATGCCTTCGTCGACCTGACGCCCGGGTGGCTCAAGGACTTCGCGATCGACACCTTCGGGACCAACGACAAGACGGCGCTCCTCGTCGGGATCGGACTCGTCCTCGCGGTCCTCGCGGTCGCGGCCGGGGTCCTGGGCCGGGTGCAGCGCCGTCTCGGCGACGCCGTCGTCATCGTCCTCGGCGGGGTCGGTGCCGTCGCCGCCGGCACCCGGCCCGACGCCGGGGCCCTCGCCCCGCTGCCGAGCCTGCTCGGCGCCGTCGCCGGCCTCGTCGCCCTGCACCTGCTGCTGGACCGCCTGCCCGCCCGTGGTGCCCGTGGGCCCCAGGGCTCCTCCCGTCGTGGCTTCCTCACGGCGGCGGGGATCACCGGCGTGGCCGCCGTCGCCTCCTTCGTCGGCGGTCGCGCCCTCGGTGCCGCCAGCCGGGGGGTCGCCTCCGCCCGGTCGGCGCTGCGCGTCCCGGCGCCCGCGACGACGGCGCCGCCCGTCCCCGAGGCCGTCGACGTCGGCGTCGACGGCGTCGAGCCCTGGCAGACGCCGAACGAGGAGTTCTACCGGATCGACACGGCGCTCACCGTCCCCCAGGTGGACCCGTCGACGTGGACGTTGAAGATCCACGGGATGGTCGAGGAGGAGGTGGAGATCGACTTCGCCGAGCTGACCTCGGGCGAGCTGCTGGAGACCTGGGTGACGCTGACGTGCGTCTCCAACCAGGTCGGCGGCCGGCTCATCAGCAACGCCCGCTGGGTGGGCCTGCCGATCCGTGAGCTGCTCGCGCGGGCGCGCCCCACGGGCGGCGCCGACATGGTGCTCTCGACGAGCGCCGACGGGTGGACCGCCTCCACGCCGCTCGAGGCGCTCACGGACGACGACGTCGACGCGATCCTCGCGGTGCAGATGAACGGCGAGCCGCTGCCGACCGAGCACGGCTTCCCCGTGCGCATGGTCGTGCCCGGGCTCTACGGCTTCGTCTCCGCGACCAAGTGGGTCGTGGACCTCGAGGTGACCACCTACGCCGCGAAGACGGCCTACTGGACCGACCGCGGCTGGTCCGAGCGCGGGCCCATCAAGACGGCGAGCCGGATCGAGGTGCCCACCCCGCTCGAGCGGCAGCCCGTCGGGGACGCCGTCGCCGCCGGCACCGCGTGGGCGCAGGGCCGCGGCATCGCGAAGGTCGAGGTGCAGGTGGACGACGGCGAGTGGCAGGAGGCCGAGCTCGCCGCCTCGTACAACGACCAGACGTGGGTCCAGTGGCGGTTCGGCTACCAGCTCACCGAGGGGTCGCACTCGCTCACGGTGCGGGCGACCGACAGCACGGGCATGACGCAGCGCGAGGAGCGGGTCGACCCGATCCCCGACGGCGCCGAGGGCTGGCACTCGATCACCGTGACCGGCACCAGCGAGGCCTGACCGGCCAGCGCCGGCGGCCCCGCGGGACCCGCCGTCACCCGTCCGGCCGCACCTCGACGTCCGTCGAGGTGCGGCCGGACGCTCTGTGCCGCAGCGTCACCGGCAGCCCCTGGGGGCGGCCGGCCAGCGCCGTCACGGGCGGGTCACGATCTGCCGCAGGGCAATCCGCCGGACCGGCTCGGGCCGAAGGACCCCCGACAGCGCACGACACCGCAGGGCGCCGCGACCGGCGCCCGCACAGACGTCAGACCCTCCTGGAGGAGACCACCATGAAGCGCAGCAGGATCCTCGTCACGGCCGGTGCCGCGGCCTTCGCCCTGTCCCTGTCCGCGTGCGGCAGCGACGAGCCCGTCGGCGGCACGGCCGACGAGACCCCGGACTCCTCGATGAGCTCGCCCATGGCGAGCCCCACGGAGAGCGAGGACATGGACGGCGGCATGTCGACGCCCAGCGAGAGCATGGGCATGGACCCGGCCGCCAACCTCGTCGGCCCGGGCTGCGCGGCCTACGCCGAGCAGGTCCCCGACGGCGCCGGCTCGGTCTCGGGCATGGCGCAGGACCCGGTCGCGACGGCGGCGAGCAACAACCCGCTCCTCACGCAGCTCACCGCGGCCGTGTCCGGACAGCTGAACCCCGATGTCAACCTCGTGGACGACCTGAACGGCGCGCAGGACATCACCGTCTTCGCCCCGGTGGACGAGGCCTTCGCCGCCCTCGACCAGGCCACGGTCGACACCCTGTCCAGCCCCGAGGGCGCCGAGACGCTGACGAGCATCCTCACCTACCACGTGGTCACCGAGCCGGTGGACCCGACCGCGCCCGAGGGCGAGTACACGACGCTCGAGGGCGACGACCTGACCGTCTCCGGCTCCGGTGACGACATCATGGTCAACGCCGACAGCGACGCCCCGGCGTCGGTCATCTGCGGCGGCGTCCAGACCGCGAACGCGACGGTCTACCTCATCGACTCGATCCTCATGCCCCCGGCCGAGGACTGATCGTCGGGCTCTGACCCGGCAACCGTCCGCGACGAGCGGCCGGACGCAGCGAGAGGCGCCGTCCGCCAGGACGGCGCCTCTCGTCGTGCGTGCGGACGGCGGGACTCGAACCCGCACGCCCTCGCGGGCACGAGGACCTAAACCTCGCGTGTCTGCCGGTTCCACCACGTCCGCGGGGGCCGGCGCGGCCGGCCGTCGCCAGCGTAGGGCGCCGGCGGGAGCGGGACCGGGCGCCGTGGAGGGTCAGGCGTCGACACCGAGCGTCCGCCGGAGACGCTCGACGTGGTCCTTGGCCCGGACGCCGTAGGCGGCGTGCACGACCCGTCCGTCGGCGCCCACGACGACGGTCGAGCGGATCACCCCGAGCGACAGCCGTCCGTAGGTGCTCTTCTCCCCCCACGCGCCCCAGGCCTCGAGGACGCCGTGGCCGGGGTCCGAGGCGAGCGGGAAGGCCAGGCCCTCGCGCGCGGCGAACTCCGCGAGCCGGGCCGGCTCGTCGGGGGAGACGCCCACGACGTCGAAGCCGGCCCCGCGCAGGGGGTCGAGGCTGTCGTTGAAGTCCGTCGCCTGGGTCGTGCACCCCGGCGTCATGGCCGCCGGGTAGAAGTAGACGACCACGGAGCGCCCGCGGTAGGAGGACAGGGACACCTGCCCGCCGTCGGCCGTCGGGAGGGTGAAGTCCGGGGCGACGTCCCCGACCTCGAGCCGGCGGCCGGTGGACGTCGTCGTGGGGGCGGGGGTGCCGCTGTCGGTCATGGCCGGAGGCTAGCGAGGCCTCGCCGTCCTCCGGTCGCCGCGCGGGGGTCCGCTCCCGCGGACCCGGGCGCGGCTCCGACCTGGGGCACCGACCTGCTGGCCCGGGCTCGTCGCGATAGCGTCGCCGCCGCTGACCTGCGCCGGCTGCCCGGTGACCGCGTGACCCCTGGAGGACCCATGAGCACCGCCGCGAGCCCGCCCGCCCGGAACCGGGGCCAGAGCGCCGGGACGCAGCACCCCGGTGGCCAGAACCCGCCGCCCCTGCCCACGGACCCCGCCGAGCTCGAGCGCCTCATCCGGGGCCAGCAGAACCAGCTGGCCTCCAGCGTCACCGCCCTCGTCGACAAGGTCTCGCCGAAGAACGTCGCGCAGCGGACGGTCGCGGACCTCAAGGAGCGTGGCCGCGCCGCCGTGCTCACCCCGAGCGGGGAGCCGCGCGTCGAGCGCCTGGCCGCCGTCGGTGCCGGCGCCGCAGGCCTCGTCGCCCTCCTCGTGCTCAACGGTGCGCGCAAGCGCCGCCGGCGCGGCCGGCGAGAGGTGGAGAAGGCGGCGAAGCGCGGTCGCAAGCGCGCCGACGACTGACGTCGTCCTCGCGTCCGTCCGCCCGTCCCGGCGTCGCCGGGGCGGGCGCCGTGCTGTGTAGCGTCGCAGGGGTGAGCACCAGCGAGGACGGGGGATCCCGGGGCGCCGCCCCTGCCGGCCGACCGGAGCCGGGCGCGCTCGGCGTCCGGATGCTGCACGACCGGGTCCTCGTCTCCACCGAGGGCGCCGGCGGCGAGCGGCGCTCGTCGGCGGGCATCGTCATCCCCGCCACCGCCTCGGTGGGCAGGCGTCTGGTCTGGGCCGTCGTCATGGCGGTCGGCCAGCACGTGCGCCAGGTCCGGCTCGGCGACCGGGTGCTGTTCGACCCGGAGGCCCGCGGGGAGGTGGAGCTCGACGGCCGCGAGTACCTGCTCCTGCGCGAGCGGGACCTGCACGCCGTCGCCCAGGCCGACGAGCGCGGCGGCCGGACGGGGCTGTACCTCTGAGCACCTCGACGACCCCGGGGTCCCCCGGCAGACCGCAGCCCTCCGACGTCGCTCCTGAGGAGCGACCACCGCGGCGCAACGCCCGCTACACGCCCGTCGACGCCGACGGCCCGCTGCCGCACCAGATGGTCGCCGCCGTCCCGCGCATCCGCGCCGACCCGCTGGCCTTCCTCGCGTCGGTCCAGGCGCGCCACGGGGACCTCGCGGCCTTCCCCATGCCCCGGCTCCCGGTCGTGCTCGTCAGCTCGCCGACGGCGGCCCGACGCGTGCTGGTGGACAACCACCGCGGCTGGTCCAAGCGGACGGCCCAGTACGGGGCGCTGTCGGCGGTGACGGGCTCGGGGCTGCTCACGAGCGACGGCGAGGTCTGGCGCGAGCGCCGCCGCACCGCGCAGCCGGCCTTCCACCCGCGCGGCCTGGAGTCCGTCGCCGACGAGTCGGTCGCCGCCGCCCGCCGGATGCGTGCCGCGTGGCCCACGTGGGGCGGCGTGGTGGACGTGGACGCGGGCGGCCTGCAGGCGACCCTGGAGGTCGTCGGGCGCACGCTCTTCGGCGCCGACGTGGCGCAGGACGGCGAGCGGCTGGTCACCGCAGTGCTGGAGGCCCTGGAGGTCGTCGTCGGCCGGGTGCGGACGCCCCTGCCGGCGTGGCTGCCCACCCCGGCCCGCCGTCGGCTGCGCCGGGCCGTCCAGGAGCTCGACGAGGCGTCGGCCGCGCTGGTGGCCCGCCGCCGTGCACGCGGGACGTCGCCCGACGACGAGGACCTCCTGGCGCTGCTGCTGCGCGCCGTGGACGCCGGCGACCTCGCGCCGCACGGCCTGCGCGACGAGCTGGTCACGATGGTCATCGCCGGGCACGAGACCGTCGCCTCGGCCCTGACGTGGACGTTGCACCTGCTCGCGGGGAACCCCTCGGCCCAGGCCCGCGTCGCCGAGGAGCTCGACGAGGTCCTGGGGGGCCCCGACGACCGCGGCGGCAGGTCGCCCGCCTGGGGCGACCTGCGCTCGCTCGTGCGGACCCGCGCCGCCGTCGAGGAGTCGCTGCGGCTCTTCCCGCCCGCCTGGGTGGTCAGCCGGCGCGCCCTGGCGGAGGACGTCCTCGACGGCGTCACCGTGCCCGCCGGGACGACGGCGGTCATCAGCCCCTGGCTCCTGCACCGCCGACCCGAGCTGTTCCCCGAGCCGGAGGCGTACCGCCCCGAGCGCTTCGAGGTCGGCCTGGACCGCGCGGCCCGTGCGGCCTACCTGCCCTTCGGCGCCGGGCCACGCCTGTGCATCGGGCGCGACTTCGCGCTGGTCGAGACCACCCTGCTGGTCGCCGAGCTGCTGCGCGGGTCGACGGTGCGGCCGGCGCCGGGGGAGCGGGTGCACGTCGACGCCCTCGTGACCATGCGTCCGCGCGGCGGCCTGCGTCTGCGCGTCGACCCGCGCTGACCGGACCGCCCTCCGGCGCAGGCGCTACCGGTGCTGGGCTGCTGGGCCCTCGGTCCCGGGCCCGTCGGTGCTGAGCCCGTCAGTCGTGGGCGTCGACGAGGGCGCCGCCCTCGGTGAGCTGCACCGACGCCGCGCGCGCGTCGTCCAGGTCGACGTCGGCCACGAGGACGACCTCACCTTCCTCGCCGGGGCCCACGACGCCGCCCGTCCGGGTGATGAGCTCGACGCCGCGCGCGGCGAGGTCCTCGTCGTCGGGCCGGAGGTCGGCCCACCCGCGGACGACGTCGGACGCGCGCTGCAGCGTCACGGCCTGCCCGTCGGAGGTGACCACCTCGACGCGGGGGAGGTCGACGACCTGGTCGCCGTCCGAGTCGTCCACCTCGGCGACGACCCAGCAGACCGGGCTCGCGCCGACGTCCCCGCGGTAGTCCTCGAGCTCCTCCACCGGGTCGTCGTCGGCGTCGGCGGGCACGTGCAGCTCGACCTGCGCGCCCGAGGCGGAGACCTCGAAGGTCCGGCTGTCGTCGGGGTCGCCGCACTCCTCGAGGTCCTCACGGGCGTCCTCGACCGCGTCCGCCCGGTCGCCCTGGCTGCCTCCCGCGGCCACCCGGTCGCGGTAGGGGACCATCGGGATGCCGTCGCCGCGGTCGGTGACGCCGCCCGAGCACCCGGTGAGCACCACGGCGAGCACGACGGGGGACGCGAGCAGGGCGGGGCGGGGGCGCACGGCGGCTCCGATCAGCGGGGAGGGGTCGGCGAGCACGCTACGGGCGCAGGGACCCCGCCGCGCGGTGCGCGGATCACGAGCCCGGCGGTCGCGGCGCCGACCCCTCGTCGTCCGCGGGGACCGTGAGCCGCGACCGCAGCACCCGGTCGAGGTTCGTCGCCAGGCGGTGGACGCCCCGGACGAGCAGGACGACCCCCACGCCGGCCAGGACGACGCCGATCACGAGCAGGGCGCGAGCTCCCGGGCCGGCCCAGGCCGCACCGACGAGGAAGGCGCCGAGCACGAGCAGGACGAGTCCGAGCGTCAGGTCGTCGGCCGAGTCACCGGCGTACCGTCCGGCCCCGCGGATGCCCGCCGTGTCCCCGACGGGCTCGGGTGCGCTCATGGGGGGCACTGTGGCAGTCACGTCGTCGTCGTGGCCACGGTTCGGGGTCGGACGGACGACGGCCCCCGTCCGACAGGGTCGGGACGGGGGCCGCCACGTGGTGCGCCGCCTGGGACTCGAACCCAGAACCCACTGGTTCTGGCCCAGCGAGGCGACCGTCACGCCGATCCGCCGTGCGGCCGAGCGCCGTGCCCCCTGGCGAGCGCGAGCTCGCGCCGACGGGCGCTGCGGCGTGAACGCAGCCGTCGCGTGAGCGGCGCGCGCCGCGGCGCCGCGGCGCCGGGGGACGGGGTAGGTGGGGGAGACGATGCGGGACCGAGACGTCGCCACGCGCACCGTCGGGTGGTTGCCGGCTCAAGGTCTGGCGCCGTGATGCGAACGGGTGTTCGCGTCGCGCCCTTGGGGGACTGACCGTCACGACGACGTGGCAGCAGCAGCTCGACGCCTGGGACGAGTGGCTGGCCGCCGCCGGCGGTGTCGCGGCTCACGTCCGAGGCCACCGGGTCCGGGTGGACGGCGCACACGTTGCAGCACCGATGCGCCTCCTGACGTACTCCATCGAGCGGGACCTACGAGCGGTGGCGGGAGCTCCACGGGCACGCCCAGGTCACGACCACGCGGGTCTGCACGCTCGTCTCGACGACGCCCGCCGCCTGGCAGCAGCTGGCGCCGGGACCATTGCCGGGCGCGGCGGCACCCGCTGGTCGACGTCGAGCACGACGTGGCCGACCGCGGCGTGACTCGATTGGGTGGTCCAGATCACGGCCCGGTCACATCGCTGCGCACGCTCCGTCCCGGCGCGCACGATCTGTCCACCGCACATCACGACCACGGGGGTCCCGCCATGCGCCGCTCACTACTCGTCACCGCCACTGCTGCAGTCGCGGCAGCAGCCCTCGCCGGCTGCGGAAGCAGCGGCGCGACCACCGCCGCGGTGCCGACCGTCACCGTGACCGCCCCTGCACCCACCGTCACGGTGACGGCCCCGGCGCCGGACCCCGAGCCGACCGGCGAGGACGAGTCCGCCGGGGACCACGACGACGCGTACCTCTTCGAGGACAACAGCGTCGACGCCGAGCCGGCAGTCGTCGAGACCGTCGAACCCGAGCCCGTCGTCCAGGACGAGCCTGAGCCAGTCGCGGTGCCCGAGCCGGAGCCCGTCGTCGAGCAAGAGCCGGAGCCTGCCGCCGACGAGAGCGGCGGCTCCGTGTCCGTGCAGAACGCGATCAGCTCGGCCAACAGCTACCTCGAGTTCTCGTCCTTCTCACGGTCCGGGCTGCTGGAGCAGCTCGAGTACGAGGGCTTCTCCGCGGAGGACGCCGAGGCCGCGGTCACCGCCATCACCGTCAGCTGGAACGAGCAGGCCGCCAAGTCGGCGAAGAACTACCTCGAGTACTCGTCCTTCTCTCGCTCCGGGCTGATCGAGCAGCTGGAGTACGAGGGCTTCACCACCGAGCAGGCCGAGTACGGGGTCAGTCAGACCGGCCTGTGACTCCTGCCCGTGGTCGTCACTTCCTGCGGGCGCACCGCGGCCGCGGCGGAGGACGCCGCGACGGTCGAGCAGGTTCCGGACCGCGGAGTGCGACCGGTGGGTGAGCTCGGCGATCGCCCGCAGCGAGCGGCCCGCGGCGTACTGCTCGAGCACGAAGATGACGAGGCCGTCGTCGGCGTAGGCGCCGGCGCGGGCCCGTTCGCCGCGGCCGGCGGTACCCGCGAAGGGGGCAGGGGCCGCAGGACCGGCCGGCCGGAGTAGGGCACGACCGCAATCAGCCCCCCGCGGCGACGGCAATCTGCCCGGCCATCCACGCCGCGGCGGCCGTCCGGGCACCCCACCAGTCCTGCACGCCGAAGCCGTAGCAGGCGCCGACCACCCCGAGCGGGAAGCCCCATGACAGGGCGAGCTGTGCGGCGCGCCGACGGGCGCTCACGGGCTGACGGGTTACCCGCACCACAGTGCCGGACCCGCGCCAGGACCGTCGGTGCGCCGGGCACATCACCTGGTCGCTGCACTCGGCAACGGCCGGACGGCGATCGCGAAGCCGTTGGACTGCTGCGGGCCTACGGTCTCGTCATGAGGCCACGGTCCGCCGCCCAGCGGACGGCGGTCGTCCGGCGAGCTGGCCGACCTGGTCTTCGCGCAGCCGCGACTCGACGAGGGAGCCGCCCTCGTCCCCGGTGGCGCGGACCACGCGGAGGAGGTCGCCGTCGACCTCCCCGCGACGGGCCGAGCAGGGGCCCGTCGACGTCGTCGTCCCCAAGGACCCGCTCGGCGACCACGTCGACGTGACCGCACCGCATCGGCGGGGACTGACGGCCCATCAGCCGGTCGAAGGTCCGCGACGACGGCGGCAGCTCGGGCGGCGGGCCGACTGCGTCGCCCGCCGGACGCTGACCGAGCGGCACCCCGGGGCCGCGCTTGGGGTGCAGGCCGCCGGCCATGGCGAGGCGGTCAGCCGAGGTGCTCGTCCGCGGCGTCGCGGACGTCGGGCCTGACGGTCTCGGTCATGGCGTAGCCGGCAGCGTGCTTGTTGGTGACCAGGCGCACGTGCAGCAGCGATAGGCGCACCCGCTCGAGCACGTGGCGTGGGGCACGGTCAGGTCGCCCGTCGGATCAGGCGGTACTCCGACCGGCCGGAACGGATGTCGGAGACGACGGGGGGCGCATGCGTGCCGCCGACGACGGTCGCGGGCGTATCGGTGACCTTCCACGCGGCGGCGACGGGGTAGCCGACGCCTGGCAGCCACGCGGCGGTCAGGTCGTCGGAGCCGATGACGACGGAACGCGAATGAGGCGGCGCTGTCCTGCGGGCTGCTATCCGGCCCCGCGGGTGCCCGCTGTGTCGTCGACGGGCTCGGGTGCGCTCATGGGGGGCACTGTGGCAGTCGCGTCGTCGTCATGGGCGCGCTTTGGGGTCGGACGGACGACGGCCCCCGTCCGACAGGGTCGGGACGGGGGCCGCCACGTGGTGCGCCGCCTGGGACTCGAACCCAGAACCCACTGATTAAGAGTCAGTTGCTCTGCCAATTGAGCTAGCAGCGCGTGCCGGGGGCAACGCTACACGCGGCCCCGCCGGTGGGTGAAATCGAGCGCGTCGGTCAGGAGTCCTGGGCCGGCTGCTCCTGCGAGCCGTCGGCGCTCTCGCCGCCCTCGTCCCACCAGGAGTCCTCCGGCAGCCCCTCGTCCGCGGAGATGGTCTCGCTGTCGGGCCCGGCGGGGGAGGTGAGGTCCATGAGCAGGGACAGGGGGACGTGCTCGCCGAGCATGTCCATCACGTGGTCGCTGCCGCTGGTGCTGTCGTCCGCGCCGCCGGGCGTCGCGGCGTCGCGGTCCTCGGCGGGCGTCGGGTCCTGGGACGTCATCGGGCCTCCTCGTGCGCTCGCCCCCCGGTCCCGAGAGCGACGGGGGGAGTGTGGCAGAACGGCCACCCCGCAGCGCCGGTCGAGGCCGATGAGGTCGCCCGTTCGGGTGCCGGGACGTCCGGGGAGGTCTGCCGGGAGCGGCCGGCTCGGGCCGCCCCCGGCGATCGGGGTGAGTGACGGGACTTGAACCCGCGGCCACCGCGACCACAACGCGGTGCTCTACCAGCTGAGCTACACCCACCATCGCCCGCACGGCGCCCACGACGCGGTGCGTCGGGGGCCTTCGGGCGCGAGCAGCATACCCGCCGGCGTCAGCTGCCTGTGACCCGTGCGGCCGCCGCGCGGGCCGTCGCCGTGTCGGGCCCCGGCGGCGCGACGAAGACGGCCTCCCGGTAGTAGCGGAGCTCCTGGATGCTCTCGCGGATGTCGGCGAGGGCCCGGTGCCCGCCCTTCTTCTCCGGCGAGGCGAAGTAGGCGCGCGGGTACCAGCGCCGGGCGAGCTCCTTGACGGAGGACACGTCGACGATCCGGTAGTGGAGGTGGTCGACCAGGTCGGGCATGTCCCGGGCGAGGAAGCCGCGGTCGGTGCCCACGGAGTTGCCCGCGAGCGGGGCCTTGCGGGCCTCCGGGACGAGCTCGCGCACGTGGTCGAGCACGCGACGCTGGGCGTCCTCCAGCGTCGTCCCGGCGGCGAGCTCCTCCAGCAGGCCCGAGGAGGTGTGCATCTCGCGGACGACGTCGCGCATCTGCTCCAGCGCCTCGGCGGGCGGGGCGATGACGACGTCGAGCCCCTCGCCGACGACCTGGAGGTCGGAGTCCGTGACGAGCACGGCGACCTCGACGAGCGCGTCGGCCACGAGGTCCAGGCCCGTCATCTCGCAGTCGATCCACACGATGCGCTGGGCGGAGAGGGAGGAGGACACCCGCGGACTGTAGGCGGAGCCGCCGGCGCGCGTCCCGGGCGGCGACCGCCGCCGGCGGCGGGGACGCCGGGGCCCGGTGCCCCGGGCTAGCGTGCGGCGCATGACGACCGAGGGCCCGCCCGGGCGAGGCGAGGGGTCCCCGGTGGTCCCCACGGCGTCGGACGACGCACCACCACCACCGCGGCCGGGGGACGTCGGGGTGCTCCCGACGACGGGCGCGGTCGCGGTCGGTCGTCCGGGGGCGGGCGGGTGGCGGACCGTCCGCCGGGCGCTCGTCGCCGCCGTCCTCGCGGGCGTCATCACGGCCGGTGTGCTGCGGGTCCTCGCTCTCGTGCTTCTCGAGGACGGCCCGCAGGCGCTCGTCGTGGGCGTCGCGCTCGCCCTCCTGCCCGTGCTCCTCGTCCTCGCCGTCTTCCTGTGGCTCGACCGGTACGAGGCGGAGCCGGCTGCGCTGCTGGTCCTGGCCCTGGGCTGGGGGGCCGGCGTCGCGACGACGGTCGCCCTCGCCGTCAACGGCCGCGCCAACGTCGCCCTCGACGACGGGGGACCGCCGGGCCTCCTCACGCTCGCGGTCGTCGCGCCGCTGACGGAGGAGGTCGCGAAGGGGCTGGGCGTCGTCGCCGTGCTCCTGCTGCGCCGCCGCGAGTTCGACGGCGTGGTCGACGGGATCGTCTACGCGGGGATGGTCGGGATCGGCTTCGCCCTCGTCGAGAACGTCCTCTACTTCAGCGCCGCGCTCGTGCAGGGGGGGACGGCGCAGCTCGCCGTCACCTTCGTGCTGCGCGCCGTCGTCGCCCCCTTCGCGCACCCGCTGTTCACCATGGCCGTCGGCGTGGGCCTGGGTGTCGCCGTCGGCCGGCGCTCGCGCGCCCGGTGGCTGCTGCCGCTCGCCGGCCTCGTCGTGGCGGTGGCGCTGCACGGCCTGTGGAACGCCTCCACCTTCCTGCCGGGCGGCTTCCCCGTCGTCTACGTCCTCCTCCAGGTCCCGGTCTTCACCGCGGCGGTCGTCCTCGCCGTGGTGGCCCGGCGCCGGGAGCGCCGCCTCCTGCGCGAGCACCTGGACGTCTACGCCCGCGCCGGCTGGCTGACGTGGTCGGAGGCGGCCATGGTCGCCTCCCTGCCCGAGCGCCGCCGGGCCCGGCGCTGGGCGGCCGGCCTGGGCCCGGACGCCGGGGAGGCCATGGCCGACTTCCAGCACGGGGCCTGCGAGCTGGCCTTCCTGCGCGAGCGCCTGCGCCGGGGGACCGCCGCGGCCGCGGCGCGCGAGGAGGAGCGACGTGCGCTCGCCGACCTCTGGCGGCTGCGCGAGCGCTTCCTGGTCGGCGCCGTGGCCGGGGCCACGGCGCCCGGCGCCCCCGCCGACGCCCCCGCCGACGCAGGGGCCCCTCGAGCGGCGGTGCCCGCGTGAGCGACCGTCTGCGTGCCCGGCTGTCGGACGAGCGGACGAGCGGGCTGCTGCTGCTCGCCGGTGCCGTCGTCGCCGTCGTCTGGGCCAACTCGCCCTGGCGGGACGTCTACACCGCGTTCTCCGGGCTCACCGTCGGCCCCGCGGCGGTCGGGCTCGACCTCGACCTCGCGGCGTGGGCCTCGGACGGGGTCCTGGCCCTGTTCTTCTTCGTCGTCGGCCTCGAGATCACCCGCGAGGTACGGGTCGGCAGCCTGCGCGACCCGCGCCGCGCCGCGCTGCCGGCGCTGGCCGCGGTCGGCGGGATGGCGGCGCCGGCGCTGCTGTACGTCCTCGCGGTGACGCAGCTGGACGGGGAAGGGCTGCGCGGCTGGGCGGTCCCGACGGCGACGGACATCGCCTTCGCCGTCGCCGTGCTCGTCGTCGCGGGCCGGGGGCTCCCGGCCAGCGTCCGGACGTTCCTGCTGACCCTCGCGGTCGTCGACGACCTGCTCGCCATCACCGTGATCGCGGTCTTCTACACCGACGACCTCGCGCTGGGCTGGTTCGCCGCCGCGCTCGTCCCGCTGGCGGCCTTCGCCTGGCTGGTGCGCCGCCGGCCGACCACGCAGGGGGCGCACCGCGCCCTCGTTGCCGGCGCCGTGGTCCTCGGCGTCCTGACCTGGGTGCTCGTGCACAGCTCGGGGGTCCACGCCACCGTCGCCGGCGTCCTGCTCGGTGCCGCCGTGCCGGCCGTCCGGCGCTCCGGCGAGCAGACCTCGGTCGGCGACCGCGTCGACCACGTCGTCAACCCGCTGTCCTCGGGGGTCGCGCTGCCGATCTTCGCCTTCTTCGCGGCGGGGGTCACCGTCGCGGGCACGGGAGGGCTGGGGCAGGTCCTCGCCCACCCCGTGGCGGTCGGCGTCGCGCTGGGGCTCGTCGGCGGCAAGCCGCTCGGGATCATGCTCACCGTCAACCTGCTGGAGCGGTTCACGAGCCTGCGCCTCGCCGAGGACCAGGCGCCCCGCGACCTGGGCGGCGTCGCCGTCCTCGCCGGGATCGGCTTCACCGTGTCGCTCCTCGTGTGCGAGCTGGCGTTCCCCCCCGGCGAGCTGCGGGAGGCCGCCAAGGTCGCCGTCCTGTGCTCGTCGACGCTCGCGGCCGTCCTCGGCGTCGTCGCCCTGCAGCTGCAGAAGCGCCGCATCGGCCGCGACCCCGCCCGCGCCGACGCCATCGGCTGACGGCGGGGCGGTCGGGCCGGGGCGCCGGCCGGGGCCCCACGGCTACCCTCGGCGGCAGGGCGCAGCCGCCCTCGGCCCCCGTAGCTCAGCGGACAGAGCAGCAGACTTCTAATCTGACGGTCGCAGGTTCGATCCCTGCCGGGGGCGCCCCTCCCCACCTGGCAGGCTGCTCCCCGTGAGCGAGGCGGGCGACGGCGGGCAGCTCCTGGCCTCCCTGGAGCGTCTGCGCACCGAGCTCGACGGTCTCCGGCTGCCGCTCGACCTGCCGGACGCCGGACGGGGTCGCGCCGGTGCCGCCGCGGTCCGCGACCAGCTGGACGACTACCTGCTCCCGCGCCTGCGGCAGATCGACGCGCCGCTGCTCGCGGTGGTCGGCGGCTCCACCGGCGCCGGCAAGTCCACGCTCGTCAACTCGCTCCTGCGGGAGCGCGTGACGCGCGCCGGCGCGCTGCGGCCGACGACCCGCTCGCCCGTGCTGGCCCACCACCCCGACGACGCCCCGTGGTTCACGGGCGACCGGGTGCTGCCCGCCCTCGCCCGCTCGACCGGGGGCGACGAGCCGGGGGGGCCGGCCGGCGCCACCAGCCCGGCGGCGAGCGGCCTGCGGCTCGTCTCCTCGCCCGCGGTCCCCGCCGGCCTGGCGCTGATCGACGCCCCGGACGTCGACTCCGTCGTCGACGCCAACCGGGCGCTCGCGGCGCAGCTGCTCGCCGCCGCGGACCTGTGGGTCTTCGTCACCACGGCCGCGCGCTACGCGGACGCCGTCCCGTGGGACCTGCTCGCCGGCGCGGCGCGCCGCGGGGCCTCCGTCGCCGTCGTCCTCGACCGGGTGCCCGCCGGTGCGGGGGACGACGCGGTGCTGCGGGAGGTGCGGGCCGACCTCGCCGGGATGCTGTCGCGCGGAGGTCTCGGCGCGGCGCCGCTGTTCACCGTGGTCGAGGCCGACGGCGGCGACGTCGACGGCCTGCTGCCCGAGGCGGCCGTCGCGCCGCTGCGGTCGTGGCTGGACGGGCTCGCCGGCGACGCGCGCCGCCGCTCGCTCGTCGTCCGACGGACGCTCACCGGGGCGCTGGACTCCCTGCCCGAGCGGCTCGCCCCGGTCGCGGGTGCTGCGTCCGCGCAGGCGTCGGCGTCCGGCCTGCTGCACGACGACGTCGTCGCCGCCTTCGCGACGGGGCGCGAGGAGCTCGAGACCGAGCTGACCGACGGCACGCTGCTGCGCGGCGAGGTCCTCGCCCGCTGGCAGGAGTTCGTCGGGACCGGCGAGCTCTTCCGCTCCCTCGACGCCGCGGTCGGCCGGCTGCGCGACCGGGTCGGCGCCCTCGTCCGCGGCCGACCCGCCCCGGGGGCCGAGCCCGTCGGCGCGGCCGTGCGCTCCGGCGTCGCCGACCTCGTCCGCGCCCGGTGCGCCGGCGCGCTGGACCGCACGCGCGACCGGTGGGCGTCCCGCCCGGCCGGCGCCCAGGTGCTCGCCCTCGCGGGCCCGGCGCTGGAGCTGCCCGACGGCTTCGACGAGAGGGTCGCCCGCCTGGTCCGCGACTGGCAGCGCGGTGTCCTCGACCTCGTGCGCGCCGAGGGGGAGGGCCGGCGCACCCGCGCGCGCGTCCTGTCCTTCGGCGTCAACGCCCTCGGCGTCGCGCTCATGGTCGTCGTCTTCGCGAGCACCGCCTTCATCCCCACCGGCGCCGAGGTCGGCGTCGGGCTCGGCGCCGCGGCCGTCGGGCAGCGCCTGCTCGAGGCCGTCTTCGGCGACGCCGCCGTCCGGGCGCTCGCCGCGCGGGCCCGCGCCGACCTGCTGCGCCGGGTCGACGAGCTCGTCGACGTCCCCCGACGTCGTCTCGACGAGGTCCTCGACGCCGCCGGGGTCGACGACGCCGCGGCCGACCGGCTCGCCGCCGCGCTGGCCGACGTGGCCGCCGCGCGACGGGCGGACGCGTGAGCCCCTTCGGCCGGCGGGCCGCCACCGCGTCCGGCCCCGCGGGCGGGCTCGTGGACGGGCGCGCGCTCGTCGAGCGCGTCGGGGCGCTGCGCGCGGCCGTCGACGCGGGGGGCGGCAGGCTCGAGACGGACGCCGTCGCCGCCGCCGAGCCGGTGCTGCGGCGGGCCGAGGAGCGGCTGGGGCTCGGGACCGGGCGCACGGTCGTGGCGCTCGCCGGGGCCACCGGCAGCGGCAAGTCGAGCCTGTTCAACGCCCTCGCCGGGCTGCCGCTCGCGCAGACGGGCGCCCGACGCCCCACGACGGCGTCCCCGACGGCGTGCGTGTGGGGCCCCGAGCCCGCGGAGGAGCTGCTGGACTGGCTCGAGGTGCCGCGACGGCACCGGTCGGATCGCGAGAGCGCCCTCGACGCCGGCGACCAGGTGGACCTGCACGGCCTCGTGCTGCTCGACCTGCCGGACCACGACTCGACGACGCTCGCGCACCGGCTCGAGGTGGACCGGCTCGTGCGCCTCGTGGACCTGCTCGTGTGGGTCGTCGACCCGCAGAAGTACGCCGACGACGCGCTGCACGCCCGGTACCTGCGCCGCCTCGCCGGGCACGACGACGTGGTCCTGCTCGTGCTCAACCAGGTGGACCGGCTCGCACCCGCCGACGCGGACGCCACGCAGGAGGACCTGCGCCGGCTGCTCGCCGAGGACGGCCTGGCCCGCGCCGACGTCCTGACGACGTCGGCGCGCACGGGCGCCGGCGTCGCGGCGCTGCGCGGGCGGCTCGCCGACGCGGTCGCCGCGCGGGCGCTGGCGCTGCGCCGCACCGAGGCCGACCTCGAGGACGTCCGGGCGTCGCTGGCGCGCGGGGTCGCCGCCGACGTGGTGCCCGTGCCCGCCGCCGAGGACCTGCCCGGCGCCGACCAGCTCGTCGGCGCCCTCGCCGGCGCCGCCGGCGTGCCCGCCGTCGTCGACGCCGTGGAGGGCGACCACCGCCGCCGGGCGGCCCGTCGGACCGGGTGGCCGCCGCTGCGCTGGACGGCGCGGCTGCGCCGGGAGCCGCTGCGACGGCTGGGCCTCGAGGGACGCCGTGCGAGCGGGGACGGCGAGGCGCCCGAGCTCGTCGTCAGCTCGGTCCCCGCCCCGACCCCCTCCCAGCGCGCCGCCGTCGAGCTCGCCGGCCGTCGCGTCGGCGCGGGGTGCTCGCAGGGGCTGCCCCCGCGGTGGGCCGCCGCCGTCCGCGAGGCCGCCGCGCCCCCCGGCCCCGAGGTGGCCGACGCCCTCGACCGCGCCGTCGTCGGCGTCGAGCTGCCCCGCACGTCGCCGCGGTGGTGGGCGGTGGCCGGGGCGGCGCAGGTGGTGCTGGCGGTCGCCGCGGTCGTGGGTCTCGTGTGGCTGGCGGGGCTCGGCGTCGCCGCCTGGCTCCAGCTCCCCGACGCCGCCGTGCCCGCGGTCGGCCCGGCCCGCGAGGACGGCACCCGGGTGCTGCCCCTGCCGACCGCCCTGGCCGTCGGGGGGCTGGTGCTCGGCGCGCTCCTCGCCGCGGTGTCCCGCCGCGTGGCCGCGGCCGGGGCCCGTCGGGAGCGGCGCCGCGCCGCCGAGCGCCTCGAGGCGGCCGTGCGCACGGTCGCGGCGGACGCCGTCCTCGGGCCCGTGGCCCGGGTCCTCGCCGAGCACGAGCACGTCCGGTCGTCGCTGGCGCCGCCGGCGACCACGCCTCGGAGGGACGCGCCGCGGAGGACGGCGCGACGGCGGGCCGGGGCCGCCGCGAGCGCGGCGGGGGACGAGCGCCGCGGCCACTAGCCTGGGGCGCATGGCCGAGTTCATCTACACCATGACCAAGGCGCGCAAGGCGCACGGCGACAAGGTCATCCTCGACGACGTCAGCATGTCGTTCTTCCCGGGCGCGAAGATCGGGGTCGTCGGCCCCAACGGCGCCGGGAAGTCGACGATTCTCAAGATCATGGCCGGGCTCGACCAGCCGTCCAACGGCGAGGCCCGCCTCTCGGCCGGCTACAGCGTCGGCATCCTCGAGCAGGAGCCGCAGCTCGACGAGTCCAAGGACGTCCTCGGCAACGTCAAGGACGGGCTCGGCGACATCGTCCGCAAGAAGGAGCGTTTCGACGCCATCGGCGTCGAGATGGCCGAGCCCGACGCGGACTTCGACGCCCTCATGACCGAGATGGGCGCGTTGCAGGAGGAGATCGACACGGCCGACGCCTGGGACCTCGACTCCCAGCTCGAGCAGGCGATGGACGCCCTGCGCTGCCCGCCGGGCGAGGCCGACGTCACCGTCCTGTCCGGCGGGGAGAAGCGTCGGGTGGCGCTGTGCAAGCTCCTGCTGTCCAAGCCCGACCTGCTCCTGCTCGACGAGCCGACCAACCACCTCGACGCCGAGAGCGTGACGTGGCTGGAGCAGCACCTCGCCGCGTACCCCGGCGCCGTCCTCGCCGTGACGCACGACCGGTACTTCCTCGACAACGTCGCCCAGTGGATCGCGGAGGTCGACCGCGGCCGGCTGTACCCCTACGAGGGCAACTACTCCACCTACCTGGAGAAGAAGCAGGCCCGGCTGCAGGTGCAGGGCAAGAAGGACGTCAAGATGGCCAAGCGCCTGGCGGACGAGCTCGAGTGGGTGCGCTCCAACGCCAAGGGCCGCCAGACGAAGTCCAAGGCCCGCCTCGCGCGCTACGAGGAGATGGCGGCCGAGGCCGAGCGCACGCGCAAGCTCGACTTCGAGGAGATCCAGATCCCGCCGGGTCCCCGCCTGGGCAGCCAGGTCATCGAGGTCTCGAACCTGCGCAAGGGCTTCGGTGACCGCGTCCTCATCGACGACCTGTCGTTCACGCTGCCGCGCAACGGCATCGTCGGCGTCATCGGCCCGAACGGCGTCGGCAAGACGACGCTGTTCAAGACGATCGTCGGTCTCGAGGACGCGGACGGCGGCGACGTCAAGGTCGGCGACACCGTGAAGATGTCGTACGTCGACCAGGGCCGCACCGGGCTCGACCACGGGAAGACGCTGTGGGAGACCGTGTCCGAAGGTCTCGACTACATCCAGGTCGGCAACGTCGAGATGCCGTCGCGCGCCTACGTCTCGGCCTTCGGCTTCAAGGGCCCCGACCAGCAGAAGCCCGCCGACGTCCTGTCCGGGGGGGAGCGCAACCGGCTCAACCTGGCGATGACCCTCAAGGAGGGCGGCAACCTGCTGCTCCTCGACGAGCCGACGAACGACCTCGACGTCGAGACGCTCGGGAGCCTGGAGAACGCGCTGCTGGAGTTCCCGGGCTGCGCCGTGGTGATCTCCCACGACCGGTGGTTCCTCGACCGGGTGTGCACGCACATCCTCGCCTACGAGGGCACCCCCGAGAACCCGTCCAGCTGGTACTGGTTCGAGGGGAACTTCGACGCGTACGAGAAGAACAAGGTCGAGCGGATGGGCCCCGACGCCACCCGCCCGCACCGCGTCACCTACCGGCGCCTCACCCGCGACTGACGCCCGCCGCGGACGACGTCCGCGACGACGACGGCCCCTCCCGCCGCGGCGGGAGGGGCCGTCGGCGTCAGCGACGGCGCGGGACGCGGACCATGCCCTCCTGCGCCACCGTGGCGGCCAGGACGCCGTCACGACGGAAGAGCGAGCCGGTCGCGAGCCCCCGGTCGCTCGAGGCGCTGGGGGAGCGCTGCCGGTAGAGCAGCCACTCGTCGGCGCGCGCCGGCCGGTGCCACCACATCGCGTGGTCGAGGCTCGCGACGCGGACGCCGCGGGAGGCCCACGTGAGGCCCTGGCCCGTGAGCACCGGCTCCAGCAGCGAGTCGTCGCTCGCGAAGGCGAGCACGGCCCGGTGCAGCACGGGGTCGTCGGGCAGGCGCTCGCCCGCGCGCAGCCACACGGCCTGGCCGTCGCCGGGCGGCAGCGCGTCGACCGGGACGTGGCGCAGCTCCACCGGGCGCGAGCGCACCCACGACCTCGCCCAGGCGCGCAGGTCTGCGCCGGAGGCGTCGCCGGGCGTGCCGTCCGGCGCCCGCCAGGCCGCGGGGGCGTCGTCGGTGCCGAGCACGTCCGCGGTCGCCGGGAGGTCCTCCGGCCCGGGGACGTCGGGCGCCGCGTCCTGCCGGTCGGCCCCGTCGGCGGGTGCCTGGAAGGACGCGATCATCGACAGGATCGGCCGGTCGGCCTGCAGCGCGTGCACGCGACGGGCACTGAAGGACCGGCCGTCGCGCAGCCGCTCGACGGCGAAGGTGATGGGCCGCGAGGAGTCCCCGGCCCGCAGGAAGTAGCCGTGCAGCGAGTGCAGCGGCCGGCTCTCGGGCCCGACGGCGCCCTGCCCGTCGGCTCTCTCGTCGCCGCCGGCCGGCTCGTCGCCGATGGTCCGCGACGCCGCGACGACCGACTGGGCGAGCACCTGGCCGCCGAAGACCCGCCCGTGCGGCTGGGGGAGGCTCCCGCCGGAGAAGAGGTCCTGCCCGCGGTCGTCGAGGCCCTCCGACGACAGGTCCAGGACGGCGAGCAGCCGCCGGAGCGACTCCCCGGGCGGTGGTGCCTCCCGGCCGTCGGGAGGTGTCGGCGGTCCGTCGGCGTCCGGCATCCCGCGACCGTACCGGCGTGACCGACGCCTCCCGGCGGGCTGCGACGATGCCGCCATGCCCGCTCGTGAGGTCCCCGTCCCGCTGCGCTGGTCCGACATGGACGCCTACGGCCACGTCAACAACGTCCAGCACCTCCGGCTGCTGGAGGAGGCGCGCATCTCCGCCTTCCGCACCTGGTCGGGGGAGGCGACGTCGGACTCGCCGGTGCGCTCGGGGACGATCGTGGCGCGCAACGAGGTCGAGTACCTCGTGCCGCTGAAGTTCCAGCACGAGCCCGTGACGGTGCGCCTGTGGATCAGCCGCCACTCCGGCGCCAGCTTCGACCTCGGGTACGAGGTGCGCGGGCGGGCCCAGGACGCCCCGGACGACGGCCTCCGCGCGGACGCCGAGGGCTGGGTCGTCTACGCGCGGGCCGAGTCGACGGTCGTCCTCGTGGACCTCGACACCGGTCGGCCGCGCCGCCTCACGCCCGCCGAGAGCGAGATGTTCGCCGCGCTGGACGGCCCGCCCGTGGAGCTGCGGCGCCGGGCCCGCGAGCGCGCCGCGAGGGGCTGACGCCGCGTCTCACGCCGGTGCGCGCGGCGCCTCGACGCCGTCCTCGTCCCCGTCCTCGTTCCCCAGGGACCCGGGCAGCTGGTCCGGAGGCAGCGCGAGCAGCGCGTCGGCGAGCTCGGCGTCCGCCACGAGGGTCGTGAGCCACCCCGTGCGCACGGCCGCGAGGACCGCGGCCGCCCGCCGCGCGCCGTAGGCGACGGCGACGACCTCCGGGACGCCGGCCAGGTGCTCGAGGTCGAGCGCCACGACCCGCCCGTCGAAGGTGCTCGGCACCCGGCGCCCGGCCGCGTCCAGCAGCCGCCCGCTGATCTCCGCGACCGCCCCGTCGCGCAGACCGGCGGCGCGCTCCTCGGGCGTGACGGCGGGCCAGATCGTCGAGGCGTCCTCCCGCCACCCGCCGATCGCGACGACGGCCGTCGTGAGGTCCCGCACCCGGCCCAGCGCGCCGGCGACGCCGGGGTCACGACGCAGCGCCGTCGCGGTCTCGACGTCGGCCGTCACGAGGGGCGCGTAGACCGGCAGCGAGCGCCCGCCGGCGACGGCGGCGACCTGCCGGACGATCTCGACGGTGCCGGCGCGCCCGTCGTGCAGCGCCCCGGCGAGCTGCACCACGGTGCAGGGCGGCAGTCGCTCCAGCACCGTGGCGGCGTGGGCGAGCGTGCGGCTCCACGTGAGCCCGAGCACCTCCCCCTCGACGAGCAGCTCCTCGAGCAGGGCGGCCACCGCTCCGCCGACGTGGCGGCGGACGGCCACGTCGTCCCCGGCCGGCACCTCGACGACCACGGCCCGCTCGAGACCCAGCGCCGCGGCGAGCTCCACCGAGCGTGCGGGGTCGGCGCCCCCCGGGACGACGACGGTGACCCGGACGACGCCGCGCTCGGCGGCCTCCTCCAGGAGCCTCGCCACCTTGAAGCGGCTGACCCCCATCGCCGCGGCGATCTGGACCTTGCTGTGGCCGAGGACGTGGAAGCGGCGCGCCACCTCGCCGAGGAGCACCAGCCCGGTCGGTCCCGGCGGGTGCTCGTGCCCCCGGGCGGCCGGCGTGGTGCTGGTGCCGGCGCGCGGCGGCGCGTCCGGTCGGACGGAGGTGCTGACGTCGTCGTCGAGGGTCACCGCGGTTCTCATCCGTGAGTCGTCTCCGCTCAGGTGAGCGGGCGCTGACCGTACCGCGCCGACCACCGCCGAGGCCAGGAGCGCGGGGCCCGGAGCGCGGGGCCCGGAGCGCGGGGCCCGGAGCGCGGGGCCCGGAGCGCGGGGCCCGGAGCGCGGGGCCCGGACCGCGGGGGAGAGCCCGGAGGCGGCGGGCGTCAGACCTCCGGGGACGGGTCCCGGAGCCAGGCGGTCGTCGTCGGCGGCAGGCTGCGGCCGTCCCCGCCGTGGGCGAGGTCGCCGCTCACGAGGAGCACCTCGGCGCCGTCGGGCAGCCGCACCGGGGTGTCGCCGAGGTTGGCCACCACGAGGGCACCGCCGGTCCGCAGCGCCAGGACGCCGTCCTCGACCCGCGCCAGGCCGTCGGCGTCCGTCCACGTCAGGGACGGGGAGGACCCGAGCGCCAGCTCCCGGCGCAGCCGCAGGGCGGCGCGGTACATCTCGTACGTGGAGCCGGGCACGTCGCGCTGCCGGTCGAGCGCGAGCTCGCCGTAGGCGGAGGGCTGCGGGAGCCACGAGGCCGACGTCGGCCCGAAGCCGAAGGAGGGGGCGTCGCCCTCCCACGGCAGGGGCACGCGGCAGCCGTCGCGGCCGCGCACCGCGTGCCCGGAGCGCTCCCACGTCGGGTCCTGGCGCGCGTCGTCGGGGACGGCGACGTCGGGCAGCCCCAGCTCCTCGCCCTGGTACACGTAGGCGCTGCCCGGGAGGGCGAGCATGAGGAGAGTCGCCGCGCGGGCGCGGCGCAGCCCGACCTCGGCGTCCGGCGCCGCCGCGGAGGCGTCCAGCCCGTCCGGGTTCCCGCCGTCGGTGCTCAGGCCGAACCGGGTCGTGTGCCGGACGACGTCGTGGTTGCTCAGCACCCAGGTCGGCGGCGCGCCGACGGCGTCCATCGCCTCGGCCGTCGCGTCGACGGCGTCGCGCAGGTCCGCCGCGCGCAGCGGGGAGACGAGGTAGGCGAAGTTGAAGGCCTGCTGCATCTCGTCGGGCCGGACGTAGCGGGCGAGGCGGTCGAGCGGCTCGACCCAGGCCTCGGCGACGAGCATGCGGTCGCCCTCGTACTCGTCGAGCACCCGGCGCCAGCCGCGGTAGACGTCGTGGACGCCCTCCTGGTCCCACATCGGCGGCGGCGTGCGCGCCTCGCCGTGCTGCCCGGCGAGCGTGCCGCTGATCATCTCGAGCTCGGCGTCCCACTCGGGCAGGCCCTCGGCCTTGACGAGGCCGTGGGCGACGTCGACGCGGAAGCCGTCGACCCCGCGGTCCAGCCAGAAGCGCAGGACGTCGTGGAACTCCTCGCGGACCTCGGGGTTGCTCCAGTCGAGGTCGGGCTGGGAGACGTCGAAGAGGTGCAGGTACCACTGGCCGGGCGTGCCGTCGGCCTCGGTGATCCGCTCCCAGGCCGAGCCGCCGAAGACCGACCGCCAGCTCGTGGGCGGCAGCTCGCCGTGCTCGCCGCGGCCGTCGCGGAAGAGGTAGCGGGCCCGCTCACGGCTGCCCGGTGCCGCGGCGAGGGCCTCGCTGAACCAGGCGTGGTCCCAGGACGTGTGGTTCGGCACGAGGTCGACGACGACCCGCAGCCCGAGCTCGTGGGCCCGCGCGAGCAGCGCGTCGGCGTCCGCGAGGGTCCCGAAGCGGGGGTCCACGGCGCGGTAGTCGGCGACGTCGTAGCCCGCGTCGTGCTGGGGGGAGGTGTAGAAGGGCGAGAGCCAGAGGGCGTCCACGCCGAGCTCGACGAGGTGCGGCAGCCGCGCCGTGATCCCGGGCAGGTCGCCCATCCCGTCGCCGTCCGCGTCGGCGAAGGAGCGGGGGTAGACCTGGTAGATCACGGCGGAGCGCCACCACTGGTCGCCGGCGGAGGCGCCGGAGGTCTGCTCGACCGGGGCCGCGCGCGGCGTCGGCGGCCGGGCGCCGCCGGTCTGGTCGGTGGTCGTCTGGCCGGGGGCGGAGGTCGTCGACATCGGCGACGACGCTACCGGCGCCTCGTGCGCCCCCGGTGCGCCGTCCGCCGACCGGGCGCCGGGACGCCCCGGACGGGGTCAGCCGTCGAAGGTGTTGAGCAGGCTGTGCGCCGCGCGCTCGAGGTAGTCCCACAGCTCGGCGTGCAGCAGCGGCGGCAGGTCGAGGGAGTCGACCGCCTCGCGCATGTGGTGGATCCAGCGGTCGCGCGCCACGGGCCCGACGGCGAAGCCGGCGTGCCGCATCCGCAGCCGCGGGTGCCCGCGGGTGTCGGAGTAGGTCGTCGGGCCGCCCCAGTACTGCTCGAGGAACATCCGCAGCCGCTCGCGAGCCGGGCCGAGGTCCTCCTCCGGGTACAGGGGACGCAGGACGTCGTCGGTCGCGACGCCGTCGTAGAAGCGGTCGACGAGACGGACGAACGTCTCGTGCCCGCCGACGGCGTCGTAGAACGTCTGCTGCCCGCCGGGGCCCTGGATGCGCACCGTCCCAGTCTCGCCCAGGCACACGACCGCCCCGAGCGGCCCGGCGCGGGCGTGCGGCCCCCTGGGGGACGAGCCTGAGGGACGAGCCCGGGGGACCAGCCGCGAGGCCGGCCCGGCTCAGGCCGCGTCGGCCGTGCTGCGCCCCTCCGCGGCGGCCTGGTCGCGCAGGAGCGCCTGCGCGTCCGGGTTGCTCCGGTAGGCGTCCTCGGCCGCCTTGGCGACGTTGCGCTGCATACCGCCGAACACGACGGCGTGGAAGGGGACGATCCCGATCCAGTAGAGCCGGCCGGGCAGCCCCTGCGGGTGGAAGAGGGCCCGCTGGTGGAAGACGACGGCGTCGTCCGCCGTCCCCGGCCCGAGGCGCCCCGCCTCCTTGGCCTCGGCGCCCGTCTCGACGGACAGGTCGAGCCACGCCAGCCCCGGCAGCCGCATCTCCGCCCGCAGGCGCACGAGCCGACCGGGCTCGATCGCCTCGACGCGCCACCAGTCGAGGGCGTCCCCGACCGACAGGTGCAGCGGGTCCCGGCGGCCCCGCCGCAGCCCCGGGCCGCCGAAGACCTGGTCCATGACCCCGCGGGTCCACCAGCCCAGCTGGAAGGAGTACCAGCCGTTCGTCCCGCCGATGCCCTGCAGGACCGCCCACAGGTGCTGGGCCGGGGCGTCGACGGTCGTGCTGCGGTCGTCGGTGTAGAGGGCCCCGCCGGCCCAGTCGGGGTCGGTCGGCAGCGGGTCGCTCGGGGCGCCCCGCAGGCTCGCGGACCGCCACGTCGTCTCGACCTCGTAGTCGCGGATGCGGGTCAGCGCCAGGCGCACCGACTGCTCGAAGCCGATGAGCCCCTCCTCGGGGTCCGGTACCCACTCCTTGATGTCGTCCTCCTTGCAGACGACGTCGTGGACCAGGCTGCCGATGAGCGGCTTCGCGATGTTCTTCGGGACGGGCGTGACGATGCCGGTCCAGTGGGAGGCGAGCCCCGGCGTGAGCACCGGTAGCGGCACGATGACGCGCGGCCGGAGCCCGGCGGCGGCGGCGTAGCGCTGCATCATGTCGCGGTAGGTGAGGACGTCGGGGCCGCCGATGTCGAAGCCGCGGTTGGTGCCCTCGGGGAGCTTGATCGCCCCGATGAGGTACCGCAGGACGTCGCGGACGGCGATCGGCTGGATCCAGGACCGGACCCACTTCGGCGTCACCATCGCCGGGAGCATGTCCGTGAGGTTGCGCATCATCTCGAACGACGCCGAGCCCGAGCCGATGATGACGGCCGCCTTGAGGACCACCGACGGGACGCCGGAGGCCAGGAAGATGTCGCCGACCTCCTTGCGCGAGCTGAGGTGGTCGGACAGCGCGACGCCCTCGGGGTAGAGCCCGCCGAGGTAGACGACGCGGCCGACGTGCTCGTCCCGCGCCGCCGTGACGAAGGTGCGCGCCGTGTAGCGGTCGAGGTGCTCGAAGTCCTTGCCGGAGCCCAGGGAGTGGATGAGGTAGTACGCGACGTCGACGCCGCGCAGCGCCGACCGGACCTGCTCGAGGTCGTTCGCGTCCGCGTCGACGAGCTCGACGTCGTCGTACCAGGGGCGGTCGCGCAGGCGCTCCGGCCGGCGGGCCATGGCCCGGACCCGGTACCCGGCGCTCAGCAGCTGGGGCACGAGCCGCCCGCCGATGTACCCCGTGACGCCCGTGACGAGGACGAGCGGCGGCTGCCCGTCCGGGCCGGGCGTCGCGACGACGGCGTCGTCGACCGCGGTCGCGTCGTGCGGGACGTCGCCGCCGCGGGTCTCGCTGCCCCCGAGGTCCCCGTCGCCGGGGCCGTGGACGGGACGGTCGGTGCTCGTGCCGGTCTGCTCCGCGCTCGCCATGCCGCCCATGGTCGCTCCGACCGGGTGAGCACGCGCGGCGGTGCGGGCGTCACCCGGTCGGGTGGGTTCCGCTCCTCGGCCTGGTGCCCCGGCGGTCGCCCGAGATGATCGCGTCGTGGCGCGGGGCGGGAGGGACGACGACGGGTCGTCCGTCGTGCTCGACCTCGAGGGGCTGCCGACGACGTGGCGGACCTCGCAGGCGCGGTGGATGCCGTGGGTGTGGGGTTCCTACGCCGGCCTCGCCGCCCTCCAGGTGCTGCTGGTGGTGACCGACGACGGAGACCTCGACGTGACGCGCCTCCTGCTCTACGTGTTCCAGCTGGTCCTGGGCCTGGTGGGCGTCGCGGTCGGCAGGAGCTCGGCCGTGCGGCTCGGCGCGACGGGCTTCCGCGTCGGGAGCACCCCGACGGGAGGACGCCTGCGCCCGTGGTCGCGTGTCGCCGAGGTCCGCCCGCCGGGCCCGTGGACGAAGCACGCCGAGATCCGGGGCACCCGCGGGGCGGACGTCCCGGTCGCCCTCGTCGGGATGACGGCGGAGCAGGCGACGGACCTGCAGCGCCGCCTCCTCGAGGCCCGGGCGCGCGTGGGGCAGGGGGCGTGACGGACGGGGCCGCAGGTCCGGGCACCCCGCTGCTCGTGGACGTCGACGGGCTGCCCGAGCGTCTCGAGGTACCGACGACGAAGGGCCAGCGGCGCTTGGCGTGGGGCAACGTCGGCCTCGGCGTGGCCTACGGACTGCTGGCTCTGCTCTTCATGGAACCGCGGGTCGTCTGGCTGGGGCTCGGGACCGGCTACCTGGTCTTCGGCGTCCTGGGGCTCGTGCTTCTGCCGCGCGCCCATCTCGCGCTGACACCTGAGGGTGCGCGCCAGGTCAGCGCCCTGGGCCGCGGGCGGCTCACGCCGTGGTCCGCCGTCGCCGAGGTGCGGCCGCCGGACACCTTCCACCCGTCGTCGCACCTGCGGTTCCCGGGCGGCCGCTTCGCCGAGACGACCGACCTCCCCGGCCTCTCGGCGGACGACGCCCGCGAGCTGCAGCGCCGCCTCGTCGCCGCACGGGAGGGCGCCGGCGCCCGTCCCGCCGCGGACGGCTGCGGTTCCTGAGGCTCTCCGGCGCCTCAGGGCACCCGCGCGACGTTCAGCCCCAGGCGGTCGCCGAGGAAGGCGAGGACGTCCGCGGTCAGGCCCGTCGACCGGCTGATCGACCGGGCGCCGTGGCCGACGTCCGCCTCGCGGCGCAGGAGGACCGGGGCCTCCTCGACGGGCCGGGCCGTCGCCGCCTGCAGCGCCGCGCACGTCTTGCGGGCGTGCAGCGGGTCGACCCGGCTGTCGCCGTCGAAGACGGTGAAGAGCACCGCCGGGTACGGCTCGTCGGCGCGGACGTGGTGGTACGGCGAGTGGGCGAGCAGCCAGCGGAGCTGCTCCGGGTCCTCGGCGTCGCCGTACTCGCCGGCCCACGTCCGCCCGAGCCCGTGGAGCTGGTAGCGGACCATGTCCAGCAGCGGCGCCGAGCACACCACCGCGGCGTACGCCGCCGGCCGGCGGGTCAGCGCGGCGCCGACGAGCAGGCCGCCGTTGGAGCCGCCGTAGATCCCGAGGCTCTCCGTCGTCGTCCAGCCGCGGTCGACGAGCGCGTCGGCGGCGGCCTCGAGGTCCTCGTAGACGCGCGGCTTGTGCGGGCCCATGCCGGCGCGGTGCCAGTCCTCGCCCTCCTCGCCGCCGCCACGCAGCCCGGCCTCGGCCCACACCCCGCCGGAGCGCACCCAGGCGAGGGTCGTCGCCGACCAGGACGGGCGCAGCGAGATGCCGAAGCCGCCGTACCCGTAGAGCACGAGCGGGGCGCTCGCGCGCGGGTCCCCCTCGGCGTCGAGCGCGTCGGTGCGCGCGGTGACGAGCACGCGCACCGTCGTGCCGTCGGTGCTCGTCACCTCGAGCTGCTGCGTGGTCGTCGGCACGTCGGGGTCGTCGGCGCCTCCGTCGGCTGCCCCGGGCGGGCCCTCGACGAGCTCGAGGGACCCGGTGCGCGCGTCGTAGCGGTGGACGTGCGGCAGGGTCGTCGGGTCGGTGAACGTCAGCCACGCCTCGTGCCCGCCCTCGGGCCGTGACACCAGGCCCCCGACGCTGCCGGTCCCGGGCAGCGCGACCTCGGCGCGCTGGGTGCCGTCGGCCAGGTCGTGCACCGTGACGCGGCTGACGGCGTGCGTCGTCCACGCCGCGAGCAGGACGGGGGCCTCCCCGAGCTCGGGGCCGTCGAGGACGGTCCAGCCCTCGAGGACGGCGTCGTCGCGCTCGGGCAGGAGGTCCCGCCAGTGCTCGGGCGTCGGAGCGTGCGGGTCGGCGACGGCGAGGCGGCCCCGCGGTGCCCCGAGGTCGGTGCTCACGTAGAGCCGGCCGTCACGGCTCACCCGTGCCGACGTGCTCGCGTCCGCCCCGATGACGACCTCGTGCAGCGGGGGAGCGGTGGCCGCGGCGGAGCCCTCGCCGAGGTCGGCGAGCCAGACGTCGCTGCGCGGGTCGGTGCCGACGGACGCCGTCACGGAGAGCCAGCGGCCGTCGCGGGAGACCGAGACGCCGAAGTACGTCCGCAGGTCCTGGCCGGCGCCGAAGACCTCGACCTCCTCGGACTCCGGCGCGCCGACCGTGTGCAGCACGACGCGGCGGTGGAACTGCTCCTCGCCGTCGGGGACGAGGTCGGGCGCGAGGCGGCGCACGCAGTAGAAGGCACCCCCGCCCGGCAGCCACGCGACGGGGGAGTAGCGGGCGCGGTCGAGCGGCCCGTCGACGACCTCGCCGCTCGCGACGTCGAGCACGCGCAGCACGCTCTCCTCCGAGCCGCCCTCGGAGAGCTGGTAGGCGAGCAGGTCCCCCTCGACGCTCGGCTGCCAGGCGTCGAGCGTCGTCAACCCGCTCGCGTCGAGCGCCACGGGGTCGACGAGGACCCGCTCGACCTGCTCGCCGTCCGGGTCGTGCGCGTCGACGGGCTCGCGGACGAGCAGGACGCCGTGCTCGGCGCCGGGCTCGCGCCGGGTGGAGAAGCGACGCGCGCCGCGCCAGACCGGGACGCCGACCGCGCCGGCGCCGAGCAGTTCATGGAGCCGCTGCTGCACCTTGTCCCGGCCCGTCCACCCCGTCCGGTGCTCGGCGAGCAGCGCGTCCTGCGCCGCCGACCACGCGCGGGTCTCGTCCGTGCCGGCGTCCTCCAGCCAGCGGTAGGGGTCGGTGACCCGTGCCACGGGGTCGGCCGTCGGCAGCGCCTCGACGAGGTCGTCGCGCCGGGCCGTCGGGTACGGCTGCGGGGTCGTGGACGCCTGGGCGCCGTGCCGGGGGAGGTCGCCGGGGGTGGTCACGGCCGCACGGTAGGCGAGCGCCGCGAGGCGACCTGCAGAAGTACCGGTCGCTCCACGTCCCCGCAGGTCAGAGCCCTCTGGTGCGCCGCGGGAGGACCTTCTGCAGGTCGCCTCGCCGCCGGGCGGAGCCCGACCCGAGGGCGCCGGGTCACGCGCGGTAGAGGCCCTCGGCGTACGACGGGCCGTAGTAGCGCTCCAGCTCGTCCGGCGTGGCCTCGGGGCGCTCGAGCTCGCGCGCGATCTGCGGCCTCGCCGGGACGGCGTCGGGCTCCCAGCTCTCCGGCTCCCACAGCCTCGAGCGCAGGAACGCCTTGGCGCAGTGGTGGAAGACCTGCTCGACCTCGACGAGCAGCGCCAGCGAGGGCCGGTGGCCGCGCACCACGAGCTCGCCGAACCACGGCGCCTCGCGGACGAGCCGCGCGCGACCGTTGACGCGCAGCGTGTCCCCGCGGCCCGGCACGAGGAAGAGCAGGCCGACGTGCGGGTTGGCCAGCACGTTGCGGAAGCCGTCGACGCGGCGGTTGCCCGGCCGCTCGGCCAGGGCGAGGGTGCGGTCGTCCAGGACGAGCACCGAGCCCGCCGGGTCGCCCTTCGGCGAGACGTCGCACGTCCCGTCGGCGCCGGCGGTGGAGAGCAGCCAGAACGGCGAGGCCGCCAGCCACCGCCGGTCGAGGTCGTGCAGGCGGTCCCGCTCCTTGCGGACGGCGCCCGCCGACGGCTCGCCCACCAGCGTCCGCAGCTCGGCCTCGTCGGCGACCTCGACGACGTCCCGCCCGTGCTCCCGCTCGTCCACGGCGGTCATCCTCCTCCGGACGGCGTGCGCGGCGGTCGCTCCTCGACGGCGCGCGCGAGAGCCGCTCAGGGCTCCTCGGCCGCCAGCCGATGGTGCACCCAGACGTTCGGCTCGACGTAGACGGCGTGGTCGTGCTCCACGCTGACGTGCAGCGGGGCGAGCGCACCGGGGACGGCGACGTCGCCCGAGGCGTCGAGGGGCAGGCCCGTCCAGGAACGCCACTGCGCCAGCGTGCCCGGCACGGTCATCGACGCCGGGCAGACCCCGACGACGCGGGCGCCGGCGCGGACGTGGACGCGCAGCCACGGGTCCTCGGGCAGCCCGTCGGGGCGGCGGCGGGCGACGTGATCGGCCAGCGGCAGGAGGGGGTCGGCCGTGCCGGTGGGGCGGACCGGCGCGACGAGGTCACGGAAGCCGCACCGGCGCACCACGTCCCGCCCGGCGCGCAGCAGGTGCGCGGACAGCCCGCGCCCGCGGTGGTCCGGGTGCAGCCGGGCCTCCAGCAGCGAGACGGCCGTCAGGGCCGTCCCGGCCCGGGCGTCGTCCTCGGACCTCTCCTGCACGGCGTCCCAGCCGCGGGCCGGCAGGTCCTCGTCCGCGCCGGACCAGGCGAACGGCGTCGCGACGAGCCGGCCCAGGACCGCGCCGTCGGCGTCGAGCAGGAGGACCTGCAGCTCGGGCGAGCGCTCCAGCGCGCGCCCGAAGAGCCTCTCCCCGACGGGATCACGCTCCATGAACGTCGGCCACGGCGTCGGCAGCGCCCACTGCGCGGCGAGCAGGTCGGGACGCTCCGCCAGGGTCGTCGTGCGCAGGCCGGCGGGCAGGTCGTCGGGGGCCACGGGCCCGACCGTAGGGCGGACGGCGGCGGTGCGGCCCCCTGCGCCGCACCGCCCGCCGCCTGCCGCCCGGGCGGCGGGCGCCCCTGCCTCAGGCGGCCATCGCCGCGACCGGCGGGACCCGCGCGGCCCGGCGGGCCGGGAGCACCGAGGCCGCCATGCCGGCGAGCGTGGCGAGCGCCACCACCGCGAGCACCCGCAGCCACGGGACGTCGACGACGACCGGCGCCTGCGCCGCCAGGGCGGAGGCCGTGCCCGCGACCCCGAAGACGACCCCGAGCGCGACCCCGAGGACCGAGGCGACGCCGGCGACCAGGCCGGCCTCCCACAGCAGCGTCCGGCGGACGCCGCTCGCCGGCTGGCCGAGCGCCCGCAGCAGCCCGAGCTCCTGGCGGCGCTCCACGACCGACAGCGCGAGGGTGTTGCCGACGCCCACGAGGGCGATGACGACGGCCACGCCGAGCAGGGCGGTGACGACGAGCAGCAGGACGTCGAGGACCTGGTCCAGCCCCTGCCGGGCCAGCACCGCGCCCGCGACGTAGGCGCCGGGCGCGGCCTCCGCCGCGACGTCGGTGACGGCGTCGACCGCGTCGCCGGCGGCGGACCCGTCCGGCTGCGCCACCGACGCCCAGACCTGCACCACCGGCGGCGCGCCCACCAGCGCGGACAGCTGCGCGGCGCTCACCACGGGCAGGTCGCTGCGCCCCCCGACCCGGACGACGAGGTCGGCCGAGCCGTCCGCACCACCGGCGATCACCACGTCGCCGTCCGCGAGCCCGTTCACCTCGGCGTAGCCGGGGCCGACCCGGACCTCCCCGTCGGCGGGCGCCCGCGCGGTCGCCGACCGCACGACGTCGTCCGCGTCGCCGCCCAGGCCGAGCACGGCCTGGCCGCCGGTCCCGCCGAGGTCCACCTGCCCGCCGGTCACGGCGACCGCGCCGCTGACGCCCGGGGCCGCGGCGACCTCCCGCGCCAGGCCGCCGGGCAGCCCGCCGCCCCCGCCGAAGAGGGCCTCGTCGTCCACGACCTGCACGTCGGCCGGGTACTGGGCCTCCAGCTCGGCCGTCGTCGTCGCCCGGGTGGACGCCGCGCCGACGAGGAAGGTGCTGACGAGCGTGACGCCGACGAGCAGCGCCGTCGCGGTCGCCGCGGTCCGGCGGGGCACGCGCACCGCGTTCCGCGCCGCGAGGCGGCCCGGGACGCCGCCGGCACGGGCGAGGAGCCGGCCCGCCAGGCCGACGGCCGCGGGCACGGCGCGCTGGCACAGCAGGACGACGCCGAGGAAGGTCGGGACCCCGCCGGCCAGGCCCAGGAGCAGCTCGCCGTGCACCGAGGCCAGGACGAGCACCGCGGCGCCCGGCAGGAGGAGGGCGAGGCCGACCACGAGCCGCAGGACACCGCCGCGGGAGCGCAGCGGGGCCGGGTCGAGGGGCCGCAGCGCGGCGAGGGGGGCGACCCGCGTCGCCGCGCGCGCCGGGCTGGTCGCCGCCACGACCGTCACGAGCGTGCCCACGGCGAGGCCGGCCGCGACCGACCACCACGGCACGGCGAGGCCCTGGAGGGGGATCGGGCTGCCGAGGCGTCCGGCGACGGCCGAGCCCGCCGCGGCGAGGCCCACCCCGAGGGCGGTGCCGAGCGCGGACGCGGCCACCCCCGTCACGAGCGCCTCGAGGAGGACGCCGCGGCGGACCTGGCCCGTCAGCGCGCCCACGCACCGCAGCAGCGCGAGCTCGCGCGTCCGCTGCGCCAGCAGCACCGCGAAGGTGTTGGCGATGACGAGCCCCGCCACGAGCACCGACACGACGGCGAAGGCGAGCAGCACCGTCACCAGCTGCAGGGCACCGCCGGTCTGGTCGTCGACGAGGCGGTCGGTGAAGGCGGCCCCCGTCTCCGCGGTCACCGGGACGTCGAGGGCGTCACCCGCGGCGCGTCCGACCGCCTCCGCCAGCGCCGCCGGGTCCGTCCCCGGCGTGGCGGCGACGCGCAGCTCCGACGGCGGCCACACCGCCCACGTCGCCGCCTGCTCCGCGGTGACGGCGACGAGCGGGGTGACGCCCGCCTGCGGGTCCCCCGCCGGGTCGAGCACGCCGACGACGTCGAGCTCCTCCGCGGGGGCCTCCGCAGGCGCCGCGCCGTCGGTGGTCGACGGGGCGGGAGGGGTGAGGGTCACGACGTCGCCCGGCGCGGCGTCCACGCGTTCGGACACGGCGACCTCGCCGGGGCGCTCGGGCAGGCGGCCGGCGAGGACCCGCTGCCAGCGCAGCGGCGAGCCCGGCGGCTCCACGGCCCGGACGTCGACGTACGTGGCCCCACCCCCGTCCCCGGCGGCGAGCTCGGCGGACACGTCGGGGTCCGGCGCGACGGCGGCGACGCCGTCGACGGCGCGTACCGCGTCCACCGCGCCGGCCAGCGACGGCGGCTGCGCGAGCTCGTCGTCCGAGTCCTCGGGCCGCACCTGCGTCGGGGCGCTCACGACGACGGCGGCGGCCGTGTACGGCGCGGCCAGGGCGGCGCGGACGCTCGCGCTCGCCGTCGCGCCGCCCACGAGCGTCACGACGACGAAGGCCACGGCGATGACGACCGCCGTGGCGCCGGCCAGGAGCCGACCGGCGTGGTGGTGCAGCTGGGCCAGGCTGACGCGCAGCACGGCTCAGCCCCCCAGCGCCGCGAGCGCGGCGAGCACGGACTCGGTGGTCGGGTCCCGGACCTCGCCGGCGAGGCGGCCGTCGGCGAGCAGGACCACGCGGTCGGCGTACGACGCGGCGACCGGGTCGTGGGTGACCATGACGACGGTCTGGCCGGTCTCGCGCGCCGCGCTGCGCAGCAGCGACAGGACCTCCGCCCCCGCGCGGGAGTCGAGGTTGCCGGTCGGCTCGTCGGCGAAGACGACGTCCGGGCGCGGCAGCAGCGCCCGCGCGACGGCGACGCGCTGCTGCTGGCCGCCGGAGAGCTCGGCGGGGCGGTGGCCCAGCCGGTCGCGCAGCCCCAGGCGCCCGACGACCTCGTCGTGCCACGCCGGGTCGGGGGAGCGCCCGGCGAGCGCCAGCGGCAGGAGGACGTTCTCGCCGGCGCTGAGCACGGGCAGGAGGTTGAACGCCTGGAAGACGAAGCCGACGCGGTCCCGTCGCAGACGGGTGAGCTGCTTCTCGCGCAGGCGCGTGATGTCGGTCGGGCCCACCCAGACCCGGCCGGACGTCACCGTGTCGAGGCCGGCGAGGCAGTGCAGCAGCGTGGACTTGCCGGAGCCCGAGGGCCCCATGACGGCGGTGAACGACCCCCGGGCCACGCAGACGTCCACCCCGTCGAGCGCGGTGACGGCGGCGTCCCCGCGCCCGTGCACCTTCCGGAGGTCCTCGGCGCGGACCGCGGCCGTGGTCGTCTCGGGGGTCGTCTCGGTCGTCCTCCCGGTGGCCGACGTGGTCGTCGACGTGGTGGTCGTCCGGGGGCGCCCGTCCGGCGCCGTGCCGGCGTCGGTCGGGAGGGGCGGGGCGGGTGGCACGGGAGACCTCCGGGTCGGTGCGGGCGACCCCCTCGCCGGGAGCCGCAGCGGACGCCTCCGACGCTAGGGACGCCGCCGTCCCACCGCGTCGCCCTCAGGTCTGCTCCCCGGCAGCAGCTCTCGTGCTCCTGAGGTCGCACGGCCGGCTCCGCGGGACGCCCCGGGGGTCAGACCCTGGTAGGACCCCGGTCGGAGCCCCGAGCCGGCACGGACGCCGGACGGGCGGGTCAGTCGGCGGCGTCGCGCAGGAGGTCCTCGGGGCGGACCAGGCCGCAGCGGTAGGCGAGGACGACGGCCTGGACCCGGTCGCGCGAGCCCGTCTTGGCCAGGACCCGGCCGACGTGCGTCTTGACGGTGGCCTCGGAGACGAAGAGCCGGGCCATGAGGTCGGCGTTGCTGGCGCCCCGCGCCATGAGCTCCAGCACCTCCCGCTCGCGGGGCGTGAGCGCCGCGAGCGCGGCGGCGTCCGCCGCCAGGGGGGAGGACGCCGCGGTCGCGGCCGTCCCGCCGGCGTCCTCGGCGCCGGTGCGACCTCCCGCCAGCAGCGGGCCGACGTGCTGCAGGAGGGCCCGGGTCGCCCGGGCGGCGATGACGGCGTCGCCGGCGTGGACGGTCCGGACGGCGCGCAGCAGCTCCTCCGGCTCGGCGTCCTTGAGCAGGAAGCCGCTGGCCCCCGCCCCGATGGCCGCGACGACGTACTCGTCGAGGTCGAAGGTCGTCAGGACGACGACCTTCGGCGCATCCGGCCGCGCCGTGAGCCGCCGGGTGGCCTCGAGGCCGTCCATCCGGGGCATGCGGACGTCCATGAGCACCACGTCGGCGTCGACGTCGGCGAGGAGCTCCAGCGCGGCGGCGCCGTCCCCGGCCGCCCCGACGACGACGAGGTCCGGCTGGCTGTCGATGACCATGGCGAAGCCGGTGCGGACGAGGGGCTGGTCGTCGACGAGGACGACGCGGACCGCCTCACCGGGCTCGTCCCCGCCCGTCACCGGGCCACCTCGGGGGCGGTGGTGGCGGGCGGCGCCACCGGCGGGGCGTCGTCGGGCAGCAGCGCGCGGACGCGCCAGCCGCCGCCCCGCGCCGGGCCGGCGTCGACGCGGCCGCCCACGAGAGCGGCTCGCTCGCGCATGCCGACGAGCCCCTGCCCGCCGGGGGGTCCCGGCGGGGCCCCGGCCCCACGACCGTCGTCGAGGACCTCGACCTCGACGACGCCGTCGAGCCACCGCAACCGGACCTGCGCCCGGGCGCGCGGCCCCGCGTGCTTGAGGACGTTGGTCAGGGCCTCCTGCGTGATCCGGTAGACGGCCAGCCCGGGGCTGGGCGGCAGCGGCCGTCGCTCGCCCTGCTCGTCCAGGACGACGTCGAGCCCGCCGTCGCGCACCGCCTCGACGAGGTCGCCGAGGTCGCCGGAGCCGGGCTGCGGCGTCCGTCGCGCGCCCTCGTCGTGCCGCAGGACGCCGAGGAGGCCCCGCATGTCGGCGAGCGCCTGCCGGCCTGTCCCGGCGATCGTCTCGAGCGCGGTGACGGCCGCCGCCGGGTCCACCCGGGCCGCGTAGCGACCCCCGTCCGCCTGGGCGACGACCACGGAGAGGGAGTGCGCGACGACGTCGTGCATCTCGCGGGCGATGCGCGCCCGCTCGGCGGACGCCGCGATGACGGCCTGCTGGTCACGCTCGGCCTCGAGCAGCCGCGCCCGCTCGGCCAGGGCGGCCTCGTGGCTGACGCGCGTGCGGCTCAGCTGGCCGACGGACCACGCGGCGAGGACCAGGAGCGCCATCGCCGCGGCGGCGAACAGCCCGGCCGGTTGGCTGCCTGCCGACGAGCCGCCCACCGGCAGGCCGCCGAGGAAGCGCATCCCCGCGGCGACCGCCGCCGCGAGGCCGACGGCGAGGACGAGACGGCCGTCCCGGCGGGTGCCGCGGGCGGTGACGGCGTGCACGGTCACGAGCACGGCGACGAGACCGGGGTTGAACAGGTCCCCGCCGACGAGCACGACGAGGCCGGCGGCGACGACCAGGACGAACGTGAGGCGGGGCGCCACCCGTCGCCAGGCCAGCGGCACCACGAGCAGCACCTGCTGGACGACGAGCGGGACGGGGCCGGCCGAGACCTGCCCGGCGACCAGGAGCACGAGCAGCAGCAGCAGCGCCCCGGCCGCCGTCGCGTCCACCGCGAACGGGTGGGCCCGCAGCCACGCGGCGGTGCGGTCGAAGGCCGCCTCCGGCTCCGGGGGGCGGCGACGGCCGTCCCGGTCGACCCGCCGCGGACGGACCCGCCGCGGGCCGACCGGCTGCGGGTCGACCCGCTGCGAGCTCCGGGGGCCGGGGCGGGCCCGCTCCCGGCGCGCGGGTGCCAGGCCCTCGTACCGGCCCCCACGACCGTCGACGCCGTCCACGCCGCGACTGTAGGAGCGGGCACCCGGCCCCGGCGTCAGACCGCGGTCGGAGGTGCGACGGGGCGCCGGTGCGCCGGGCCGTCGTCGCGGGCGCCCCCACCGCAGGTACGAAGAGCCCGCGCAGGGTCCACCCCGCCCGCCTCTGGCACGATCGACGCGCCTCACCGCCCTCGGCGGTCGCCCTGCGGCGCGGGCAGCCGACGACCTGAGCACCCCGACGACCTGAGCACCCCGACGGATGGAGCACCGTGCCCGACGACGCCACCCCCTCGACCCGGCTCGTCGAGCTCGCAGAGCGGTACGGGGTCGCCGTCGAGTACGACGACTGGCAGGGCCGTCACGTCGACGTCCCCGCCAGCACGGTCGTCGCCGTCCTCGCCGCGCTCGACGTCGACGCGGACGGGGACGACGCCGTCGAGGCAGCGCTCGTGGCGCACGACGAGGCGCCGTGGCGGGCCACCCTGCCGCCCGTCGTCGTCCTGCGCGACGGGCGCGTCGGCGAGGTGCGCGTCCACGTGCCGCACGGGGAGCCGGTCGACTGCGAGCTCGTCCTCGAGGAGGGCCGCACCGTCCCGCTGTCCCAGCTCGACCGCTGGGGCGGACCGCGCGAGGTCGACGGCGCGCCCGTCGGGCGGGCGACGTTCGCCGTGCCGGCCGACACGCCGCTGGGCTGGCACGAGGTGCGCGTGCGCGTCGGCGCCGACCGCGGCGGCGAGCCCACGGCCACGGCCCCGCTCGTCATCACGCCGTCCCGCCTGGAGCTGCCGGAGGGCGTGCGCGACGGGCAGCACTGGGGCCTCATGGTGCAGCTGTACTCGGTGCGCTCGCGCCTGTCGTGGGGGCTCGGCGACCTCGCCGACCTCGCCGAGCTGGCGAGCTGGAGCGGCGGCGAGCACGGCGCCGACTTCGTGCTCGTCAACCCGTTGCACGCCGCCGAGCCGGTGGCGCCGATGGAGCCCTCGCCGTACCTGCCGACGACGCGCCGCTTCGTCAACCCGATGTACGTCCGGGTCGAGGACGTCCGCGAGACGGCCTACCTGCCGTCCACCGACCGCGCGCTGCTGGAGTGGGCGGCCGAGGAGCAGAGGTCGGCGTCGGCCGCCGGCGCGCTCGTCGACCGGGACGCCGTCTGGGCCGCGAAGCGCTCGGCGCTGCGGACCGTCTTCGACGCCGGGCGCACCGCCGCGCGCGAGGCCGCCTTCGCCGCGTTCCGCGCGCGCGAGGGCCAGGGGCTCGGCGACTACGCGACGTGGTGCGCGCTCGCCGACCGCTTCGGCCTGCCGTCCTCGCGGTGGCCGGCGGAGGCGCACGAGCACGGCACGCCCGCGCACGCCCGGCTGCGCGCGGACGTGGCCGACGACGCCCGCTTCCACGAGTGGCTGCAGTGGGTCGTCGACGAGCAGCTCGAGGCCGCCCAGCGGACGGCATCCCGGGCCGGCATGGCGCTCGGCGTCGTCCACGACCTCGCCGTGGGGGTGCACCCGCTCGGCGCGGACACGTGGACGCTCGGACCGGCCCTGGCGCGGGGGATCACCGTGGGCGCGCCGCCGGACGCCTTCAACCAGCAGGGCCAGGACTGGAGCCAGCCGCCGTGGCGGCCCGACGGGCTGGCCCGGCTGGGCTACGCGCCGTACCGCGACATGGTGCGCACCGTCATGCGGCACGCGGGCGGCGTCCGCGTCGACCACGTGATGGGGCTCTTCCGGCTGTGGTGGGTCCCCGCGGGGCTCGGCCCCGAGGCCGGGACGTACGTCCGCTACGACCACGAGGCGATGGTCGGGATCCTCGCCCTGGAGGCGCAGCGCGCCGGTGCCGTCGTCGTGGGCGAGGACCTCGGCGTCGTGGAGCCGTGGGTGCGCGACCACCTGCGCGAGCGCGGGGTGCTCGGGACGTCGGTGCTGTGGTTCGAACGCACGGACGACGGCTCGCCGCTGCCGCCGGAGCGCTGGCGCGAGCTGTGCATGGCGACCGTGACGACGCACGACCTGCCGCCGACGGCCGGCTACCTCGCCGGCGAGCACGTCGACCTGCGCGACCGGCTGGGTCTGCTCACCCGTCCGGTGGAGGAGGAGCGTCGTGTCGACGAGGCCGACCGCGCCTCCGTCCTGGCCCAGCTGGCCGAGCGCGGGCTCGTGCCGGAGGACCCGACCGAGCGGCAGCTCGTCGACGGCCTGCACCGGCTGCTGCGCGCCTCGCCGAGCCGTCTGCTCGGCGTCTCGCTGCCGGACATGGTGGGGGAGAGGCGGACCCAGAACCAGCCCGGCACCTACGACCAGTACCCCAACTGGCGCGTGCCCCTCGGGGACGGCGCCGGCGACCCGGTCCTGCTCGAGGACCTGCCACGCAACCCCCGCGTGCGCTCGGTGCTGGAGGCGCTGCTGGGCGACGCCCCCGAGCAGTGACCCGACGCGGTGACCCGACGCGGTGACCCGACGCGCTGACCTGGCACGCCCGTCCCCACCGCGCCGCCACACTCGGCCCATGGTCCAGCTGCGTCCCCAGCGCCCCGACGACCTCCCCCTGCTCCTCGGCTCGTCCCGCCCCTACGACGTCGGCCCGACGTCGCCGCGCGTCGAGCCGGGCCCCTGCGACCTGGGGACCGCCGGCGTGCTCACCGTCCTCGACGACGCCGGCGCCGTGGCCGGTGAGGTGACCTGGCGCTGGGACACCCGCCGCTGGGGTCCGGGCACCGCCTCGGGCTGCCCGGTCGTCGGCGTCTGGCTGCGCCCGGACGCGCGGGGCCGGGGGACGGGGGCCGTCGCCCTGGAGGCCCTCGTGGAGCTCCTGTGGCAGCACACCACCGCCCACCGCGTGGAGGCGCACGTCGACGCCGCCGACGCGGCCGGACGGAGGACCTGCGAGACGGCCGGCCTCGCACCCGAAGGCGTCGTCCGCGGCGCCCGGTGGCGTCGGGGTGAGTACCGCGACGTCGCGCTCCTCGCCGTCCTGCGCACCGACCGCCCACCCGCCGGGTCGTCCGCCTCCGGCGCGTAGGTCGCCGGGCTGCGTCCTCCCGCGACGACGTCCGCCCCGGTCAGGGTGCGCCCGCAGCCCCGACGTGGCCGCAGACCGGGGTGCAGGTAGGGGACGAGCCGACGTGTCAGCCCCGGGAGCGGCGGTCCAGCTCCTGCGCGCGGCGGGCGCGCTCGACCCCGTCCCGGTTCTCGGCGGTGAGCCGGCGCAGGCCCGAGGGCGCCTGCGGGTTCGCCTCCAGCCAGGCCGTCGTGCGCCGCACGAGGTCCGCGCCGTCGGCCTGGTCGGGGAACAGGCCCAGGACGACCTGCTGCGCGGTCTCGTTGGTGCGCTCGTCCCACACGCGGGCGACGGAGGAGAAGTAGCGGTCGACGAAGGGCGCGAGCAGCTCGGGGTCGTGCCCGCGCGAGAAGCCGTCGATCGCCGCCGCCTGGAGCGCGACGGTCGCCTCCCCGCGGTCCACGACGGAGGCCCAGACCTCCTCCTTGACCGCGGGGTCGGGGCGGGCGGCGCGGGCGGTGACGGCGAGCCGCCCGCCCCGGGCGGTCCGGTCGCGCCCGGCCATGGCGTCCACCTCGGCGAGGTCCGCGTCGCCCGCGGCGACGAGGTCGGTCAGCAGCTCCCACGCCAGGTCGACGTCGACGTCGAGGCCGGGCAGCGGCGCGCGCCCGTCCAGGACGCCGCGCACCGCCGACAGCTGGTCGGGCGTGCTGGCGTGCGACGCAGCGGCCTTCAGCAGCTGCAGCTGCAGGTCGCTGCCCGGCTGCGCGCCCCGGGTGGCCTCCAGCAGGCGCCCGGCGACGTCGGCCCGCAGCGCGGCGCGGTGCTCCGGCGCCGTGTAGAGGCGCAGCGCGGTCGCGAGCTGGCGCAGCAGCACGAGCACCACCGAGGAGTCCGTCTCGGACGCGACGCCGCGCAGGGCCAGCGCCACGAAGTCGCCGACGGGGGTCTCGGCGTCGCGCGCCATGTCCCACACGGAGGACCAGACGAGCGTCCGCGCCAGCCCCTCGTCCAGCTGCGGCAGGTGCTCCACCGCGGTGCGCAGGGACTGCGGGTCCAGGCGCACCTTGGCGTAGGCCAGGTCGTCGTCGTTGAGCAGGAGCAGCGCGGGCCGTCGGTGCCCGACCAGGTCGGGCACCTCGGTGCGCCCGCCGTCGACGTCGAGCTCGACCCGGTGGGTGCGGCGCAGCCGGCCGCCCTCCAGCTCGTAGCACCCGACCGCGAGACGGTGCGGGCGCAGGACGGGGTGCTCCGCCGGGGCCTCCTGCAGCACGGCGACGGACGTCATGACCCCGTCGTCGTCGACCTCGAGCTCGGGGCGCAGCGTCGTGACGCCGGCCTGCTCCAGCCACAGCGAGGACCACGAGCGCAGGTCGCGGCCCGAGGTCGCCTCGAGCTCGACGAGGAGGTCGCCGAGCTCCGTGCTCCCGTGGGCGTGGGCGCGGAAGTAGCGGCGCACGCCCTCGTCGAAGTGCTCGCGACCCACCCAGGCGACGAGCTGCTTGAGCACGCTCGCGCCCTTGGCGTAGGTGATGCCGTCGAAGTTCACCTCGACGTCCTCGAGGTCGCGGATGTCGGCGACGACGGGGTGGGTCGAGGGCAGCTGGTCCTGCCGGTAGGCCCAGGACTTCTCCATCATCGAGAACGTGGTCCAGGCCGACGACCACCGGGTGGCCTCCGCGGTGGCGAGGGTGGAGGCGTACTCGGCGAAGGACTCGTTGAGCCACAGGTCGTCCCACCATCGCATCGTCACGAGGTCGCCGAACCACATGTGCGCCAGCTCGTGCAGGACCGTGACGGCGCGGCGCTCGACCATCGCCTCGGTCACCCGGCTGCGGAAGACGTAGTCCTCGAGGAAGGTGACGGCGCCCGCGTTCTCCATCGCCCCGGCGTTGAACTCGGGCACGAAGAGCTGGTCGTACTTCGCGAAGGGGTAGGCGAGGTCGAAGAGGTCCTCGTAGTGGGCGAAGCCCCGGCGGGTGAGGTCCATGAGCTCCGCGGCGTCGAGGTGCTCCGCCAGCGAGCGCCGGCACAGGACGCCGAGGGGGACGGTCCGCCCGTCGCGGCTGGTGAGCTCGCCGTCCACCCGGTGGTACGGGCCGGCGACGACGGCCGTGACGTAGGAGGCGAGGCGGGGCGTCGGCTCGAAGGACCACGTCGCCCGACCGGGGCCCGCCGTCGAGGGCTCGGGCGTCGGGGAGACCGACACCACCGTCCAGTGGTCGGGCGCCGTGACCGTGAAGGTGAAGGACGCCTTCAGGTCGGGCTGCTCGAAGACGGCGAAGACGCGGCGGGAGTCGGCCACCTCGAACTGGCTGTAGAGGTACACCTCGTCGTCGACGGGGTCGGTGAACCGGTGCAGGCCCTCGCCCGTCGTCATGTACGCGCAGTCCGCGACGACGCGGACGACGTTCTGCTCGGCGAGGCCGTCGAGCCGCACGCGCCCGTCGGCGACGACGTCCGCGGGCTCGCGCCGCTCCCCGTTGACCTCGACCTCGGTGACGGCCGGCGCGATCAGGTCGAGCCACGTCGCGGCGCCCTCGCGGGCGGAGAACCGCACGGTCGTCGTCGACGTGAAGACCTCGGCGCCCCGGGTGAGGTCCAGCGCGACCTCGTAGGTGTCGACGGCGACGAGCGCGGCGCGCTCGCGCGCCTCGTCCCGGGTGAGGTTGGTGCCGGGCACGGCGGGCTCCCTGCGGGTCGTCGGTGCGGGCGCGAGGCCCACGGCTGGTCGGCTGCCGCGGCGGCGCGCCCCCGGCCCGGTGCGCGCGCGGTGCAGCAGCGCGTCGGAATGCTGCCACGCCGCCGTGCGCTCAGCCCGGCATGAGCGAGCAGACCCCGCAGCAGGCCCCCGGCCGGTCGTCCGACGAAGGGCGGCAGCAGGCCGAGTTCTGGTTCGACCCCGTGTGCCCGTGGGCGTGGATGACGTCCCGCTGGATGATGGAGGTGGAGCGGGCGCGCCCCGTCGACGTCACCTGGAAGGTGATGAGCCTCTCGGTGCTCAACGAGGGCAGCGACCTGCCCGAGGAGTACCGGACGATGATGGACCGCGCGTGGACCCCCGTCCGCGTCGTCACCGCCGCCGCCGTCGAGCACGGCAGCGAGCACGTCAAGCCGCTCTACGACGCCATCGGCACCCGCGTGCACCCCGGTGGCCGCACGGACTACCGCGAGGTCGTCGCCGAGGCCCTCGCCGAGGTCGGGCTCCCGGCGTCGCTGCTGGAGGCGGCGGACACGGACCGCTACGACGAGGCGCTGCGGGCCAGCCACGCCGAGGGCATCGACCGGGTCGGCCAGGACGTCGGCACCCCGGTCGTGGCGGTGGCGGGGACCGCCTTCTTCGGGCCCGTGGTCACCCCCGCCCCGAAGGGCGAGGCCGCCGGGCAGCTGTGGGACGGCGTCGTCGCCGTCGCCTCCACCCCCGGCTTCTACGAGCTGAAGCGCACGCGCGACTCCGGGCCCGTCTTCGACTGACGGCGCCCTCCCCTCGGCGGCGCGGGCGAGGGGTCGCCGCGGCAGCCGCGCCGGCCCCCCGTGCAGGGCCCCGGACCGGGCAGGTCCGGGGCCCTGCTGCGTCACGGACGCCGGGCGGGCCCGGCCGTCGACCCCGGGAAAACTCCTCGGCCGTCGTCGGTGCCCCGGGCTAGCGTGGCGCGACCGGTCCGGACGGGCGCCCGCGGGGCGCCGCCGCCGGTCGTCCGCGGGCGAGGAGGGGACAGCCGTGCGCAGCGCCGGTGCCGAGGAGGTCGCCGCGTCCGACCGGAGCCCCGCGACCACCGCGCCCCACGACCGGCACCGGCTGCCCCGGGCCGCGGCCCCGTCCGCGCACCCGCCCGCGGCCGTGGGGCCCGCGCCCCTCGACGGCCGGCGCCTCGCCGGGCGCAGCTCGTGGCTGGCGCTGGGGGCGGCGGTCGTCGCCGCCGTGGCCGAGACCGTCGGTGCCGTGCTCGCCGGCCGGGCCGCCGAGGGCCCGACCACGGCCCTGGTCGTCGCCCTGGGCGCCGTGCTCGTGGGCGCCGGCCTGCTGGACACGGCGGGGCGCACCCTGTTCTCCGGGGTCGTCGGCCGCGCCGAGGGCCGCCTGCGGGGAGACCTCGTCGACCGCGTCCTCGGGCAGCCCGTCGCCGCGCTCGAGGAGCAGGGGGTCGGCGAGCTCTTCGACCGCGTCGACGACGACGCCTGGCAGCTGTCGTCGCTGCTGCGGACGGTCGGGTGGGGCACCGGGCGCGCGGCGCTGCGCAGCGTGGCCTCGTGGGTCGCGGCCGGGCTCCTGTGGTGGCCGGCCTTCGTCGCCTTCCCGCTCGTCGCCGCCCTCGCGTGGCTCGCCGTCCGCCGGCGCGCGCCGGAGGTCGCCCGGCTGAAGGTCCTCGAGGAGGTCGCCTGGTCCGAGCACTCCTCGCACCTGGAGGAGTCCGTCGCCGGGCGGGACGACGTCCGGACGTCGCTCGGGCAGCCGCACGTCCTCCGCCAGTACGCGCGGCGCGGCCGGGAGCTGCTGGACCGGGTCCGGGCCACGAGCCGGGTGGCGGCCGGCCTCGCGGCGCGGGCGGGCCTCGTCCTGCATGCGATGCTCGGGGCCCTCGTCGTCGTCGGTGTCGCCCTCGTGGGCGGTGGTGACCTCGACCTCGCCCGGCTCTTCGCGCTGTGGGTCCTGGTGTCCGGCTTCGTCGCGCAGCTCGCGCAGGTGAGCAACAACCTCCCGGACATCCAGGAGGGGCTCGGTGCCCTCGCTCGCATCCGCCAGCTGCTGTCGACGGACCAGGAGCCGGTGGGCGGCGCCCCGCTGCCGGCCGGCCCCGCCCGGGTCGAGCTCCGCGGCCTGTCGGTCGGCTACGAGGGGGGCTTCGCGCTCGACGGCGTCGACCTGGTCGTCGAGGCCGGGACGACGTGCGCGCTCGTCGGGCGCAGCGGCTCGGGCAAGTCGACGCTGGCCAAGGCGCTCTCGCGCGCGGTCGAGCCCGCGCCCGGGAGCGTGCTCGTGGGCGGTGTCGACGTGGTGCGGGCGGACGTCGAGCAGCTGCGCCGCGCGGTCGGGGTCGTCACCCAGCGCACCGAGCTGCTCGCCGCGAGCCTCGCCGACAACATCACCCTCTTCGCCGACGTGCCGGACGGCGCCGTCGAGGGCGCCGTCCGGGCCCTGGGCCTGCAGGCGTGGGTGGACGCGCTGCCCGACGGCCTCTCCACGCGGCTCGGCACCGGCGGGACGACCCTGTCCGCCGGGGAGGAGCAGCTCGTCGCCTTCGCGCGGCTGCTCGTGCGCGACGTGTCGCTCGTCGTCCTCGACGAGGCGACCGCGCGGATGGACCCGCAGACCGAGGCGCTCGTCACCGCCGCGTCCGAGCGGCTGCTCTCCGGCCGCACCGGCGTCGTCATCGCCCACCGCCTCTCGACGACGCGGCGCTGCGACGCGGTGGCCGTCCTGGAGGCCGGCCGGCTGGTCCAGCACGGCCCCCGCGCGGTGCTGGCGCGGGAGCCGGGACCCTTCCGGGACCTGCTGCGCGCCTCCGGCGAGCCCGGACCGGAGGCGGGACCGGAAGCGGGACCGGAGGTGGGACCGGGCGCGGGGGCGGGCCCGGGCGCAGGGCCGGGCGCGCCGGCGGACGCGCCGGCCCACCGGGCACCCCGCCGGAGCCCGAGGCCGTCCGGGCCGGAGCCGCGCACCTCGCTGCCGCGCACGGTCCTGCGGGTCCTGCTCACGCACCGGCGCTGGGGGCTGACGGGGACGCTGGGCTTCCTCGGGCTGTCGCTGCTGGGGGCGGCCGGCGCGGTCACCGGGTGGCTCTGGGGGGACGTCGTGGCCGCGCTGGAGGCCGGGAGGCCGCCCTGGCCCCTCGTGCCGCCGCTGCTGCTCGCCGTCCTGCTCTCGCCCCTGTGCCTCGTGGTCGCCTTCCGCGTCTACCCGCTGTGGTGGGTGGCCGTCTCGCTGCGCCTGCGGATGGCGGTGCTGCGCGGGCAGACCGAGCAGCGCCGCCTCGCCCGCACCACGCCGGGCGAGGTGACCGCCCGCGCCCTCGACAGCGACCGGCTGATGATCTACGCGGACCGGTGGGTGGACGTGACGATCGGCGTCCTCGTCGTCGTCGTCACGTCGCTGGCCGCGCAGGAGAGCCTTCTCGCCGGGTCGGTCGTCGCGGGCGTGCTCGTCGGCTCGGCGCTGGTGTCGGCGCTGGGGGCGCCCGCCGTCGGCCGCGCCGCCCGGGTCGCGGGCGACCAGCGCACCGTCTTCGGCTCGTCGCTCGTCTCGGCGCTGGACGCCGTGCGCACCGTCAAGCTCGCCGCCGCCGTCGGCCCCGTCCGCCGGCACCTCGCCGGCGTGGACCACGTCCGGGTCCGCGCCTCGGTGCACGAGAACCGGCTCAAGGCGCTGCTGGAGGGCGTCCCGGTCGTCCTCGTGCAGGTGGGCGTCGTCGCCGGGTGGGTCCTCTACCTGGTCGGCGTCTTCGACCTGTCGACCGCCGTGCTCGTGACGACGGCGGTCACGGGCTCGGCGTGGTTCGGCACGGTCGCCGGGGCGGCCATCACGGAGATCCCCGTCGCCCGCCGCTGGCTGCGGGCCGCCTCGGCCCTCGCCGGCCGCGGCGACCTCGTGACCCTCCCCGCCGGCGTCGACCTCGTCGCGGGCTCCGCGCCGGCGCCGCCCGAGGTGCCCCGCACGCCGCTGCGCCGGCTGAGGCTGGAGGGCCTGTCCGCCGTCCACGAGGACGGCACGGTCGGCGTCGCCGGCGTCGACCTCGAGCTCGCCTCGGGCGAGCTCGTGCTGCTCGTGGGCCGGGTCGGTGCCGGCAAGTCGAGCCTGCTCGGCGCCCTGGCGGGGCTCGTCGACCACGAGGGCCGGCTGCTGTGGAACGGCTCCGACGTCGACGACCCGCAGGTCTTCCTGCGCCCGGGCCAGGTGGCCTGGGTCGGTCAGGTGCCGCGGGTCCTGTCCGGGACGTTCGCCGACAACGTCGTGCTCGACCACGCACGCGCCGCCGACGGGGCGCTCGCCGACGCCCGCATGGGACCGGACGTCGAGCGCGCCGGCGGGCACTCCGCCCTCGTCGGCCACCGCGGCGTCCGCCTGTCCGGCGGTCAGGTGCAGCGCCTCGCCCTCGCGCGCGCTCTCGCGACGGAGGCCGAGCTGCTCGTGGCGGACGACGTCTCCTCGGCCCTGGACGCGCGCACCGAGGTGGAGCTGTGGGAGGCGCTGCGCAGCCGCGGCACGACGGTCGTCGGCTCGACGTCGAAGCGGTCCGCGCTGGCGCGGGCGGACCGCGTCGTCGTGCTCGAGGGCGGCCGGCTCGCCGCCACGGGCACCTGGGCCGAGCTCGAGGGCCGCTGGGGCCACCTGGCCGGGTGACCTGGCCGGGTGACCTGGCCGGGCCGCCCTCACACGAGGATGCGGACGAGCCGGTCGCCGTCGCGCTCCTCGTGCTCGGGCAGCCGCAGGACGTCGGGGTCGTCGGCCGCCACCCGCCAGGCCGTCCAGGCGGCCGCGGCGGCGTCGAGGGCGTCGTCGAGCGCGAGGTCCGTCGGGGCGGCGAGCAGCGCGTCGTCCAGCGCCCGTCGGCCGCAGGCCAGCCCGGTCGGGCCGGCGAGGACGTCGAGGCGCTGGCACGCGCCGCGGGCGCTGCGCTTGGGGGCCGGCACGGGCCCCGCGGCCCGCGTGAAGGACAGCTCGGGGTGGACCTCGACGAGGACGGGGGCGTCCGGCCCCGACCACCGCGGCAGGTGGGCGTCCCAGCGGCGCACGTGCCCCAGGAGGGCGAAGGCCTGCGCGCTCGGGGTCGGTGAGCCCAGCCGCCGGGCGAGCGCCCGGGCGTCGGCGTAGGTGCCGCCCGCCTCGACGACCTCCCGGACGGGGGTCATGAACAGGCGCGACCCGGCGGCGCGCGCGTCCTGCGCCGGGCTCCGGCGCGCCGCGGCGACGAGGTGCGCGCGGGCGGCGACGTCCGCCCCGCGGTGACCGCGGGCCGCGAGCCCCAGCGGCAGGTCCAGGCCGACCGTCGCCGCCCCGGCGGCCCGCGCCGCCACCAGCACGGCCTCCGGGTCCGCGAGGACCGCCAGGACGGGCGGCTCGCCCGGCCCCGCCCACGTGCACGCCGCCCAGGCGCCGCGCGCCCCGTCCACGCCCATCACCACGGTCACGGACGGAGACTGGCGCGCCTCGCCCGCCGGTGCGAGCCCCGCGTGTGCTGTGATCGCGCCCATGCGCGTCCACGTCGCCACCGACCACGCCGGGTACGAGTTCGTGCACGACCTCGCGGACCACCTGCGGGCGGAGGGGTACGAGGTCGTCGACCACGGGCCGGACCACCTCGACGCCGAGGACGACTACCCGGCGTTCTGCATCGCGGCGGGGGAGGCGGTGGTGGCCGACCCGGGCAGTCTCGGCGTCGTCGTGGGCGGCAGCGGCAACGGCGAGCAGATCTCGGCGAACAAGGTGGTGGGCGTGCGGGCGGCGCTGGCGTGGAACCTCGAGACGGCCCGCCTGGCCCGCCAGCACAACGACGCCAACGTCGTGGCCGTCGGCGCCCGCCAGCACTCCGTCGAGGAGGCCACGGCCATCGTCGACGCCTTCCTCGCCGAGCCGTTCTCGCAGCAGGAGCGGCACGTGCGCCGCATCGCGCAGGTCGGCGCCTACGAGCGGGACGGGCGCGCGCCGGCGCCGACCCCCCGTCCCGCCGCCGGCTCCGGCAGCGGGACCGGCGCCTGAGGTGCCCGAGGGGCACACCGTCCGCCGGCTGGCCGACGTCTTCCGGCGCGACTTCGCCGGCCAGGTGCTGCACGTCGCCAGCCCGCAGGGCCGCTTCGCCGACGGGGCCGCCCTCCTCGACGGCACGGCGCTGCAGCGCACGGAGGCGCACGGCAAGCAGATGTTCCTCGGCTTCGCCGGCGGGCGGTGGCTGCGCGTGCACCTCGGCCTCTACGGGAGGTGGACGTTCGGCACCGGCGAGCCGCCCGAGCCCCGCGGCGCCCTGCGGGTGCGGGTGACGGGGCCCGGCGACGACGGCGAGGGCGTCTGGGCGGACCTGCGCGGACCGACCGCCTGCGAGGTCGTGACGACGGCCGAGAAGGAGGAGGCCCGGGCGCGCCTCGGACCGGACCCGCTGCGGCGCGATGGTGACGGTGACGCCTTCGCCGCCCGGCTGGCCCGCAGCCGGACCTCCGTCGCCGCCCAGCTGATGGACCAGAAGGTCGTCGCCGGCGTCGGGAACGTGTACCGGGCGGAGGTGCTCTTCCGCGTGCGCCTGGACCCCTTCGCGCCCGGCACCGAGGTCGGCGCCGAGCGGGCGCGGGCGCTCTGGGACGACCTCGTCGTCCTGCTCCGCGACGGCGTCCGGCGGGGGGCGATCGTCACGACGCTGCCCGCGGACCGTCCGGAGGGCCGGCGGCGCGGCCGGGTCCGGCGCGAGGACGCGCACTACGTGTACCGCCGCGACGGCCTGCCGTGCCGGGTGTGCGGGGCGACCGTGCTGACCCGCGAGCTGGTCGGCCGCAACCTCTTCTGGTGCCCGGTGTGCCAGGCGGGCCTGCCCGACGTCGCGCCGGCGCCCGTGGACCTCGCCGAGGCACCCGCCGACGCGGCGTCCGCCCAGGGGGGCGCCCGCGACGGGGCGCGCGCCGCTCTGTAGCGGCGCCCCGCGGCGGCGCGGGCGCCGCGGCCTCGGGGGTCCCTCCGACCAGCCGCCTCCTCGACCAGCCGCGGAGGCGGGGGAGCGGTCGATACCCTCCCGACGTGCCCACCGACAGCCGCACCGCTCCCGGCGGGCGCGCGGGCGCGCCGACGTGGGTCCCCAGCGGCGTCGCCGGCTGGCTGGACGAGCGGCGCCGACGGCTCGTCTGGTTCCTCCAGCTGCGCCTGCTGCCGTCGCAGACCTTCCGGCTGTCCGTGGCGACCGCGCTCGTCGTCCTCTGGGTCGTCCTCGCCCTCGCCGTGCCCTCGTGGGCGCCCGCGTCTGCGCTGTCCGTCGTCGTCGTCCTCGGCGGCTACTTCCTGCGGCTGCGGCAGCTCGCCATGCTGCTCTTCCTCGTCGCGACGGCCCTCGCCTACGTGGTGCCGCGCCGCAACGGCGACCGGCCGCGCGGCGTCGACCCGGAGGTGGCGACGGCCCTCGCGACGACGATCAACCCGACCGTCCTGTGGGTGCTGGCCGCGGTGGCCGGGGTCGTCGTCCTCATCGCCCGCAGCCGCGAGCGGCTGGGTGTCCACGGGGCGCAGGGCGAGTCGATGCTCGTCGAGCTCCGGGACCGCCTGCGCGCGCAGAGCCGGGTGACCTCGTTGCCCGAGCCCTGGCACCTCGAGCACGCGATCCGCTCCGCCTACGGCGACGGCTTCGCGGGGGACTTCGTCCTCGCCCGGCGCTCGGGCGAGGAGCGCCTGGACGTCCTGCTCGTCGACGTCTCCGGCAAGGGCACGGCGGCGGGGACGCGGGCGCTGCTCCTGGCCGGCGCGTACGGCGGGCTCGTCGGGGCCCTGCCCTCCGACCGGCTCCTGCCCGCGGCCAACGACTACCTGCTCGAGCAGCGCTGGACCGAGGGGTTCGCGACGGCGCTGCACGTGACGCTCGACCTGCGGACCGGCGCCTTCGAGGCGGCCAGCGCCGGCCACCCGCCGCTGCTGCGCCACCGCGGCGGTCCGGCCGGAGGGGGCCGGTGGGTGGTCACCGAGGTGGAGGGCGGTCCCGCGCTCGGTCTGCTGCCCGACGTCGACTTCCCCTCGGCGCAGGGGGTGCTGGAGCCCGGCGACGCCCTGCTGCTCTACACCGACGGGGTCGTCGAGGCGCCCGGACGCGACCTCGCCGAGGGCATCGACCTGCTCGCCGGCGCGGCGGGCGAGCTGACGGCGGGCCCCGGGCTCGTCGGCAGCGCGCGCCGCCTCGTGGACGCGGTCGCCGCCGAGGACGACGACCGCTCGGTCGTCGTCCTCTGGCGGGCGCCCGCTCTGCGGCCCGCCGACCCCGCCCCCGTCGGTCCCGCAGCCGGCCGGCGGGGCCGTGCCGACCACGTCTCCCCGTCCTCGCGGACGGCGGCGCCCTGAGGCTCCGGCTGCGGGCCCGTGGCGGGGCGGGCGCGGACGAGGCCTGGGACCGCTACGCGCGGACCGCGCGGTGGGCGACCTGGTCGCCGCAGGTGCGCGCCACCTCGCTGCCGGAGGTCCTCGTCCCCGGCGCCCGTGGCGAGGTGTCCGGCCCGCTCGGGGTCCGCGTCCACGCGCAGGTCGGGCACGTGGACCACGACGGGCGGTCCTGGTCCTGGACGGTGCGCCTGGCGCGCCCGGCCCTGCCGCGGGTGGCCCTGCACCTGGAGCACGCCGTGGCGGGCAGGGCAGGAGCGGCGGGGGGAGCGGTGACGTCGCTCGTCCTGACCGGCCACCCCGTCGTCGTCCTGGCCTACGCCCTGCCCGCGCGCCTGGCGCTCGGGCGCCTCGTCCGACCGTGAGGGCCCGCGGGTCGTGCCGCGGGTGGACCCCCGGGCCGCCGGGGACCCGACCGTCGGCCGACGACGGGGGAGGTGCGCAGGAGCACCCTCGTGGGAACGCCGCCGGACCAGCCGGCGGTGCTCCTGAGGAGGCCGACATGCTCGTCGCCGTCGCCACCGCCGTGCTCGTCGTCACCGGGACGCTCGTCCTGCTCGCGGCCGCGCTCGCCCCCCGGCTGGGACGCGCCGTGCCCGCCGACGTCGTCGCGCCGCCGCGCACGGCGTACGGCCGGGCGCCCGTGCTGCTCGAGCGGGCGCGGAGCCAGGAGGCCGGGCACCCGGACGACCACGACCTGGCCGCCTGAGCCTCGCGCGGGGGTGCGCCCGCGGGTGCGGCCGACGACGCGAGGAGCCGGCCGCCGAGGCGGAGCGGGTGACGGGAATCGAACCCGCGTAGCCAGTTTGGAAGACTGGGGCTCTACCATTGAGCTACACCCGCAGCGCCGACGAGGACGTCGACGGGGTGAGGGTACCCACCCGGGAGCCGGTACCCCGGAGGCCGGTGCGCACCCCGGCGCCGAGGCGGGGCCGACGACGGGCCCCCGCGGCTACGCTCCGGTCCGGGCGGCCGGAGCGCGGCGGTCCGCGGGGTGTGGCGCAGCTTGGTAGCGCGTCCGCTTTGGGAGCGGAAGGCCCCCGGTTCGAATCCGGGTACCCCGACGTGGTGCGTCGGCCGCCGGGCGCACGGGCCCGGCGCAGCCCGGTCACGGCCGCGAGCAGGCCGGCGCCGGTTCGGCCGTGCCCGCGCCGACGGCTACGGTGGGCCGCTGGCCCGCGCCCCACCCGCCACCCGGTGGGTGACCCCGCTCCTCGCGGGGCGGAGGCGCACCCACGCCCACAACGCATCGGAGCCCGCGCAGTGAAGAGCGCCGTCGAGACCCTTACGCCGACCCGGGTCAAGCTGACCGTCGAGGTCCCCCTGGCCGAGCTGCAGCCGAGCCTCGACAAGGCCTACCGCGAGATCGGGCAGCAGGTGACCGTCCCCGGCTTCCGCCGCGGCAAGGTCCCGCCCCGCATCATCGACCAGCGTGTCGGCCGCGGCGCGGTGCTCCAGGAGGCCGTCAACGACGCCATCCCGCAGCTGTACAGCCGGGCGGCCCAGGAGCAGGAGCTGCGCGTGCTCGGCCAGCCGCAGGTCGAGGTGACGGAGATCCCCGTCGACGCCGACACCCAGCTGGCGTTCACCGCCGAGGTCGACGTCCGTCCGGAGATCTCGCTGCCGGAGTACGCGTCCATCGAGGTCTCCGTCGACGACGTCGAGGTCTCCGAGGAGGACGTGACGACGCGCCTGGACGCGCTGCGCGCGCGCTTCGGCACGCTGACCGGGGTCGACCGCCCGGTCCGCGACGGCGACCACCTGTCCGTCGACATCCGTGCCGAGATCGACGGCGAGGAGATCGACACCGCCGAGGGCATCAGCTACGAGGTCGGCTCCGGGACGATGCTCGACGGCACCGACGAGGCCGTCACCGGCCTGCAGGCCGGGGAGTCGGCGACCTACGCCTCGGCGCTGGCGGGCGGGGACCGCGCCGGCCAGGAGGCGCAGGTCACCGTCACGGTGCAGTCGGTCAAGGAGCGCCAGCTCCCCGAGGTCGACGACGACTTCGCGCAGATGGCGTCCGAGTTCGACACCGCCGAGGAGCTCCGCGAGGACCTGCGCGAGCAGGCCCGCCGGGCCGCGGTCCTCGAGCAGGGCGTTCAGGCGCGCGACAAGGTCCTGGACGCCCTGCGCGAGCAGGTCGAGGTCCCGGTGCCCGAGGGCCTCGTCGAGGCCGAGGTGCACCGCCACCTCGAGAGCGAGGGGCGGCTCGAGGACGACGAGCACCGCGCCGAGGTGACCGACCAGACCCGCCAGGCGCTGCGCACGCAGCTGCTGCTGGACGCCGTCGTGGAGGCCGAGCAGGTGCAGGTCTCGCAGGAGGAGCTCGTCGAGTACCTCGTGCAGACGGCCCCCCAGATGGGCATGGAGCCCAGCGCCTTCGCCCAGGCCGTCCAGGAGGCCGGCCAGGTCCAGGCCATGGTCTCCGAGGTCGCCCGCCGCAAGGGCCTCGCCGTCGTGCTGGAGGGCGCGACGATCACCGACGCCTCCGGCCACCGCGTGGACCTCTCCGAGGAGGAGGACGACGGGTCGCAGGCCCCCGAGCGCACCGACCTCGACGAGGCCTCCGAGGTGGTCCAGGACGACCCCGCGCAGGACTCGCCGGCCGCCTCGACCGACGCCTCCGACGCGGACGGCACGACCCGCGACTGACCCTCTCCCGGCGCCGTCGTGGGAGCCCTCGGGCGTGCGTGCGGGTGGGCCCGGTGCGCCCACGGCGAACACGCGGCGCGCACCGGAAGGGCCGCCCGGGGCGGAGGGTTAGGGTCGCTGGCAGACCTCAGGGGACGCCCCGACGCCGCAGGCCGAGCACCCCGACGACACCGTCGTCGGCGTCGCGGCCGGCGGACGAGACCACCGGAAGACACGACCGAGGCGCCGGCCGCGCGAGCGACCGGTGCCCGGCGAGGACGGAGCGACAGGCGTGGTGCAGACACCAGGGCGGGCCGACGGCGGCACGGACGTCGTCACGGCACGGGGGCCGAGCGGCAGCGTCGGCCTCGACGAGCACATCTACCAGCGGCTGCTGCGCGAGCGGATCATCTGGCTGGGCTCCGACGTCCGCGACGACAACGCCAACGCCATCTGCGCGCAGATGCTGCTGCTGGCGGCCGAGGACCCGGACAAGGACATCCACCTCTACATCAACTCGCCGGGCGGCTCGGTGACGGCCGGCATGGCGATCTACGACACCATGCAGTTCGTCAACCCCGACGTGGCGACGTACGGCATGGGCCTCGCCGCCTCGATGGGGCAGTTCCTGCTCTCCTCGGGGGCGAAGGGCAAGCGCTACGCGACGCCGCACGCGCGGATCATGATGCACCAGCCCTCCGGCGGCTTCGGCGGCACGGTGAGCGACATCCGCATCCAGGCCGAGCTCATCAACAACATGAAGCGCACGCTGAGCGAGCTGACGGCGGAGCAGACGGGCAAGTCGGTCGAGCAGATCAACCTCGACAACGACCGCGACCGCTGGTTCACCGCCGCCGAGGCGCTCGAGTACGGCTTCATCGACCACGTCGAGGCCCACGCCGCGGACGTCCGCGGCGGCGGCGGCACGAGCTGAGGAGGCCCACCCCATGAGCGAGCAGCAGACGCAGGCACCGGGCGGCCACGCCCAGCGCGTCGGCGGCCTGGCCCCCCAGGGACCGAGCAGCCGGTACATCCTCCCGCAGTTCGAGGAGCGCACGGCCTACGGCTTCAAGCGGCAGGACCCCTACAACAAGCTCTTCGAGGACCGCGTCATCTTCCTCGGGGTGCAGGTGGACGACGCGTCCGCCGACGACGTCATGGCGCAGATCCTCGTGCTCGAGTCCATGGACCCGGACCGGGACATCGTCATGTACATCAACTCGCCGGGCGGCTCCTTCACGGCGCTGACGGCGATCTACGACACGATGCAGTACGTCAAGCCGGACATCCAGACCGTCTGCCTCGGGCAGGCGGCCTCGGCGGCGGCCGTGATCCTCGCGGCCGGGGCACCGGGCAAGCGCCTGGCGCTGCCGAACGCGCGGGTCCTCATCCACCAGCCCGCGCTCTCCAGCGGTGACTACGCGCAGGCCTCGGACATCGAGATCCACGCGGCCGAGGCGCTGCGCATGCGGACCTGGCTGGAGGAGACGACGGCCTTCCACAGCAAGCGCGACGTCGAGCAGGTCCGGCTCGACATCGAACGCGACAAGATCCTCACGGCGCCGCAGGCGCTGGACTACGGCCTCGTGGACCAGATCCTGCCCAGCCGCAAGGGGAACGTGCAGATCCCGGCCTGAGCCGGCTCCGCCGCCCGGGTGCCCCCGAGGGACCCGGGCGGCGGCGTCCCGCCGCCGGCTGGCACGGTGGGGGACGCCTCACGGGCGCGACCGCGGTGCGTCGGCCCTGACAGGGGCACCTGCGTGGTGTGTGATGGACAAGCCCCCGGCGGACGCCGGCGGGCGAGCTGGAGGGAGCAGGGCCGTGGCGCGCATCGGGGACGGTGGCGACCTGCTGAAGTGCTCCTTCTGCGGGAAGAGCCAGAAGCAGGTCAAGAAGCTCATCGCCGGTCCCGGCGTCTACATCTGCGACGAGTGCATCGACCTCTGCAACGAGATCATCGAGGAGGAGCTCGCGGAGGCCAGCGAGCTCGGGCTGGTCGAGCTGCCCAAGCCGCGGGAGATCTTCGACTTCCTCGAGGAGTTCATCGTCGGCCAGGACGGCGCCAAGAAGGCGTTGTCGGTGGCGGTCTACAACCACTACAAGCGCGTGCAGGCCGCGCCCCCGGCCGGCAGCTCCCGCGACGACGCGGTCGAGCTCGCGAAGTCGAACATCCTCCTCATCGGCCCCACCGGCACCGGCAAGACGTACCTGGCCCAGACGCTGGCGCGGATGCTGAACGTCCCCTTCGCGATCGCGGACGCCACCGCGCTCACCGAGGCCGGCTACGTCGGCGAGGACGTCGAGAACATCCTGCTGAAGCTCATCCAGGCGGCGGACTACGACGTCAAGAAGGCCGAGCAGGGGATCATCTACATCGACGAGGTCGACAAGATCGCCCGCAAGAGCGAGAACCCGTCGATCACGCGCGACGTCTCCGGCGAGGGCGTGCAGCAGGCGCTGCTGAAGATCCTCGAGGGCACGACGGCGTCGGTGCCGCCGCAGGGCGGCCGCAAGCACCCGCACCAGGAGTTCATCCAGATCGACACGTCCAACGTGCTGTTCGTCGTCGGCGGCGCGTTCGCGGGCCTCGAGGAGATCATCGCCGGGCGCGTCGGCCGGGGCGGGGTGGGCTTCGGCGCGCAGCTGCACACGAAGAACGAGGACGTCGACGTCTTCGGGCAGGTCATGCCCGAGGACCTCACCAAGTTCGGGCTGATCCCCGAGTTCATCGGGCGCCTGCCGGTCATCACGACGGTGAGCAAGCTCGACGCCGACGCCCTCGTGAAGATCCTCACCGAGCCGCGCAACGCGCTGGTCCGCCAGTACCAGCGGATGTTCGACATCGACGGCGTGGAGCTCGAGTTCACGGAGGACGCCGTCCGCGCGGTCGCCGAGCAGGCGATCCTGCGCGGCACGGGCGCCCGTGGGCTGCGCGCCATCATGGAGGAGGTGCTGATGCCGGTGATGTTCGACATCCCCTCCCGCGAGGACGTCGCCCGCGTCGTCATCACCCACGAGGTCGTGCGCGAGAACGTGCTGCCGACCCTCGTCCCGCGCAGCGGCGCGGCGGTGCCCCGCAAGCGCGAACGGCGCGAGAAGAGCGCCTGAGCCCGAGCCCGAGGAGCCCGGCGCCCGGCCTGCGGGCGGTCCTCAGCCCCGCAGGTGCTCGAGCAGGAGCCGGGCGAGCTCCTCCGGGGCCTCCTCCGCCACGTGGTGCCCGCTCTCGACGGGGGCACCCGTGAGGGCGCCCGACACCCAGGGGCGCCAGACCGCGAGGACGTCGCCGTACAGGTCCACCAGGTCGTCGCGCGCCGACCACAGCACCTGGACGGGGCACGCCACCGTGCGGCCGGCGCTGCGGTCGGCGTCGTCGTGCGCACGGTCGACCCCGAGGCCGGCGCGGTAGTCCTCGAGCATCGCCCGGACGACCTCCGGCCGGTGCAGCGCCGCACGGACGTCGTCGAAGGCCTCGCCCATCTGCGCGCGGGCCCGTCCGTCGAGCCGGTACCAGGCGTCGACGTCCGCGTCGATCGCCCGCTCCGGCAGGTCCGGGCGGGCGTAGAAGAACCAGTGCCACCACGCCTCGGCGAACCTCGCGTCGGCGCGACGCAGGGCCTCGCCGATCGGGACGCCGTCCACCACCGTGAGGCGGGCCACGGCCCCGGGGTGGTCGAGGGCGCAGCGCAGGGCGACGTAGGAGCCGCGGTCGTGCCCGACGACGGCGAAGCTCTCGTGGCCGAGGGAGCGCAGGAGCGCCACGACGTCCGCCGCCATCGCCCGCTTCGACGCCTGGGCGTGGTCGGCCCGCGGCGCGGGCGCCGTCGACGCCCCGTAGCCCCGCAGGTCGGGCAACACCACCCGGGAGCCGGCGGCCACGAGCAGCGGCGCGACCCGGTACCAGGTGGCGTGCGTGCGCGGGTGGCCGTGCAGGAGCACGACGGGCGGTCCCTCGCCACCGACCCGGACCCGGAGGACGACGCCGTCCGCGACCTCGACCCGCTCGTCGGTGAACCCCTCGAGCACCGCATCTCCTCCGTCCGTCCACCGGGCCGCCCGTGCGGTCCCGGTCCGCGTGCGTCGCAGCAGGGCGGTGAGCACGGCGTGGCGGCGCGACGACGGCCCCGTCGTGCCGCTGGAGCGGGCCGTCGCGGACGTCGCCGAAGCCGGCGACGCTCAGGCGTCGGCGGTGGCGAGCTCCACGTCGGAGACGACGAGCTCGTCGCCGCCCTCGGCGAGGTCGAGGTCGCCGACGCGTCCGGCACCGCGCAGGTCGTCGGCCGCCGGCCGCAGGAGCGCCAGGTCGGCCGACGGGGCCGTGACCAGGGCCCGCACGGCCTCGGTGCGCTGCGAGACCTTGGCCTGCGACTTGGCCTTGCGGACGCCGGCGAGGGCGCCCGCGACGACGGCGAGCACGCGGGGGTCCGCGTCGCCCGCGACGGCGCGCAGCGGTGCGGCGTCCGGCCAGGTGGCGCGGTGCACCGAGCGGCCGTCCCCCCCGTCGGCGGGGTCGTGCGACCAGGACCACACCTCCTCCGTGGCGAACGGCAGGAACGGCGCGAGCAGGCGCAGGAGCACGTCGAGCGCGCTCGACAGCGCGGCCCGCGCCGAGCGGGCGCCCGCCCCGGCGTCCGCCTCGCCGCCCGCGTAGGCGCGGTCCTTGACGAGCTCGAGGTAGTCGTCGCAGAAGCGCCAGAAGAAGGTCTCCGTGACGGCGAGCGCGCGCTGGTGGTCGTACGCCTCGAGCGCGGCGGTGGCCTCCTCGACGACGTCCGCGAGCCCTGCGAGCATTGCCCGGTCCAGCGGCTCGGCCACGTCGTCGACCGGTGCCGCGCCGAACCCGAGGACGAACCTGCTCGCGTTGAGCACCTTGATCGCGAGGCGACGGCCGACCTTCATCTGGGCCTCGTCGAAGGTGGCGTCCGAGCCCAGCCGCGCCGAGGCCGCCCAGTACCGGACGGCGTCGCTGCCGTGCTTCTCGAGCAGGTCCACGGGCGTGACGACGTTGCCCTTGGACTTGCTCATCTTCTTGCGGTCGGGGTCCAGGATCCAGCCGCTGATGGCGGCGTCCCGCCACGGCAGCGCGTCGTCCTGCAGGTGGGCACGCACGACCGTGGAGAACAGCCAGGTGCGGATGATGTCCTGCCCCTGCGGGCGCAGGTCGTAGGGCGCCACCCCCGCCCAGAGGTCGGCGTCGCCGCCGTGGTGGCCCCAGCCGCCGGCGATCTGCGGGCTCAGCGACGACGTCGCCCACGTGTCCATGACGTCGGTCTCGCCGACGAACCCGCCCGGCGCGCCCCGCCGGGACTCCTCGTAGCCGGCCGGCGCGTCGGACGACGGGTCGACGGGCAGGTCGGCGACGTCGGGGGTGATCGGCGCGTCGTGACGGGGCTCGCCGTCCTCGCCGAGCGGGTACCAGACGGGGAGGGGGACGCCGTAGGAGCGCTGGCGGCTGATCAGCCAGTCGCCGGTCAGACCGCCCACCCAGTTCTCGTAGCGCACCCGCATGAACGACGGGTGGAAGTCGAGCTCGGCACCGCGGTCCAGCAGCGCCTGCCGCAGGTCGGCGTCGCGGCCGCCGTTGCGCAGGTACCACTGCCGGCTCGTGACGATCTCGAGCGGCTTGTCGCCCTTCTCGAAGAAGTTGGCCTTGCGCTGGGTCGGGACGGGCTCGCCGTCGAGGTCGCCGGAGCGGCGCAGTGCCGCCACGACCGCCTCGCGCGCCGAGAACGCCGTCTTCCCCGCGAGGTCGGCGTAGACGGCGCGACCGGCGTCGGTGGCGAGCCACGACGGCGTCTCCCGCAGCAGGCGGCCGTCGCGGCCCACGACCGGGCGGGTGGGCAGCCGCAGGTCGCGCCACCACTGCACGTCGGTGAGGTCGCCGAAGGTGCAGCACATGGCGATGCCGGCGCCCTTGTCCGGCTCCGCGGCCGGGTGGGCGAGGACGGGCACCTCGACGTCGAACAGCGGTGAGCGCACGGTGGTGCCGAACAGCGGCTGGTAGCGCTCGTCGTCGGGGTGGGCGACGAGCGCCACGACGGCGGGGACCAGCTCGGGGCGGGTCGTCTCGACGACCAGCGGCTCTCCGGAGTCGGTGCGCGAGAAGGCGACCCGGTGGTAGGCGCCCGGGTAGTCGCGCGCCTCGAGCTCGGCCTGCGCCACGGCGGTCTGGAAGGTGACGTCCCACAGGCCCGGCGCCTGCGCCTGGTAGGCCTCCCCGCGCTCGAGGCTCTCCAGGAAGGCCTGCTGGGAGACGGCGCGGGCGCGGTCCCCGATCGTCGTGTACTGCTGCGTCCAGTCCACGGAGAGCCCGAGGCGACGGAAGAGGGCCTCGAAGGCCTTCTCGTCCTCGGCCGTCAGCTCCCCGCACAGCCGGGTGAAGGTGCGGCGGTCGACGGGCACCTGGTCGGCGGCCCGCACGCTCCTGCCCTCGCCGCCCCGCTGGGGCGGCTCGAAGTCGGGGTCGTGGGGGAGCGAGGGGTCGCAGCGCACCCCGAAGTAGTTCTGCACCCGGCGCTCGGTCGGCAGGCCGTTGTCGTCCCATCCGATGGGGTAGAAGACCTGGTCGCCCCGCATCCGCCGGAAGCGGGCGACGAGGTCGGTGTGCGTGTAGGAGAAGACGTGCCCGACGTGCAGCGAGCCCGACGCCGTCGGGGGCGGGGTGTCGATCGAGAAGACGTCCTCGCGGGCCGGCGTCCGGCCGTCCGGGGCGAAGCGGTAGGTCCCCTGAGCCTCCCAGACGGACGCCCAGCGCTCCTCGAGTCCGTCGAGGGAGGGCTTGTCGGGGACCTGCGGGGCGCGCGCGTCGGGCATGGACCGATCTTCCCAGACGCGCAGGTCCGCCGGCTCAGCCCGACGACGCGTGCGCGGCGGCGAGGAGCGCGCGAGCGGTGGGGGGGTCCGTGACGAGGTCCGTGATAAGGCCTGCCCGGGCGGCCGCGAGCAGGCTCGGCACCTTCTCCGAGCCCACCGCCACGGCGATGCAGCGCTCCAGCCGGCGCAGGTGCTCCAACGTCGTGGCCACCAGGCGTTCGGCCCCGCGGAAGGGGACCGGTCGCCCCTCCTCGTCGAAGAACCGGTTGCAGACGTCCCCGGACGCCCCCATGAGGACGGGGTCGCCGCGGTCGACGAAGGAGGCGAGGGATGTCCGCGTCCGCGGAGGGGCTCCGACGCCCACGATCGCGACGCGGGCCTCGTCCCAGGCGGTGAGGACGCGGCGGGTGCCCGGGTCGTCGAGGAGCTCCTCGTAGAGGCCCTGACCCGGCAGGGCGGGGGCGAAGAGGAAGAGCGGCGTGGCGCCGAGCCGCTCGGCCACCCGGCGCGTCGCCTCGTTGGTCTGGTACCAGGCGTCGACCTGGTCGGTCCCGCCCACGGTCGGCGCGACCCGCACGCCGGGCAGGTGCGGGAGCTCGGCCTGCGACACCTCGTAGGTGCTGCGGCCGGAGGAGACGAGCAGGACGTCGCCCGGCTGGAGGCCTGTGCTCGCGAGGACGCGGGCGACCACCGGGCCGAGCGTCACCCCGAGGTCGGGTCCCCGCTCGCCACGGCTGTCCGAGCCCAGGTGGACCCCCCGGAGGCCGAGCGCCGCGGCCAGGCGCGCTGCGACGTCGCCGTCGTCGGCCGTGGCCGGCGGCACGACCTCGATGCGGACGATGCCCTGGCGCCGCGCCTCGGAGAGCAGCCGGCTGACCGTCGCCCGGCTCGTCCCGAGCCGTGCGGAGACCTGCGCCTGTGTCGCGTCCTGCAGGTAGTACATCTGCGCCGCGGCGTACATGAGGTCGGGGGAGAAGCGGCTCGAGGCGCCGTCGTCGCGGGGGGACAGCGGTGCGGGCGCGGGGTCGACGTCGCTGCTCATCGGTCCACCTTCCCGCCGCGGGCGTGGGAAGCACCGCAGGCTGCCGTCGGTCCGGTGCTCCGCGGCGGGCGGAGCCCGGCCGGGCCCCGCCGTAGCGCCCGGCCTGTGCGGCCGTGCCCCGGCAGGATGTCGCCGAGACTAGCGGGGCCGCGCGGAGACGCTTCGCTGCACACGTGTGCTGGACAAGCGTGCTGCGCTGTCCTAGCGTCGTCCCGTCGGCCCCGGAGCCGACGGGTCCGCACGGCGGGCCGGCGACGACGCAGCGACGCGGTGAGGAGCCCACGGTGAGCGAGAAGACCATGCAGGCGGTCGTGTGCCACGGCCCCGAGGACTACCGGCTCACGGAGCTGCCCGTCCCGACCGCGGGGCCCGGGGAGGCGCTCGTCCGGGTCCAGGCCGTCGGCATCTGCGCGAGCGACCTCAAGTGCTACCACGGCGCCGCGAAGTTCTGGGGCGACGACGACAGGCCCGCCTGGGCCGAGACGGAGGTCGTCCCCGGTCACGAGTTCGTCGGCGAGGTGACCGAGATCGACGAGGAGGCCTCCGCCCGGTGGGGCGTCGAGGTCGGCGACCGCGTCGTCGCCGAGCAGATCGTCCCCTGCGGCACGTGCCGGTACTGCCTCCGCGGGCAGTACAACATGTGCGCGCCGCACGTGATGTTCGGCTTCAAGCGCGCGACCCCCGGGGCGATGGCCGAGTACATGGTCTTCCCCGCGAACGCCCGGGTCCACAAGGTGGACCCGTCCATCCCGCCCCAGCACGCGGCCTTCGCCGAGCCGCTCGCGTGCTCGCTGCACGCCGTGGAGCGGGCGGGCATCCAGTTCGGGGACGTCGTCGTCGTCGCCGGGTGCGGGCCGATCGGGCTCGGGATGGTCGCCGGGGCCCGGGCGAAGTCGCCCGCGCACGTGGTGGCGCTCGACGCGGTGCCGGCCAAGCTGGACCTCGCGAAGCGGTGCGGCGCCGACGTCGTGGTCAACATCGCGGAGGAGGACCCTCTCGAGGTCGTGCGCGGCCTGACCGACGGCTACGGCGCCGACGTGTACATCGAGGGCACGGGCCACCCCTCCGCCGTGGGGCAGGGCCTCAACCTGCTGCGCAAGTGCGGGACCTACGTCGAGTACTCGGTCTTCAAGGAGGCCGTCGCCGTCGACTGGTCGATCATCAGCGACGACAAGGAGCTCGACGTCCTCGGCGCCCACCTCGGGCCGTACACCTGGCCCGCGGCCATCTCGATGATCGAGTCCGGGGTGCTGCCCATGGACGAGATCTGCTCGCACCAGCTCCCGATCTCGAAGTTCCAGCAGGGCCTCGACCTCGTCGCCGACTCCTCGCGCTCGGTCAAGGTCAGCCTGCTGCCGGACGGCCCCGCGCAGGCCTGAGCCTGCGGGGCTCCTCGTCCCACCCGTCGCCTCCCCCGACGTCCTCAGCACGCGGCGCGCCGGCGCGCCGCGTGCCCCTCCCCACCGCCCACCCCGGGCCTCCCACCGCCCACCCCGGGCTCCTCCCACCGCCCACCCCGGGCTCCTCCCACCGCCCACCCCGGTGCCACCCGTACCCAGAAGGGTCTGCTGATGAACGCCAGCTCCTCCCACGGCCGCGACCACAGCCGCCGCAGCATCCTCAAGTCGCTCGGCCTCGCCGGTGCCGGGATCGGCAGCGTCCCGTTGCTGGGCGCCTGCGGCGTCGGCACCGGGACCGGCACCTCGAGCACGACGGCCGGGAGCGCGGCCGACGAGGTGAGCGGTGCCTTCGACTGGAAGAAGGCCTCCGGGACGACGATCAACGTCCTCCAGACGCCCCACCCGTACCAGCAGAGCTTCCAGCCGCTGCTCGGGGAGTTCACCGAGCTCACGGGCATCGAGGTCAAGCCCGAGCTCGTGCCCGAGGCGGACTACTTCACCCGGCTGAACACCGAGCTGCAGGGCCAGGGCGGCAACTACGACGTCTTCATGACGGGGGCCTACTTCATCTGGACCTACGGCCCGCCCGGATGGATGGAGGACCTCGGCCCCTGGATCCAGAACGAGTCCGCCACCAACGGCGACTACGACTTCGAGGACATCTACGAGGGGCTGCGCAAGGCCACGCAGTGGGACTTCACGACCGGGAGCCCGATCGGCACCGGCGGTCAGTGGGCGCTGCCGTGGGGCTTCGAGACCAACGTCATCGCCTACAACAAGCGGCTCTTCGACGAGCGTGGCGTGCAGCCGGCGGAGACCTTCGACGAGCTGGTCCAGCTGGCCACCGACCTCACCGACCGCAGCTCCGGCCGCTACGGCATCGCCTTCCGCGGGTCGAAGTCCTGGGCGACCATCCATCCCGGGTACATGACCCAGTACACGCGCGAGGGGGCGAAGGACTACACCTCGTCGGGCGGCGAGCTGACGGCGGCCATGAACAGCCCGGAGGCTGTCGCCTTCACGCAGAAGTGGGCGGACCTGGCCAAGAACGCGGGACCGGCCAACTGGACCTCGTACGAGTACCCGGACTGCACCCGCGACCTCGGGAACGGGAGCGCGGCGATGGTCTTCGACGCGGACTCGGCGACGTACCCGCAGAACCAGCCGGGCGCGAGCGCGGAGGCCGGCAACCTCGCCTGGCACCCCGGGCCCGCAGGCCCCGACGGCAGCTACGCCACGAACCTGTGGACGTGGTCGTGGGGCATGAACTCCGCGTCGAAGAAGAAGCTCGCGGCCTGGCTGTTCATGCAGTGGGCCACCGGCAAGGAGGCGATGAACAAGGCCGTGCAGCAGGGCGCCTTCGCCGACCCGGTGCGCCAGTCCGTCTTCAACGACTCGTTCGTGCAGACGCTCGACACCTTCCCGGGCTACCAGGAGACCTTCGAGAAAGTCATCGACTCGACCACCATCCAGTTCACGCCGCAGCAGGCCTTCTTCCAGACCACGGAGGACTGGGCCACCTCGCTGCAGAACATCTACAACGGGGCCGACGCCCAGAGCGAGATGGACGCGCTGGCGGACCGCAGCACGACCGCCGTGAACCAGGGGGGCTGACCCCGTGGCGACCACGACGACCGAGCGGACGACGAGGCAGGACCAGCCCGGACGTCCTCCGGGCGACCTCCCGGCGGTCCCCGCCTGGCGCCGGCGGCTGTGGCCCTACTTCCTCGCCGTCCCCGCCCTGCTCGTCACCGTCTTCATCCTCTACCCCTTCGTGCTGTCCGCCTGGTACACGCTCCTGGACTACGCGGCGCGCAACACGGGCAACGTCAGCGTCGTGGGCCTGCAGAACTTCCAGCAGGTGCTGACCAGCGCCACCTTCTGGGGCGCGGTGCGGACCACCGCGATCTACGCGGTCGTCACGACGGCGGTGGAGACCGTCCTCGGGGTCGGCATCGCCCTGCTGCTGTACCGGGCGAGCCGCATCGGCTCGATCTTCGAGAAGGTGCTGATCCTCCCGCTGATGATCGCGCCGGCCATCGCCGGCGTCCTGTGGCGGCTGATGTTCAACTCGCAGTTCGGCGTCCTCAACTACCTGCTCGGGCTCGGGTCCTTCGACTGGCTGGGGAGCTCGACGGCCCTGTTCTCGGTGATCCTCGTCGACGTCTGGATCTTCACCCCCTTCGTGGCCATCCTCGTGCTCGCGGGCGTCCGCTCCCTGCCGCGGGAGCCGTTCGAGGCCTCCGCCGTGGACGGCGCCGGGTGGTTCTACATGTTCCGGCGGCTGATGCTCCCCATGATGTGGCCGTACATCCTCGTCGCGGTGATCTTCCGCTTCATGGACTGCCTGAAGATCTTCGACCACGTGTACGTGCTCACGGCGGGCGGCCCGGGCACGACCACCACCACGCTGCAGATCGCGGCCTTCCAGAACTCGATCGTCTTCTCGAACTACTCCCTGGGTGCGACGTACATGTTCTTGCTCTGGGCCCTGGTCTTCATCACCGCGCGCTACCTCGTGAGCGTGCTCGGCAAGGCGCAGCGACGTGCTGCGGGAGCGGAGGACTGACGTGGCCAGCGAGCTCATGCCGGGCCAGCGACGGCTGACCCCTACGGCGGTCGGCGCAGACGTGCTGCTGGTGCTCTGGTTCGTCTTCTCGCTCTTCCCGCTGCTGTGGCTGGTGCTGCTGTCGCTGAAGACGAGCGCGCAGCAGACCAGCACCTACTTCGCGTTCTCCCCGACGCTCGAGAACTTCGCGACCGTGCTCTCGGACGAGGGCACGCGGCTGACCAGCGTCAACTTCCTGTCGGCGCTGCTCTCCAGCGTGCTGTCCTGCGGGGGAGCCGTCCTCGTCTCGCTCGTCATCGGGATCCCCGCGGCGTACGCCGCCGGGCGCTGGCGGTTCCGCGGGTCGGACGACCTGATGTTCACGATCTTGTCCTTCCGCTTCGCGCCCGAGCTCATGGTCATCGTGCCGCTCTTCGTCATCTACAACCAGATCGGGCTCTTCGACACGAAGCTGGGCCTCATCTGGGTCCTGCAGCTGGTGACGATGCCGCTGGTGATCTGGATCCTGCGCTCCTACTTCGAGGACCTCCCCGAGGACCTCGAGCAGGCCGCGCTGCTCGACGGCTACACGCGGCGACGGGCCTTCGTGATGGTGGCGCTGCCGCTGGTGCGCCCCGGCATCGCCGCGGCCGCGCTGCTCGCCTTCATCTTCGCCTGGAACAGCTACATCTTCCCGCTGATCCTCACCGGAGGGACCAACGGCACGATCACGGTCGCCGTCGCCCGCTACCTCGGCGGCGGGGGGCAGGCGTACTACAACCTCACCGCCGCGGCGGCCCTCATCGGGGCGCTGCCGCCCCTCGTGCTGGCCCTCACGATCCAGCGCTACCTCGTCCGCGGGCTCTCCTTCGGGGCGGTGAAGAGCTGATGGCCGGCGTCACGGTCACGGGGGTCACCAAGGCCTACGGGAAGAAGCGCGGTGTCGTGGACCTCAGCCTCGACGTCGCCGACGGCGAGTTCTTCGTCGTGCTCGGGCCGTCCGGCGCGGGCAAGACGACCACCCTGAAGGCGGTGGCGGGGCTCGTGGAGATCGACGGCGGCTCCGTGTCCATCGGCGGGAGGGACATGGCGGGCGTCCAGCCCTACCACCGCAGGGTGGCCATGGCCTTCGAGAGCTACGCCCTCTACCCGCAGCGCACGGTCTCGGAGAACCTCGCGTCGCCCCTGCGCTCGGGGCGGACGGGCACCTACTCGGCCGGCGAGCAGCAGACGCGGATCGAGGCGGTGACGACGACGCTGGGCATCAACCACCTGCTCGAGCGTTTCCCCCGGGAGCTGTCCAACGGCCAGCGCCAGCGCGTGGCCCTCGGCCGGGTGCTCGTGCGTCCGGCGGACGCCTACCTGCTGGACGAACCGCTGTCCCACCTGGACGCCAAGCTCCGCGCGGCGATGCGCGCCGAGCTCAAGCAGCTCGGGTCCATGTCCAACACGACGTCGCTGTACGTCACGCACGACTACCAGGAGGCGTTGGCGCTGGGCGATCGCATCGCGGTGCTCCGCGAGGGGCGCCTGGTCCAGGTCGGGACCCCCGAGGAGGTGTGGCACCACCCGGTGGACTCGTTCGTGGCCAAGGCGCTCGGTCAGCCGGAGATCAACCTCCTCGAGGCCGTCGTCGACGACGGCGACCTTGTGGCGGCGGGCGGCGGCGTGCGTCTCCCGGTGCCGCGCGGGCTCGACCTGCGGGCGGGCGACCGGGCACGGCTGGGTCTGCGCCCGAGGGACCTCACCCTCGTCCCCGGCGAGGACGTCGCCGGGGAGAGCCTCGACCGCGGCCAGCTGGTGCTGCAGGAGTCCGCCGACGTCGAGGTCCTCCAGGTGGAGGGCAGGGTCCGCCTGGCCGAGCGGCTGGGTCGGGCCGTGGAGCTCGAGGTCGACCTCGGCGGGGGGCACCACCTCATCGCCGTGGACGAGTCGGAGGCGCCCCTCGCCGAGGGGGACGCCGTACGCCTGGCCATCCCGCGGCGGCGGGTCCACGTCTTCGCGGCCGGCGCCCCGGACGAGGACACCCCCGCCCTGGGGACGACGGCGGTCGGTGCGGTCCCGGCCGGCGCCGGCATCGGCAAGGAGGAGCAGCGATGAGCCAGACCGACACCCGCCCGCGGGCCACCGGTGCGGCGGAGCCGAAGGGCCTCACCCTGAGGTCGCTCCGCAAGGTGTACTCGGCGCGCGGGCGCGAGCCCTTCGAGGCGGTCAAGGGCCTGGACATGGAGATCCGCCCCGGCGAGCTGGTCGCCCTCCTCGGGCCCTCGGGCTGCGGGAAGACCACGACCCTGCGGATGGTCGCCGGGCTCGAGACGGTCACGTCGGGCGAGATCCTCGTCGGGGACCGCTCGATCGCCGACCTGCCCCCGGGCAAGCGGGACGTCGGCGTCGGCTTCGAGAGCTACGCGCTGTACCCTCCGCTGAACGTCCGCGAGAACCTGGCGTACGGGTTGAAGGCCCGCAAGGCGAAGGACGCGGTCGCCCGCGTCGAGGCGATCGCCGAGCGGCTGGAGATGACGGACCTGCTCGACCTGCGTCCGGCCGGGCTGTCCAGCGGGCAGAAGCAGCGCGTGGCCCTCGCCCGGGCGCTGGTGCGCAACCCACCGGTGCTGCTGCTGGACGAGCCGCTGTCGCACCTCGACGCCGCCCAGCGTCAGCGCGTCCGGCGCGAGCTCAAGCTGCTCCAGCGGGAGTCGGGCTACACCACCATCGTCGTCACGCATGACCAGCTCGAGGCCCTCAGCCTCGCCGACCGGATGGCGGTCATGGACGGCGGCGTCATCCAGCAGCTCGGGACGCCGGACGAGGTCTACGACGACCCCGCCAACCTCTTCGTGGCCGACTTCGTCGGCGAGCCGAAGATCAACCTCGTGGAGGGCGTGGTCGTCGGCAGCGGGTCGGCCGCGGAGGTGGTGCTCGGCGAGGCGGGGTCCTCGCGCACGGGCCGGCTCCCGACCGTGGCCGCCGACGTGGCGGACGGCGACCGCGTCACGGTGGGGCTGCGCCCGCAGGACGCTCGCCTCGAGCGGGTCGACGACCGGGGCCCCGGCGAGGGCGCGGGGGAGGGCCGTGGGGCCGGCGCCGGCGGGGTCGAGGCCCGGGTACGGGTCTTCGAGCACCTCCTCGAGTTCGGGCTGGCCACGCTCGACGTCCCGGGCGTGGACGGCGGTGTCGTCGTGCAGACCGACCCCGACCAGCAGTACGGGCGAGGGGAGCGGGTCCTCGTCTCCGCCCGGGCCGACCGGGTGCACCTCTTCGACCCGTCGTCGGGTCGACGGCTG